>CAYVDB010000008.1:0-23229 GCA_964450705.1 uncultured Candidatus Saccharibacteria bacterium | reverse complement strand
AAGGAAGCTCACGCTAAGAGCCTCCGCAATATACAGGATATAGATGCTGAAACTTCTATAGAGACCTTTTTAAAATATAAAAACATAAATGAACTGTGGAATACGATCGAAACACTTCGACAATTCCAATCTAAAGTCCAAGAATCAACCCAAGAACTAAAACAACTCCAGAAAGAGCTTAGTGATAAGAAAACTGAGACTCAAGGTAAAAAAGTAGAACTTGTAGACCTTAAAGAAGATCTTTCTGATCAAAAAGTTGTCGTTGATCAAAATAAGAAGGCTAAATCAACACTTCTCACACAAACAAAAAACAAAGAAGACGAGTACAAAAAACTGCTTGCGCGAAATATTGAGCTTGGCAAAAAATTCGAACAAGAATTATTCCAATATGAGGCCGCACTTCAAATTGCCATTGATAAGTCTAAGATTCCTACTGAAAAATCAGGAGTACTACGGTGGCCTCTCGATAATATAACCATTACCCAAAGATTCGGAGCGACTGTTGATGCCCGTAGACTTTATGTATCTGGCTCTCACAATGGAATCGACCTTCGAGCATCCATGGGTACGCCTGTGAAGTCTGTTCTTGAAGGAACAGTTACAGGGGTAGGGAACACCGATGACCAAACAGGGTGTTATTCCTACGGTCGATGGGTCCTCATTAAACACCCTAACGGGCTTTCAAGCCTTTACGCCCATCTTTCGGTGGCGCGGGTCTCTCCTGGCCAATCTGTGAGTTCTGGAGAGGTTATAGGGCTTTCTGGGGGCCAACCAGGAACTTCTGGGGCAGGATACTCTACCGGGCCACATTTACACCTTGGTCTCTATGCAACCGAAGGGGTTAGTGTCGCAAAATATAGTCAAAGCAAATTCTGTAAACAAGTAAGTATTCCTATATCAAGTCCTTCAGCATATCTTGACCCGCTTGCATATTTACCACCGCTCAATTAGTCTGATTTTATGGAGAAAGTTCGAGCAAGAGGCTTTATAAGCGCTATTATCACGATTGTGATAGCGCTTGCACTGGCAAAATACTATTTTGATTTCAATATTATTGATTTTCTAAAATCCCCCAAAATCGTCGAGATTTTTACTTACATAAAGCGTTTTATTCAAATTATTTGGACAAATTTTATAGCTGAACCCTTTCTATATATCTGGAATGAAATAATCATTGGTGTTTTCTGGCACTGGATTGTCATAGGTTTTGAATACTTAAAGAGCTGGGTAGATACTAACGGATAAAATTATGAAAGCAATTAAGTGGAACGTTATCTTATTTTATCTCTTGGCACCGATTTACGTGCCACTTTATCTTTTCATGCACTTTACCTTTAAGTGGTGGGAGGATTTACTAGGGTAAGGGTTACCTTTTAAAAGGGTAGATATGACCTAGCCATTTAAAAGCTAAAATGGTATACTTATTAGGTTCAAAATTAGACAACAAAAACAATGGCAAAATCAAATTCAGCATTCATGAAGCCTATGAACATAAGCGCGGATCTCGCAGCTGTCGTAGGTAACGGCCCAATGCCACGATCTGAAGTGGTTAAGGGACTCTGGGCTTATATTAAAAAGCACAACCTCCAAGATCCTACTAATAAGCGAAACATCAACACTGATGATAAACTTAAGAAGGTATTTGGTGGCAAAGATACTGTAGGTATGTTTGAAATGCCTAAGCTTATGAAAAATCACCTTTCATAAAACTGTTCAACAAACAAAACACCTCGGCACTCGCGTCCGAGGTGTTTTGTTTTATAATAGAAGGATCATGACGCACATAAAAAACGCAGTTACTATTTTCACCATTATTTTACTTATTTGTTTGGGTACTTTTGTATTCTTTGTATCATTTGGAACAGATATAGGTGGCACGCAAAGTGAGATAAAACCTGAAGCTCAAAATCCATATACTCCTCAACCTATCCCCGAAACAATCTTTTGTGCCGCTGATGTAAGAGAATGCTCTGATGGATCATTTGTTGGAAGAAATCCGCCAACTTGCGAATTCACAAAATGCAAAACTTCACCTCCTCAAAAACCACAACCTCCGATAGAAGAACAGGTGGTCTGTACTATGGATGCAAAAATGTGTCCTGACGGATCATACGTAGGACGAACAGGCCCTAAATGTGAATTCGCACCTTGCCCATAAAATTCCGTGAAAGAATCTCTTCTTGAAATTGAAAAAGAAAACATTCTAGGTCTATTAAAAGACGGGCACACTGTAATAGACAGACCCCAAAGTCATTTACACGCAAATATTGATAAAACTCTGTTAGAAGACGCTTTATCTCAAACTGAATCTTTGGATAGAGATTTTTTTATAGAGACTGTTGAATTTGATAAAGAAATTGGAAACTCAAATTGCGTAGAAACAAACAATGAAGACGAGATCATATACGCGCAACGCCCATTTCGCAAAGGAAGAACTCGATTTGTAAAAAATAGAGCTCCAGAACCTACAAATAAGCTCACTCTTATACTAAAAAAGAGAGATGCAGGCGGGTACGTGCTTATTGTTGGAGCGTTTTTAGGTCCAAAAGCTGAGCCAGAGCCTTGGGATAAGAATAAGACTTCTGAATCTCAAGAATTCTGGAATACGCACGCATTGATCTGGGGAAGCGAAGAGATTGTACAAGGAACAGAATCATGAAAATAAAATATAAATTTATATTTTATTCTTTAACTAAAAAACTAAAAAATCACTAGGGGAGGACTTCCTCCTGTTTTCCTTATAGCCTAACGTCGCAAAAGATATATTGTACGACACATATATAGAATGGGCTTCTTAAAAAAGACACTTCCCTTTAAAACTTAGCGGGCATATAATTCAAGCGAGTCGTGAAAACGACAAAAATTTATTGGTTTTATAAAGTCAACAAAATGACAGAAATAATAATCAAAAAATTGAGTCGGGTTCTTCAGACCATATCATGATTCTTTGACGCCTACTGAGTCAAATGGAATTGATCAGCCCTCGCATCCAGCGAGGAAAGCGAAAAAGTTGAAACCCGGAGTTTTAATCATTTACTTGATATGCTGTCGGGATCAATCGAAATACAGTAAATATTTTGGAAAAAGAAAAAGTAACCGGTGCTTTTTTGGAACACCGACTCCGCGGACCATCCTATACAGGGTGGTTTTGCGTTTATATAGAAAAATAAGTATAAGTTACCTAAGTAAAAACACCCCGGAATAACCGGGGTGTTTTTACTGACAGCTGTCGCAAACGAAACGCTCTGCAGGATCTTCCATCAATGTTTGGTCTTGCCTGCTTTGAAACGCCACGTTCTCGAGAGTTGTCTCGCTCATTTCTTCTGGCATATGTTTAGTATATCAATTACCTTTATAGTAGAGCACTGTGCATAAACTACCCTAGCCATATCTACACAATATTTTTAAGTATTGTGTCAATATATACTCAAGAACTTTCTTACTCCTCGATTCCCTTCTTTAAATCTTTCGCTTGAAGTGGGCTTTTTACGCTCGGCGTCCAGTCAGAAGGTATTTCACCGAACGCACGCTCATATTGAGCAACTTGGTGCTCAATACTCTTGAGAAGATTCTTCATATGGCTTGGAGTAAGAGCGTATACAGTGCCACTGTTGCCAGAAAGCGTTGCCATCATGAAAAAATCTTTCCCTGACGCAATGACGATGTTGTCACAAAACTGTTTTGGAGCTTGAGTAATGTCTGGATTCATATAATTTTAGTATTTTCTTATAACAGCTTTCACTATAGCAGCCACATGGAAGCTTTCCTCTGGATAAATATTGTCATAGTTTCTATTTGCAGGCTCCAGATATGGTTTTCCTCTCTTATCTTTACGAAAATATTTCATTGTCCACCCACCATCAACTTCAGCAATAACAATATCTCCCAGCCTTGGCTCCCCCTTTCTTTCCACGAGCACATAATCCCCTTCTTCAATATGAGCTTCTATCATTGAGTCTCCTTTTACTTCAAGCATGTAGGTCTTTTCTTTATCATTTACAAGCCACTCCTCAAGACTCACAGTATCGAGGTCTTGTTCTTCTGTGTCAGTTGGAAGCCCAGCCTCAACAAGGCCGAGAAGCGGAATCGCACCAATCATATTGCTCGGAGTAATTCGACCCTGAGAGTCTTTGGATAAGACACCCTCTTCAACAAGCCACTCTATGAGCTTATAAACAGAGTTCTTAGATTTAAAACCGAAGAGATCCATGACCTCTTTATAGCCAGGCATTCTGCGGTTCTTTCGATAAAATTCGATTATCTTTTTCTTTTGGAACTCCTTAGTATTTGGCATCGTCTTAGAAAAGAAATGAAGCAAACTTCCAAACAAGCTCTGTTGGCTTTTTTCTCGCATCTCCAAGCATTCCAGTAAGAAGCTTGTGGCGCTTCGCTTCCCTCTTATATGGAAGACCTTTGATTATTTTCCAATCTATTACTTCGTTTATATCTTTGAGCTCTCGATTGATTGTGGTGATGAGTCTTGCTTTGCTCATAAAAATAATAATTAGCGTTTGATATGTATATATAATAAGTGAACTCTAGTTCACCTGCAATAAATATCTGTGGACAAGCATCTGAAAGAAACTTTGTATACAAAAAATCCGCTAAAACTCTAGCGGATTTTCAAACTTGCTACATATTTCGGAGTAGCTCTCTTGCGGTTTCTGGGCTGAAAGGAACAAAGCTGTGGTCATCAAAGACCGAAAGCAAAGTCTCTCCAAGACCAGATGGGCCTTCCGCAACTTCCTCGACAGTAGGCCGTAAGGATTGGAATTGAGCATACTGCCGGAAATTCTCGATTCGGCTCAATATCTGATCGAGGGCGTAGGGAGGAACATTTACCTCGCTTTGATCAATTACTTCAACCCGGGCATCGGGGTTCAGCCTCTTGAGAAGATCCCTGTTGCAAACGAGAAGACCAGTAACGCCTCCTTCGCCGTTTGGCAAAAGAACAATGTGGTTCTCTCCCAAGATGAGAGCTGGTATTGGAGTCTCGTCTCCAAAGACGATCGTGGCCCGAAGCCCCTTTTTGTATACTTCTTCTGTCACAATCACATCCTCCGATTGAAAGGTTGTTGTGGACTTTCCGTCGGACATTCTACACCTTATATATCCTATTTTCAACCAAGAAAAATAGTGGTAAAATAAGTTTGAACTGAACATTCTCTAACACCACCAACTTAAGGAGATCGAATGCTTACAAGTAAGCAGACTCCCGGGCAAGCTCGCTCACGACCCGGGAAGGTTCGCAGGAAAGCGGAAAAGAAACAACGCCTTCAAGAAGAAGCTTCCGCTCGGGGGGTCGATCCAATCGACATCTTGCAAGAAAGAGCCATTGAAGCAGACCAGAAAGGTAGGCTTCGGGCGCAACAAGAGAACCGGAGAACTGAAGAGGCTCGTCGACAGGCGGAACGCTATTCGAGAGCTTGGTAGTAATAGAAACACGACCCCATCGCTTGCAAACGAAGGGGTCGTTTTGCTTCAAATAAGAAAACCGATACAATAGAACCCTAATCTAATAAAGCTATGTCATTTATACGAAGAAACATGTGGGGTATTGGGTTTGTAGTCATTCTTATTGGAGCATTTGGGGCGATGTTTCTATCGAGTCGTGGATCAAATCTTCCTAATCCAAACGGTGTTGCAGAAGAAAAAGCAACATTCACTATAACCTCCGAAGATAATGTTAAAGGAAATGAAAATGCAAAAGTAACACTTGTTGAATGGAGTGATTTTCAGTGCCCAGCATGTCGCGCATACGCACCAATACTTGAAGATCTTGTAAAACAGTACCCAAATGACGTGCGGATCGTATACAAACACTTTCCTCTCAAAAGTATCCACTTCCGCGCACAGGATGCGGCTCAAGCAAGCGAAGCCGCGGCTCGCCAAGGTAAATTCTGGGAAATGGCACAGTTACTCTTTGCCGGGCAAGACCTTTGGTCAAAAGATAAAGGTAGTTCACGATTTGAAGAATACGCACTTGCTCTTGGGCTCGATCTTGTAAAATTTAAACAAGATTACGAAAGTGAAGAAGTAAAAAATGCAGTAGAATCTGATTACAAAGAAGGTCTTTTACTTAAGATAAACTCAACCCCAACGTTTTATTTAAATGGTAAGAAAATAACGAATCCTACAAGCATAGAAGAGTTCCAGAATCTAATCGTATCTGAAATACAAAAGAACTAGATATATGTTACTTTCTAAAAAAATAGTCTTCATATTTCTACTTGTTGCCTTTATTGGCTTTGTCGATGCGAGTTTTCTTACAAGTAAAGCTTTTTCTGGAGAAATCCCACCTTGTTTCATCACCACAGGATGCGAGAGTGTAACAACAAGCGCATACTCAAGAATACTTGGCGTGCCTGTGGCGCTTCTTGGAGCGATCTTTTACCTAACGTCACTACTTCTTATGATGTACTACGTCGATAAGCAGAAATCAGAAGTACTCACCTATCTTGGTGTGTTAGGAACAATTGGATTTGCTTTTTCTCTTTGGTTTTTATATGTCCAAACTTTTATTCTAAAGACGTACTGTAGTTTCTGCTTAGTCTCAACCCTTACCTCAACTATTCTCTTTGTTATTGGAATATATGCATGGTTAAAGATTAGAAAAGAGAAAGAAAAAATCTAGCAAATCTGGACATTACAAAACCCCCTCGACAGTTATGTCGAGGGGGTTTTGTGTTTAGGTTTATTTAAGTGCTA
Organism: uncultured Candidatus Saccharibacteria bacterium; assembly: GCA_964450705.1. Classification (GTDB taxonomy): domain Bacteria; phylum Patescibacteriota; class Minisyncoccia; order Phycocordibacterales; family Zambryskibacteraceae; genus CAYVDB01. Next base: position 16,521 of record CAYVDB010000008.1, on the reverse strand, counting down.
ATTCTTGGTATTTAGCCCAACACTTTGACGAAGCGAGCCACGGGCGAGCCCCTTGTTTCTCATAGAGATACCGGGCATAGGCCATATTTCCTTCAAGGCTATATATGTCATAGCCAAGCTTTTGTGACTCCTTAAGGTGGAACCGCTCGTTAATCTGCATCACACCAACATCGGCCGGGGTAATTTTACCTCGGAGAACCTTTCCGTTCTTATCGTGTTGACGAAAATGAGACTCACAACGAGCAACATCTATCATGACAGGAATGTCAGAAAAATAATGTTCTACCTTGTCTTGTGTTGTCAAAACTTCAGCCACTTCCTCAGCGGTAACGTCTTCCGTCTTGAGGGAAACCTCAATAGGAGTAAGTGTTACATCTTGTGGAGCAGTGAAGGAGCTAAAACCAGAAATAACAGCCAATAAACCGATAGTCGTAAGATTAAAAATACGATTAGGGGCTATCAATAATTCTGTCGTGTCGGTAGTGGCAAACCCAAACAGTTTTCTTGCGAAAACCTGATGGGCAAGCAAAAATCCAGCACTTGTCTGGATTGCATTAATAGTAGCACGTTAGGAACCCAAAGTCAAGCTTTTTCTTATAAAAATTACCGATAATATCGCTACACAGAGCCGTATAAATACATATCTTTATTACCCCATTTTTAGGCTACTTTGGCAAAAAGTTGACTTTTTTATTAAATACTATATAATATGTTGCGTACTTTGATCTTTGTCGGCGTAAAAAAGGGTTGGTAGCCAGGTTTTTTCCTCGGGCCATGTGTTTGGGTAAATATGAACCCATTCGGCCTAGAGCCAAGGAGAGACCATGACCTACGACCCTCGCGAGAAAGTTGCATGCTTCGCCAAAGAATACGGCGAAATGGGACTTGCGGTATTGTTCGTCTGGAACACCGTCGACCCATTTCGATGTTACTACGGCGACGACTGCAACCCTGATGAGTATCTCGGCTACGCCGAGCGATTCATCAAAGGTCTTGAGCGCGATCTCGTCGCGCTCAATAGGCCGGTAAAAGAAGGAGTAATGGAACGCCTCGTCCGTGAGTGCGTCCGTCGATCCTTCTACCCGTCGCAGTTCGCCGAAGGTTGGGTAACCAACGACAACATCGAGGAGATCATGACGTTGATCTCCTCGATCCCAGCCTTCTCAACCCTTAGCCCAGAGACTCTCCTGGCTAACCCTGAGAGCACCCCCACTTCCTAGTGGGGGTTGTTTTTTATAACAAAACCCCGACGGGTTAGGTCGGGGCTTGAAATCACTCTATCGAGGGAAAAACTGGAGTCGCTAAACCATTGGTTTTCACGATACCATCCACTCGAGAGAATATTGACGTCAGAGAATCAAAAAATGCAAGAAGCATATTTTCAATTCCCACAAAGATCTTGGGGACGAGGAACTTAAGCATGATAATGGCGAGCCCAAGCCCCACAACGCGTAGTATTTTCATACAAAGATGTTGAGGAAAGCTTGGAATGAGTCGGACAAGACTCACTTCGCCCTAATCAGGCTGCCTCCCCCTTCCCCTCTCACAAAGTATTATGAGAAAAGAAGGATGAAGGTTCCTTTATCTCGCCTAAATAATCTTTAAGATTATTTGGCGGATTAATTTCAAAGTTCACACTTATTATATAGCATAAAATAACCAAAAAATCAAGTTGACCTAATCTATTTTTATATGGATTATCTTTACAGAAATTTATCTCACACAAGAGGAAGTGGACTGTGGGTTGTTTCATATTCATACTGGGCTTACTTTTGAGCCCGATTGCAGGCTACCAGGTGGGGCAAGTGCTTAATGGTGGAGCTCTAATAGGCGCTCTTGCTCTAATCAGTTGCTGGATATACTTCAGCGCCCCAAAGGAGAGCTTGAAGGGAATCACATTTCCCATCTAGGATCTAGCATTTGCCTTGTCTTGTTCGCAATTACAATGGTTGTCGCCTCTGCCCGGACCCTATCCTGGGACAACACTCTTGTGGCCTGGTTCCAAAACCTTATCTTACGATAAGGTTTTTTCTTTATACAAAAAACTTCGGCACCTCTCACTACAAAAACCATCTTTGCTTTCTTTGCAATCAGCACATATGAGAATGTGAGCATTGCATTGTTTATTTTTACAATTTACAAATTCTTCTGTAGGGCCTTCACAAATATCACATCTTCCTACTACCGTGTGATTATCTTCTGTATCAAAATCCATGGTAATTCGATTATCAAATACATAGAGCTTCCCCTTAAATCCTTTATTCGGATACTTTTCCATATAAGTTACAATTCCGTCTTGAAGCTGATATACATCATTAAATCCTTGAGAGAGAAGATACCCGGAAGCTTTTTCACAACGAACCCCTCCTGTGCAAACCGTGACTACAGTTTTATCCTTCAAATCCTCCTTTAATGCCTCTGTAGCCTTTTCTAAGTCACGGAAATTACTCATCTTTGGATTTATAGAATTTTCGAAATGGCCAACCTTATATTCATATTCATTACGCATATCAACAATTACAAAATCCTTATTTTTGTCTCTCCACATTTGGAGTTCATCAGCCGAAAGTCTTTTACCGGTAAGATTGTAAGGTTTTACATCTTTTGCCCCTAAGTGAGAGCTTACAATTTCGTTACGTAACTTAACTTTGAGCTTAGGAAAAGCATCGCCCTTACCAGAGCTTCTCTTAAAAACAATATCCTTAAACTGCTCATCTGATATAAGTTCATCGCAATAGACATTAATATTCTCCCTTGTGCCTTCAAGTGTACCGTTGATTCCTTCGGAAGCAATAAGTAAGCGCCCCTTTAAGGAGAGCTTCTCGCAAAGCGCCTGTTGTTTTAAAGTCAGGGACTTTGGATCCTTGATAGAAGTATATTTATAGAAAAGAATTATTTCGTAATTTGTTTGTGTCATATTGAGATACTTACCAATCACCATATTCCTTTCGGATAGTCAGAATAAGAACTTCTGATATGTCATCTAACTCTTTGGTATGTTTTTTCCCAAGAGCAGAATGTATTCCTCGGAACTTTTTATCAACAAAAGCAAACATTTTCTCAAATAAATCTTTACCTTTTTGAGTTAAATGAAGATTGTGTTCTTTACGATTCCCGCTATTCGTAGCGAGGGCTACGAAACCTTCATCTGCTAAAACATCGATATGCCGAGATACGGCAGCTTGGGTAGTATCTTGTATAAAGGCAACTCTCTTTTGAGAAACTCCCGGATTGCAATTTATTACATGAAGCACTCTAAACTGAGAAAAGCTCACATCAAAAGCCCCCGTAAGCTCTTTATCGATAAGCTTCTCTGCAAGAAACATGCACTTATGAATCTTAAATATTGGGCTATCTTCGAGATTCATAGATTTCCTTATGGATTATTTCGTACCGATAAGCACCACATCCCCTTCGGCAAGACCTTCGACTTCTACTCGACCATCATTTCCAAGAAGTCCTACGCTAATTTTTTTCTTTTCTTCTTTTCCGTTTCGAATAAGAGTTACAAATTGCTCGTTATTTTCTTCAAAAATAGCATAACGAGGAACATATAAGACGCCATCTCGAGTATCTGTAAGAATTTTAAGATTTGCTGTGAGCCCACTCTTCAAGAGAGATATATCCCCTTCAATAGAAATCTTGGTCTTATAGTTGATCACATTGTCAACTATAGTTTCTGCAGGTTCGATGTAAACAACCTTTCCGGTAAAAGATCTGCCGGGGTAAGCGTCAAATGTAATTTCCACTCTATCCTCTGGAGCTATTTTGCCAATATTCACTTCAGAAATATTCGCCTCGATTTCCATTTCTCCAGGGGCAATAAGAGAAACGAGCGGGGTCCCTGCAGTAACAGCTTCTCCAACCTTAGCTTCCTGAAGAACCACAAGGCCATCAAAAGGGGCTGATATTATAGTTTTAGCTACTTGGGCTCCTGCAGAGTCAACGAGCGCCTGATACTGTCTGACACGGGCTTCTTGGGCTAAAACATCGGTAAAATTTCCTTGACCGAGTTTTGGTCCAGAAGAAACTTTTTCTCGTGCTCCAATTAGAGTGTTGATTGCTGAAGAGATAGAATTTCGCGCTGAAGCTACGTCAGCTTTGTATCCGTTTATAGTAGTTTCGTATGCAAAGTCTGCGACTTCAATAACATTTACTGCAAAAGCAACGTCATTAAGAAAGTTCTTAATTCTCGAAAGATTTGTCTCTGCTTCTCGCGCATAACTTTCCAGATCTTTAGAAGTATCAAGCCCTCTTATAGATTTTTCCCAAGCAATGAGAACGCCTTCAAGAGCGATGCGCTCAACATTTATCCTATAGCGAAGCTCTGGAGTAATGGGAAAGTTATATTGAGTATTATTGTCTCTAAAAGAAAACTCAATGTATGTATTTGAAGTTCGAGGATTCTTGAAAAAACGATCGATATTATTTCTGATAGCGTCATCAGAGTCTGTATAAGCGTCTCGAATCGCGGCAAGAAGTGTCACTTGAGCATCACTATATGTACCAGAAGAGGTTTTGCGGATTTCTTCAAGGCGAACCTGCTCTTCTTCAAGATTTGCTTTTGCTTTATTGAGATCTGCTACAAAATCCGAGTTCTCAAGCATTGCAAGAGTATCTCCTTTTCGCACCTCTCTACCCACTTGAGCAGGAACAGAGGCAACTCGTCCACTACGGTCAAAACCAAGTTCTACGTCTTTAAGGGACACCGTCTTGCCCGTAACCGCAACTTCCTCTACAACTGTACCGCGTGACACAGTGATCTCTTCTACCTTATTGCCTCCATTGCCTAAGGTAGTCCAGAGAATAAATCCAATAATAATTAGAAAAACGATACTCTTCTTCGGGTGGGATCGAAGTGTATTTTTCATTCGCTGAATTCTTTCTTTCATAATATCCATTGTATTTTACTTATTTATTTTTAACATCCGAAATAATAACTCCATCCGCAAGGGTCACTGTGCGATGAGTCAAACGCGCATACTCAGGCTCATGAGTTACCATAATAATGGTTTGACCATCTCTGTTGAGTTCTAAGAAATTTTTCAAAACCATATCAGAAGTTTCAGAGTCGAGATTTGCAGTTGGCTCATCTGCAAAAATAAGCTTTGGCTCATGAGCAATAGCTCGTGCTATTGCGACTCTTTGTTGCTGACCTCCTGATAGCTGACTTGGAAGATTTGAGAGTCGATCTCCCATACCGATACGCTCAAGAGAAGCTTTTGCTTTCTTCTCCGCATCTATTCGGCTCATCCCCTGCATAAAAAGTGGGACTAAAACATTTTCAAGAGCCGTAAGCTCAGGGATAAGAGCATAGTCTTGGAAAATGTACCCCAGTTCTTCAAGGCGCACTTTTGTCCTTTCTTCAAAAGGCAAATTTGTTACATTTCTTCCATCTATATAAATCTCCCCAGATGACGGGGTGTCGAGTAAACTCATCTGATACATAAGGGTCGACTTTCCAGAGCCAGATCGACCTGTAATTGAAACGAACTCTCCGGTAGCCACTTCAAAAGAAATATCATTTACTGCAATGATTTCAGAATCTCCGCTTTGAAACTTTTTTATAATATTTTGAGCTCGTATCATTTTTTTTAAAAAATTGGCAGATAAATTATTTTCTACCAAGAATGGCATCTAGGGTGTTCTGTTTCACTACAATTCTAGCTGGAATATAGCCAGCAATAAGGGTTGCAATCATAAGAATTACTGCACGAATCATAGTATTAGGAATCTCGGCAACAAGTATTCCATCACTAAAAGGAAACTTAATAGGATGCGCCTCAATGAATGGGACAAGGAATCCATAGAGAATCAAAAGTCCAATACCAATACCTACTAGAGCATAGAAAAACGATTGAAGAACATAGGAGAACTCAACCGCCATAGAGTCTATTCCAATCCCCTTGAGTATACCGATAAACTTTCTTCGAGTAATAGCATTTACGAAAATAACAATGAAAATTGTAATTGAGGCTGCGATAAGACCAATTGAACCAACTACGTTTCCCAGAAGGCCAAAAGTATTTTTAATATCTAAGAGAAATTTCGGCAAAGACTCTTCCCAAGTCTGTACTCGTGCATACTCTCCAACCCCCATACGCATAAGTGCATCTTTTACAACGAGAGGATCCGCGCCATCTTTAAGCACTACAGTAATCTCATCTACGTTATAATCGCTTCGGCCTATGAGATTGCGCAGTGTTGTGTCGAGCATGAAAATACGAAAATCAACCTGGTCGACCTTACTTTTAAGAATACCTTTCACAATAAATTCTTTCTCATTTCCAGCAATAGTAAGACGAACCTTATCTCCAATATTTACGTCTTCAAGAAGAGATATCCCAGGGGCTTCAATATCAAGATATTTTTTTAAAAAGTTTGCGCCAAGAAGGATACTGTCCGTATCATTCGAAGTGAGATAACTTCCTTCAACGATATGAGAACTAAGGCCAGTCGCCTTGTCCTCAAGTAAGGGATCAATGCCGGCTATTGACCCCGCTGCCGAGTTTGGTTCGTCCGTAAGGCGTAGTTTTGTTTTGTAATTTGCCTCTATTGTCCCACCCTCTACATATCGGTAGCTAGCTACTTTAGTCCATGGCAAAGCTTCAACAGTCGCGAGAACACTTGGGCTATTTTCTATATAATTTTTCTTAGGAAGAGCTGTTATGAGAACATCTCCTGCATATCCGCTTTTATATACATCGGTTGAACCTTCAATAAGCCCAACTAAAACCCCACGAATAACCACCAGGTTAAGAAATGTAAGGGTCATCACAAAAATAATAAGCGCCGTCGTAGCAATGCTCGAACGACGGACTTGGCGAAGAGCGAGAAACCATCCTACCTGAAGAGAAATAACGAAGTTTTTAAAGCGTTTCTTCTGACGTTCCATAGATAAAATATGGAGTCTATTCTATCAAAAATACTTAATACATCAAGTATATTTAGGCGAGCTTCAAGGCTACTCTTTAACCCAAGGAATTGGATATTTATTAAACTCTGGCAGAATACTTTTATCAAAGAGAATTCGAGAAAAGGCCTCTAACTCCCATAATGCTCCATTTATAGCTTTATGTGGGCGAGGCTCAGGCGGTATTCCAACATAGTCCATTATTTTGTCGGAATTGAGATCGGTTCTTTTATTAAAAACAGGAGGGATAATACCGCGGCGAATCATGTGCGCAAAAGTTATTGAATGCAGGTCAATACTTCTATGAGGAAGGTTGTAGTTCTCACCCGCTCGGCCAGCGGCATTTTGAATAAAACCAAGATCAAAAAGTGGGGTCTGTCCTGCTGGAGTAATCTCTTCACGAAGTTCTATCCATCTTAAAAACTGCGCAATAAGCTCTCCTTCCGATTGTTTACTCTGAAGTGTAATTTCTTCTCTAGAGAAACCATTGACCTCAAGAGCCCTTTCGTCTATGTGTGCGCCGTCCCACATACGACACTCTTCGTAGAATTGCTCTTCTGGGTGAAGAGAATCTATAGCTCCAATGGAAAGTATAGAGTGCTTAGTTGGATTTGTTCCTGAAGTTTCAACATCAATTACAATCATATTAAATTTATTATTTTAAACCTTTACAATTTCCTGCCGGGCTATAACCAGCCTTACGCGCATCTTCCGGAGAAGAAAATACTATCTTATTTTTTTCACTAATCTGCTTTGCTCCTGGACACCATGGAAAGTGGTACTTAGTCCCTGATTTTGAGGCTACCACAGACTCCCCTGTTGCAACTTCTTTAGTAGCCCCTTTTACTTGAGGAGAAGAAACATCTATCTGGCTCTCTACAGAGAGAGAACTAGCTCCGCCTGAAATACGAACAGGGGTTTGTCTTTCTTCTAGAAAGGATACCCTGCCAATACCGAAACATAGAAGGCCAAAAAGTATAATAAGGCTTATATTTAAAATATGCCCGCGAAGACCAGTCTTTTTGACTGGCACAATATCAAAATCCTCTTCGATCGAAAGGGGTTCGTCTCTAGACTTGATTTCCTTCCACTTTTCTTTTATACTCACTGCCTATAGTATAGTGTTTCTCCGAATAAAAGGCTAAACGCCCTAAGCGGAGCAGAATAGCAATGGCAACAAAAAAAGCGGGCGGATCAACAAAAAACGGAAGAGATTCCAATCCAAAATATCTCGGTATCAAGGTTACCCCAGGTGATCTTGCACGAACCGGGCTTGTTCTCGTGCGACAACGAGGAACTGACGTTCTTCCTGGTAAAAACGTAGGTATGGGCCGAGATCATACTCTATTTGCTCTCAAGGACGGCACCGTATCAATGGGCAAAAAGAGAAAAACTCATTTTGATAACCGGACAATTGTAAAGAAAGTCATCCACGTTATTTAGAAAACAAAAACCCCTTAGATTAGATCTCTGGGGGTTTTTGTTTTTGGGAATCTTTTTATTTAGCTTCTACCAAGAGAGTAAATTCAACTGATACGCCTTGGACTGAAACGGTTACTTTATGTTCACCAAGAGTTTTAATAGGTTTAGTAAGAATAATATGCTCCGGTAGAATATCTAGCCGAGTTTGTTCTTTTATTGGAGCCACCATCTCTTCGGGATGGATTCCGGCAAAAAGATGCCCTTGTTCGTTCGCAACCTCTTGCACTCGAACCGTCAAACCTTTCAAATCCTCAAGATTTTTTAAGAGAAGATCTTCTTTTACCTTCATCTCTGCTTCTTCTTTTGATCTTAGGCTTTCTATTTTTTTTATATTTGAAGCATTGGCTACTTCTGCAAGGCCTCGAGGAATAAGGAAGTTAGAAGCGTGGCCTGAAGAAACATCTACCACTTCATATTTTTTGCCAATTTTTTGAACGTTTTTTAAGAGAATAACCTTCATGACTTTTTTGATTATAGTGCCTTATCTTACTTATTTCTCCCAATTGAGCAAGAGCTCGACCGCCTTGTCTTTTTGAGGATCCTTGCCTGCCTTTACATCCTCTGGAGTAATAGAAACTTCAATGTCGGGCTCTATGCCGTTTTGAGAAAGTGATCGCCCATTTGGAGTAAGCCAGTGTGCAATGGTTACCTTCAAAGAAGTCTCCGGAGTGATTGGTACGAGTTGTTGCACAGAACCCTTCCCAAAGGTTTTCTTCCCTACAAGTTTTGCTACATTATGCTCTCGAAGTGCTCCGGCAAGAATTTCTGAAGCAGATGCCGAACCTCCGTCAATCAAAATTACAAACTTTAGCTTTTCATTAAAAATATCGTACCCAGAACTTCGATAGATAACTTCTTCTTGTTTGCCGCCAAAATCTTCTCGAACGACAACCTTTCCAGAAGGCAAGAACCAACTTGCCATGCTAATAGCGGCCTCAAGATAGCCTCCGGGATTTCCTCTTAAATCAAGCAGAAGCTTATCAGTTCGCGCATCGATAAACTCTCTGAGTGCTTTGCGGAAAAGTTCTGGAGAAACAGATGAGAAGTTATAGAGAGAAATAACAAACACTCCATCATTCCGCAATTCTGTATCTATAGTTGGAATATCAATAACATCGCGAATAACGGAAACTTCAATTGGTTCTTCAGACCCTTCTCGAATGACAGTAAAGACAACGGGGGTGCCCTTCTTCCCACGGATAAGAGAGACTGATTCATCAACTGAAATGTTAAAAGTAGAAGTATCTCCAATCTTTACAATTTTGTCTCCAGATTTTATTCCCGCTCGGTATGCTGGAGTATTTTTTAAAGGCGAAACCACAGTTAGGACTCCATCACGCAGAGCTATTTCCATACCAACCCCTTCGAAATTACCCCGAACGTCAGCCTCGAAAATTTCATTCTCAACTGGAGGTAGAAAAACGGTATATGGATCTCCAAGAGATGACGCAAGCCCCTCAATAGCGCCCCAGACTTTATCTTGGCTATCCTTAATACCTGTTGTTGTTGCCGGAACAAACTTTTCTTCAAGCACCTGCCATGCTTGCCAAAACGGAGAAAAATCTACATCTACCGGCTTGCTAGTTTCTTTATTTTGAAGAGAAATATTATCTACTGGACGCGGAGACTTCAGCCCATATGATTTGCCGACTGAAAAAGAAGCGAATACTAAAGCAACACAAAGCAAGAGCGCGGTAAAGTTTTTTTGGTAATTTTTCATAATTATGAGAGGTATTATCTCAAAGTTTATCTCTTTCCGTCAAAAAACTTTTATAAAACACCCGATTTTAAAGATACTACGAATGGTATACTATAGGTTCTATGATAGAACGCCACGAACATGAGGGGGTTGTATGGGTTGATCTTATCCACCCAAGTGAAGAGGAGGTTTCTGCCATATCAGAAGAGTTCTCTCTACATAGGGCAGTCACTCATGAGCTCACTTCACCTTCGGTAAAGTCTCGAGTAGAGATGCATAAAGATTCTCTTTATCTAATTCTCCACTTCCCTGCATTCAAACATAGCCATACCGACAACACAAAACAGGAGGTTGATTTTGTGATCGGCAAGAATTTTCTCATCACCGCTAGATACGACACTATTGACGCCCTAGATAAATTCTCCAAAGTTGTCGAAGTCCATTCAATACTTGATCGTGGCTTGGGAGAAAACCCAGTCGGTACAATTTTTTTTGGAATTGTTCAAGAGATCTACCAGTCTCTATTTAATGAACTCGAATACATAGAAAATTCTCTTGGTAAGATCGAAGATGGAATATTTTCTGGTAAAGAACGCGAAATGGTAGTTTCGCTTTCAGAACTCTCTCGTGTACTGCTAAACTTCAAAAAATCCACCGATTCACATAAAGAAGTGCTCCTTTCACTCGATATGTTCGGCAAAAAACTTTTTGATGAACACTTCTCGTATAGTGTCCGGAAGATTCTCGAGGAATATTTCAAAGTAGAAGACAGCATCAAAAACAATTTAGCGTTTGTGGTTGAACTGCGAGAAACTAATAATTCCCTGCTTTCCACAAAACAAAACGAGACCATGAAAACCCTGACTATCATGGCATTTGTTACGTTTCCTTTAACTCTTATCGCCGCAATATTTAGTATGGATACAGTAAACAACCCTATTGTCGGCCACCCTCTAGATTTCTGGATTGTAGTTGGAATTATGGTATTTGCGACTATGTGCTTTTTTGCCTTTTTCAAATACAAAAACTGGTTCTAACATGCTTAGATTTACCAACACACAAACCGGAGCTATTGAAGAGTTTTCTTCTTTAGAAAAAAATCATGTTCGCATGTATAACTGCGGGCCTACAGTCTATGACTATGTTCATATTGGAAATCTCCGATCATTTATAATGGCTGATTTACTTCGAAGAACTTTTCTATTTGATAAATATCGAGTAACTCAAGTCATGAATATCACCGATGTCGGGATCGGAGGAGACAATGACGAGGGTGAAGACAAGATAATTCGTGGGTTAAAAAGAGAGGGTAAACCAATTACGCTTGAAGCGATGAAAGAATTGACAGAGTTTTATACCGAGAGGTTTAAGGAAGATTTAAAAAAACTAAATATCAGCACTCCAGAATTTTTCCCTAAAGCAAGCGAGCATATACAAGAAGATATCGAGCTCATAGAAACTCTTCTCGAGAAAGGCTTCGCATATGAGACAAGTGACGGCATGTACTTTGACACATCCAAAGATCCTTCTTACGGAAAGCTTGGCGGGATAGGAGAAGAAAATGATATTGCTCGAGTAGAATCAACTGGAGAAAAGAAAAATCGGAGAGACTTTGCTTTATGGAAGAAAAATTCAGGAATTGGCTACGAAAGCCCTTGGGGAAAGGGCTTCCCAGGATGGCACATAGAATGTTCTGCTATGGCTCGCAAATACCTTGGAAATCATTTTGATGTCCATACTGGAGGAATAGACCTTGCCTCAATCCACCATAATAACGAAATTGCTCAGTCAGAAAATGCTTGTGGATGCACGTTTGTGAATTATTGGATACACAATGCGTTCGTAAACGTAGAAAGCGGGAAGATGGCAAAGTCTGAAGGTAATTCAATAACCCTTAATACTCTCATTGAAAAAGGTTTCCACCCTCTCGCCTATCGCTATTGGCTTCTTCAGGCTCGCTATAATACTCCGGTAACATTCTCGTGGGAGAACCTTGAAGCGTCTCAGGTTGCTTTCGAAAGACTTGTACGCCAATTTCATACTCTCGGAGAAAAGGTTGGACGAGTAAGTTCAAAATACAGAAAACTCTTCACAGAGTCGATTGATGATGACTTAAATATTCCCAAAGCACTCTCTATAGCATGGGACATGCTGAAGGATGCAAAAATTAAGGATGCAAATAAAAAAGCTACACTTCTTGAGTTTGATAAAATATTTGGACTTTCACTTGAGACAGGAGATTTCCTTGAAGATCTTCGAGAAATACCCTTTGAAGAACTTTCGCAAGAAATTCAAAAGCTTATTCTAGAAAGAGCACAAGCTCGCAAAGAGAAGAATTGGAAACGGGCAGATGAGATCAGAGAAAACTTAAAGGCCCTAGGGTACCAAATTAAAGATTCTGAAGAAAGCCAGAAAATAAATCTAATCTAGCTTCTTTTCCCCATTTTAGTCACAGCTTGTGCCTATAATCTACCTTTACCTTGATTGAGGCGCTCGTGATAGAATTTCGCCATGGCCGACAATGTCATTCGTGAAAAAGTACGCATTCCTCCACAAAATCTTGAGGCAGAAATGGCTCTCTTGGGCTCGATAATGCTCCGCCAAGAAGCATTTTACGAAATCATGGACATAGTAACTTCTAAGTCCTTTTATGCCGATCGTCACCGCATCATATTCGAAAATATGCTTGAGCTCTTTTCTAAAAGAGAGCCAATTGATCTTTTGACTCTATCCGCAAAGCTTAAAGAAAAAGGTCTCCTTGAACAAATCGGTGGATCAAGCTATTTGACTGAGCTTGTAAACATCGTTCCTTCTTCATCAAACGCAAAACACTACGCAGATATCATACAGAAAAAACACATGATGCGTAGGCTTATTGAAGCTTCAGAGTTTATTTCGTCAGTAGGTTTTGAAGAAAGCCACGATCTTGAGGAAGCGCTCGATAAAGCAGAAAAGAAGATATACGAAGTTACTAATTTAAGCGGAGCTCACACCTTCCGTCACCTTAAAGACGAGCTCGCAGAAGCATGGGAGCGTCTTGATCATCTACATAACTCAAGCGGAGAACTTCGAGGAGTACCTACCGGTTTTAAAGAAATAGACAATAAACTCGCAGGCTTCCAAAAAGCAGATCTCATTATTCTTGCCGCACGACCTTCAATGGGAAAAACTTCACTTGCGCTCGACATTGCAAGGCAAGCCGCTGTAACACACCAGGTCCCAGTAGGAATATTTTCTCTTGAAATGAGCTCCCAACAACTCGTAGATAGAATGCTCGCAGCACAATCAAATGTCGATGCTTGGAAACTCCGTACTGGAAAACTTTCCAGAGAAGACGATTTCGCAGCAATCAGGCAATCTTTAGATCATCTCTCTCAAGCTCCAATATATATCGACGACCAGCCAGGTAATAACATTCTTAAAATGCGCTCTGTAGCACGACGCTTAAAAAGTGAAAAAGGCCTTGGCCTTCTAGTGGTCGACTACCTCCAGCTCATGGTCCCTACAAACTCAAAATCAAACGACAATTTAGTCCAGCAGGTTACAGAAATCTCTCGCTCTCTCAAAAACCTTGCCCGTGAACTCGATATTCCCGTGCTTGCTCTTTCTCAGCTTTCTCGAGCGGTTGAGCAACGCGGTGGTCGTCCTCGCCTTTCAGATCTTCGAGACTCTGGTTCCATTGAACAAGATGCTGATGTGGTTATGTTTATTCACCGGGAAGATAAATACAAGGAAGAAACAGAGAAAACAAATATTGCTGAAATCCTTATAGAAAAACATCGCAATGGAGAAACTGGTAAAGTTGAGCTATTCTTTAACGCTCAGAAAGCGACATTTCAATCTTTAGACAAAGCCAATTACCAAGGAACTGAAAGAGAATTTAGAGACTTCTGATGAACGCTTTTAATACCCTCACTAAACTTTTTAGCGACTTTCCTGGCATAGGCCCTAGACAGGCAAAGCGTTTTGTCTACTTTCTTCTTTCCCGAGACAAAGAATACATACTAGAGCTAAAAAAGAACATTGAACTTTTAGAAAAAGAAATCAAAACATGCGTATCGTGTTTCAGATATTTTGAAAGCAAAAATAGCGATACTGTAAAGTGTTCCATTTGCAAAGATACCAATCGTGACAGAAATATATTGCTTCTAGTTGCCCGAGATGTTGATTTAGAAAATATAGAAAAAACACACACTTACGAGGGACTCTACTTTGTGCTTGGCTCGACTATCCCAATTCTTGAAAAAGATCCTGGGAAGAAAATCCGTCTCTCGGCGCTCAAAAGACGCCTTGAAGAAGAAAAGGATCTGAAAGAGATAATTATAGCCATGAACGCAAATCCTGAAGGGGAAAACACTGAAGACTACCTTCTGGCTGAACTGAAAAGCTTGGGAAACTGGAAAATATCACGACTCGGAAGAGGGCTTTCTACCGGCGTAGAGCTTGAGTACTCTGACCAACATACTCTTAAAAATGCTCTCGAAAATCGCCACTAGAGAACTCAAACAAAATCCCCGACGTATTTCGGGGATTTTGTTTGTTACTTGATCGAATCAATCTTCACTTCAAAATATGGCTGACGATGTCCATTTTTCTTGAAATAACGGCTCTTTTGTTTGTATTTAATTACAACTACTTTTGGCGCTCTACCTATCTTAACAAGAGTCCCTGTTACTTTAGCCTGAGAGACAGTCGGCTCACCAATCTTTGTCTCTCCTTCCACATTAAGAAGTAGAACTTGGTCAAAAGTGAGAGTATCACCTTCTTTATAGTCGCCCTTCATTTTTTCTATTCGAATAGAAGTTCCAGAGGAAACAACATATTGCTTTCCACCTGTTGCTATAACAGCAAAAGAATTTGAGTCACCCTTAGCAGGTGCTTTTGCTTTCTTTTCCTTCGATTTTGGAGCCTTTTTAAGGGCTGTTCCTATCTTAGTAGGCATAATGGGAGTATTTTATACAAAATTAGACGTTTGGCAAGAGGATGAGGGCTTGGGAATAATCACAAAAGAAAAGCCCCGACTAGGTCGGGGCTCATATCCCGGATTGCTCCGAGAAAAGACTGGATCACCTCCCTCTGTTATTGGTCATTGGTTATCCCCTGAGAGAACGAAGGACTACCCGATACCACCCGCAAAGCAGGTGCCGCCCGCGGATTTCCGTCCATCTCCGCACCTCTTGGCGTTCACCACACCACCTCGTCTGGTACCTTCGATCGGAAAGGCGAGCTCTTCCATATAAAATCACCCCCTTGGTTAAATCCTTTTTTATAATAACAAAAAAGCTCCTCCCAGGACATGGGAAGAGCTTTACGAGCTCAGCAGGTCTTAAGTGCAAGAACTGCGAGAGTAAGAAACATGAGCCTCATGGCGCCCTCCGGAGAGTGGTTGGGGTTTTGTCGGTTACCATACCGACCACGTGGACGCCACGCTCGGAAGCTACATCCATCGCTTCCCTTACGACACCGTAGTCAAGATTCTTGTCAGCCTTGAGAAAGAGAACCTTGCTTTCTCTTCCTCTAAAGAGGCGCCCGATCTCCGTTGGAAAGACGGCCCTTGCCAACGGCTGCTTGTTGAGAAAGTAGTTACCTTGAGCATCGATCCCAAGAACGAGATCCTTGGCATCATCTGGCCGAGGCACGAAGTTCTCCGCCTCTGGCGGTTCAGCAGTAAACCCCTGTGCCATGAATGGGGTCACTACCATGAAGATGATGAGTAACACCAACATGACATCGATCATCGGCACTACGTTCGGTTCCGATCTCTCGCTACCCCTCGCAGAAATCTGCATACATCCTCCATGAAAAAGGAACGAGCTAGACTAATACTACCATGCCTATTCTTCTATAGAGGGTTTCTCCAAAACAAGAGCCTCAACGCCAACAGATTCTCCGGTAATACGCATTACGTCTTTATCAATTTTAGAAAGTTCTTTTCGTGAGGCATTAAAATGAGAAACTGTAGTCGCTAAAGATGCACCGAGCTTACCGTGATACGTCTCATAAGCTGCAATATGTTTGCCGAGTTCATCCACACGCTTAATAATATTTTTTGCCTCTTCCTCAATTCGCAATGCCTTAAGACCTTGAAGTACAGTTTGCAAATATGCGAGAAACGAGGTTGGAGAAACAATAATCACTTTGTACTTATTCGCCGCTCTCTGGATAAGATTTTCTGTATCTTCGCCTTTAATCTCCCCAATCTTGTTCACAAGCAAGTCATAATAAATAGCTTCATGTGGAATAAACATAAAAGCAAAGTCCGTTGTTCCTTCTTCTGGTCGAATATATTTTGAAGTTTCTTGAATTCTTAGCTTTAAATCGTTTAAGAATACTTTTTCGAGTCGCTCTCGTTCTACTTGCTCCTTAGTTTCAGTTATAAGGTTATAGTTTTCCAAATAAAATTTGGATTCTATCGTAATAATATAGT
>CAYVDB010000007.1:0-24244 GCA_964450705.1 uncultured Candidatus Saccharibacteria bacterium | reverse complement strand
AAACCTTCGATACTTTAATGCTTATGGTGAAGGTAATCGTCCGACGATGGTTCCATACTTATGGGGTAAGGCTCTTCTTGCTGGTGAGGTGATAGAAATTTCAGGAGATGGTTCTCGAAAACGAGATTATACTTATATTGGCGATGTGGTTGATGCCACAATTAAAGCACTTGAAAAACCTCTTGGTTTTGAAGTTTTGAATATCGGTAATTCCAAACCGCATTCGCTCAAAGAACTTCTTTCTGTATTTGAAGAAGTTGTTGGGGTTAAAGCTCGGGTACAAAGTCGACCAAGTAATCAGGCAAGTGTCGAATCTACGTACGCCGATATTAGTAAGGCTAGGGAACTCCTAGATTGGGAGCCGAAGACGGATTTGGTGGTCGGGATCACAAATCTAGTGTCCTGGCTTCGACGAAGATTGGAAAAAGGTCTCTAAGGTCTTTATATGCGACTCCCAAGAGAATTTTTCTCTTAGAAGTTTTAACCCATTCGTAACAAGCTTAGATTGAAGATCATGATCTTCAAGGAGTCTTTCAATTGCTCGGGCAAGTTCTTTAGGGTTATTTGGTTCTACTAAGAGACCTGTTTTTTCATGGTAGATTGCTTCATTAGTCCCTGAAATATTAGTTGCAATCGTCGGTATTTCTGCGGCAAAACTTGTTAGGACCGTGTGTGGTAATCCTTCGTAAGTAGAGTTTAAGATATATAACTCAGATTGTTTTCTAATGCGCCATGTTTCTGCTCGCGAAACCTTTCCTAAAAATTCTACACGTTCTGTAATGCCTAACTTTCTCGCAAGATTCTCAAGAGATTCCAATTCAGGGCCGTCGCCAGCTATCTTAAAGGTTAAATCTGGTATTTTTTCTTTAAGGATAGCAACAGCCTCAAGTATTCCGTCAACTCCCTTCCAGGCGACTAGCCGTGCAGTTGTGGCAATTTGGTGCGGGACTCTTGTGACCTCAAATGGAATAGTCTCTGTTTCCTCGGCGGCGTTGTAGTTTACAATTACACGATCTTTCTTTAATTTATACGCTTTCTGTATTTCCTCTCCAAGATATAAAGATGGAGTAGTTACGATTCGAGCTTGTCTCAATACAAAACCCTGTAACCACATCATGCTCTTTATACGCATGTCTCCTTCCGGTTTTCTCAAGAAATCTTCAAGTGTCTTTTTTGTCTGACGTCGTTGAGTTGCGCGTTCCCAGCTCTCATCCCCAACGAACTTTAATATAAAAGGAGTTCTGGTAATAAACGAAGCCATTGCAACAGGGAACCCAGATGCTACTGCGTTTTGTACGTAAATAACATCATGACGAGGAGCTTCTTTTAGTAGGACTATAAAGTAGCGTAGTAAACGTATAAACAATGGAGTTTTCTTACTTACAGTAAGCAACCTTACGCCTGAAGGACTTTCCTGATTATCGGTGTACGCAAGTACAGTGATCAAGTGTCTATCATGGAGCCTTTCGCAGAGTTCTTTTGTATAGGTTGCTGGGCCTCCTATCTCGGGTGGGTAAATCGGGGTGGCGATGAGTATTTTCATAAGATTTTGGAATTATAACATTCCTCTGCTTCCTATGATATTATGCCCCTATTATATGAGAATTGTTTCTATTTCAACTGATCGTAATATCTTTAATCCTCAATCTCCCGTAGCTCAAAGAATGATTGAGTATGGCAAACAATGTGGAGAGCTTCATATTGTTATTTTCTCCTTAAATAAGGATGAGCATAGAGATATTCAGCTTTCTAAACAAGTATATGTATATGCTACTAACTCTACGAGCAGATTATGGTATATAAGGGATGCTCTATTTAAAGCTCAGAAAATTCTTTCTATAATTTATTTTGGAGAGACGGTAATTACTACGCAGGATCCATTTGAGACAGGGGTAGTCGGCTATCTACTAAAAAAACGTAATCGTATACCTCTCCAATTACAGATTCATACAGATTTTTATAGTAAATCTTTTTATGACGGGTCTTTGTTGAACTGGATGCGGTTTGAGATTTCTCGTTTTACACTACCTCGAGCGGATGGGATTCGGGTTGTGCGTGAAAAAATCAAAAATGATCTTGTGGAACATTTTAAGATTCCCACTCAAAAGATTCAGGTTTTACCTGTATTCGTAGATATAAAAAAATTGGAAGATTATCCTATCGATGTAAACCTAAGGATCAAATATCCTCATCATGACACTCATATTTTGATTGCATCTCGATTATCCCCTGAAAAAAGAATTGATATGGCCATTCGAGCTTTTGCAAAAGCAAGTAGCCGTTTCCCCAAGGCGTTACTTATTATCGTTGGCAAAGGTAGCGAAGAACGTAAGCTCCGTTCTTTAGTAAGTAAGTTAGGTATTCAAGAGCGAGTTGTTTTTGAAGCATGGCAACAGAATATTTCTTCTTATTTCAAGACTGCATCAGTATTTCTACATACTTCTGATTTCGAGGGGTACGGAATGACTCTTGTTGAGGCTGCGGCCGCAGGGTGTCCCATTGTTACAACGAATGTCGGTATTGCTCAGGACATATTTCGTGATGGTATTAATGCGTTTGTATGCCCAGTTCAGAATGAGGGGTGTATAGTAAATAAGCTTGTAAGTATTTTTGAAAACCCTATTGTAGAGCGCTCTCTTTCAAGGGCAATAACACAAGATATTAGGAGGCTTATTTTATCGAAAGAAGAGCACTTGGCTCTATATATTCAAGGCTTGAAATCATTGTTGTAATACATATGAAGCTACTTATTTTGACTCAAAAAGTTCATAGGAAAGATTCCGTACTAGGTTTTTTTCATGGATGGATCTCTTCTCTTGCCTCAAAGTATGAAGAAGTTCACGTTATTTGTCTTGAGAAAGGAGAGTATGATCTGCCAAATAACGTATTTGTGTATTCTCTTGGAAAGGAAGATAAGCAGAGTCGTTTGCAATATATCCTACGCTTTTATCGTTACATATGGTCATTACGGAAAAATTATGACCGAGTTTTTGTACACATGAACCAAGAGTATGTGCTTATGGGAGGTCCGTTATGGCTTCTTCTTAATAAGAAAATATTTTTATGGAGAAATCATTATGCCGGCACACTTCTAACGCGCATCGCAGGGCATTTTAGTACCAAAGTTTTTTGTACTTCAAAGTTTTCATACACAGCTTCTTTTAAGAACACTCAGATTATGCCCGTTGGAGTTGATGAGACATCTGGTCGTATGGACGAGCCGATTACTCGTATATCAAATACAATTTTATTTCTAGGACGTCTTGATATATCAAAAAATCCTGATGTGTTGATAAAAGCTCTTGGTATTTTGAAAAAACAGGAGGTTTCTTTCAAAGCTTCTTTTGTCGGCGGAATGTCAAACCCTGAATCTAAGTATCAAGAGGAGTTAGAGGTACTTGCTAGGGATTTGTCTATATTTGAGGATATAGATTTTGTTGGCGCAGTTCCTAATACTGAGACTTTTCGGTACTATCGTTCTCATGAAGTCTTTGTGAATTGTAGTAAGAGTGGGATGTTTGATAAAACCATATTTAAAGCCTGTGTCTGTGGTTGTCTTGTTCTTACAACAAGTAGAGATTTCAAAGACCTTGCAGGAGATACTTTCTCATTTCCCGAGGGGGATCACAAAATACTTGCGGATAAGATTATTGGTTTTCTAAAATTTTCTGAAGAAGAGAAGAGGCTGGCCCAGGAGAAGTTACAGAAAGTTATCCAGAGTCATAGTTTGCCAATTTTAATTGACCGTTTGGTTCTCGAAATGAAATAGTATGTTTAAGGATATCTCACCACTAAGGCAGGCTGAACACGAAACACTAAAGAGTATTCGGCTTGATGGCAATATTCTAGATTTAGGAGGTGATACAAGATCTGCATATAGAAACCTTTTCCAAGGTGATTTTAAGATCACTACAGTAAATTTGAGTAAAGATTCTGGCGCAGATATCGTGCACGATCTAGAACAGGCTCCACTTCCTGTTTCTTCAGAATCTTTTGAGGGGGTTTTGCTTATGAATGTTCTTGAGCATATATATCACGCTCAACAGTTGCTTCGAGAATCTTTTCGAGTGGTAAAACCAGGGGGGATTATTATTATAGCTGTACCTTTTTTATTTCCTATCCATCCATCTCCGCGTGACTATTGGAGGTTTACTGACGAAGCCCTAAGGCGCATGCTTGAAGAGGCCGGCTTTAAGAATATTAATGTAGAACATCTCGGCTCAGGAGTTTTCAATGCTTCTGATATGCTCTGGCAGAGACTTATGCCAAAACCGCTAAGGATCCTTTATGGAGCAATTTCATACCCACTATCAAAACTGTTTGATAAAGCTTTCGCTCGGTTGGCGTTACTATCTCATAAGGGATATATGCCAAAGAACTATCCTTTGGGGTTTGTTGTTATTGCAAAGAAAACAAAATGAGTTCATCTCTACAAAAAATTTATGAAGAACATCATCAAAACAGCCGAGAAGCAGGTTTTTCTATTTTGAAACAAGATCGTGGAATGTTTTTTAAGAATCTTATTGGAAAAAATAAAAGAGTACTTGATATTGGCTGTCGAGATGGGGCACTAACTTCCTACTTCACGGAAGGGAATAAGGTCCTTGGTGTTGATATTGATACTAAAAGTCTTAGACGAGCAGAAGACGTCTTAGGTATAGAAACTTTATGTTTTGATCTACAGGGAGATTGGAGTAAGCTTTCTGGGCAAAGTTTTGATGTGGTTGTTGCAGGAGAAGTCCTTGAGCATGTGTATTATCCAGAACGCATTGCCGGAGAGGTCAGTAGGCTCTTAAGCGCAGGAGGCATATTTGTCGGATCTGTTCCTAATGCGTTTTCTTTAATTAATCGGCTTAGATATCTCAGAGGATCAAAACGTTTTACCCCTCTTTCTGATCCAACTCACATAAATCAATTTAGTGCAGAAGATCTAAAAAAAATGCTCGAAACTTCGTTTGCTGACGTTTCTATTAAAGGACTTGGGCGTCTTGGGTTTTTAGCGCGTAATTTTCCATCCTTTTTTGCTTTTGACTTGTGCTTTATCGCTAAAAAATGAAGAAGATAAAAGTACTATATATAATCAATGACCTGTTACCAGGTGGCGCTCAGCGAGTAGTCCTCGATGTTGCGCGGTCTCTTAATAGAGAACAGTTTGATGTTCATGTTATTGCTTTGCGTGATGTAAAAAATGTAGGCCAAGGTAAGGGTGAGGATCTTACGACTCGCTTTAGAGACTTCGGGGTTTCATTTGAGATTCTCAATTGGGCCGGAAGGTTAAGTCTGGCTCAAATGCGGAAACTTATTAGCTCTATCCGTATTTTTGCCCCAGACGTAGTCCATTTTCATTTGCCATACTCGATTATCGTCGGGAGTATTGCTTCGTGGATAGCTAGAGCTCCGGTACGAATCGCACATGAGCACAATACTCATGAATTTGACCCTTGGAAGGTTCGCTTTTTAAGAGCTCTTATTAAGCCTCTTATTTCTCTCGTAATTTGCTACACAGATATTGTCGAGGAAGCTTTATTTGGAAAAAGTAATGTGTATATGAAAAAAGAGGACGATATTCTTCTAACAAAAAAGACGAAATCGCTCACCATTTTTAATGGCATAGATGCAAAGATATTTTCTCACTTACAAACCTCTTTGGACAAGAGTTCAAAAAGAAAAGAAGTCGGCATAAAAGAAGGAGAGATATTTTTACTTGCAACTGGGCGACTTATTAGCTGGAAAGGGCACGAGCATCTTATTCGGTCTTTTGCGCTAGTCTTAAAAGAGAGACGCGATATTCAGTTGCGGATTGTTGGCTATGGGCCCCTTGATGAAGAACTTCGTCGTCTTGTAGAAACGCTAGGATTAAAAGAGAATGTGAGACTCTTAGGTCTACGTACGGACGCTCACGAACTGCTTGTCTCTGCGGATATATTTTCAAATGTCTATACTTATTCTGCTGGTACTTCTGTAAAGGAAGCGTTAGGAATTGCAGGCCTTGAAGCCATTGCGTCTGGTACGGGAACGCTTGTTGGCTATTATGAGTCTGCGGATAAATTTGCCAAAGATGGGGTAGATTGCCTTTTCGTTGATCCTCAAAGTGAAGAAGATCTTAAAAAGGCAATATGTAGACTTGCTATCGATAAGGAACTTCGAGAGAACTTAGGTAAAAATGGTATGAAAAATATGCAAGAGACTTTCGATTGGGAAAATATTGCTCGAAGGTATGAACAGGTTTATACTTTCTTATGTAAATAAATATGAAAGTCTCTTTTCTAGATTTATTGTGGCAACACAAACACATTGAAGGAGATCTCAAAAATGGTCTCGAAGCCATTTTTGCCAAAACAGCATTTATCAATGGGCCTGATGTTGCGCTTTTTGAACAGGATTTCGCATCATATTTGGGGGTAAAGCATTGTATTGGGGTCGCAAATGGGACTGACGCCCTAATTCTTTCTTACAAAGCTTTAGGAATAGGAAAGGGAGATGAGGTAATTACAATTCCTACAACTTTTTTTGCAACCGCAAGTGCAATTGTTCATGCTGGGGCAACCCCAGTGTTTGTTGATATTGACCCAGTTACTCGGAATTTTAATTTTGAAAAGCTTGAGCAAGCGATTACTTCGAATACGAAGGCGATTGTCCCAGTACATCTGTATGGTCAGCCGGTAAATATGGATAGAGTGTTGGAGATTTCCAAAAAACATAATCTAAAGGTAATTGAAGATAGCTGTCAGGCCCAAGGAGCACTTTTCCAAGATAAAAAAGTCGGGTCTTTTGGAGATATCTCTTCATTTAGTTTTTACCCTGGTAAGAATTTAGGGGCGTATGGTGACGCTGGCTGTGTATGTACCAATAACGATGAAGTTGCAACTACTATTCGGAAGCTTCGTGATCATGGTATGCCAAAAAAATATGTTCACGAATTGGTAGGTTACAACAGTAGGCTCGATACGATTCAGGCACTTGTTTTGAGATTAAAGTTGCAACATCTTGATAACTGGAACGATAAAAGAATTGAAGCGGCGGAGAGGTACCTTGAAAAACTTAAAGATGTTTCGGGGATAACCGTATATGAAACTCTTAAAGATACAAAGTCGGTATTTCACTTGTTTACTATTCGCTTAAGAGAAGGCCTTGATCGTGATGATTTTATGACGTATCTCTCTTCGCATGAGATTGGAAGTGGAATTCACTACCCCTTTCCACTTCATGAAACGCCGGCCTTCTCTTTCTTGGGCTACAAGTCGGGTGATTTCAAAGAGTCAGAAGCTTTTGCAAAATCTATCGTAAGTTTGCCAATGTACCCTGGGATAGCACAAGAGCAGATTGATTTTGTGTGTGAAAAAATAAAGGAATATGTCGGAAGCCACTAATAAAAAGATAGGCGTTGCGGTTATTGGTTATGGCTACTGGAGCCCTAATCTAATTCGTAATATAAAAAAAATTCCTGAATTTGATCTGCGCGTTGTTTGTGAAAAAGACGAAAGTCGCCACGAAAAAATAAAACAAGATTTGAAAGAAGTAGAAGTTTTGAGGCATTACAGAGATGTTTTTGCACGGGAAGATATTCATGCGGTTGTAGTAGGGACAATAATTTCTTCTCACCATCGTATCGCAAAAGGAGCTCTTATTGCGGGGAAACATGTTCTTGTTGAAAAGCCAATGACAACTAATATTAGTGACGCAGAGGAGCTTGTTGTTTTAGGTAAAAATATGAAAAAAGTGGTCATGGTTGATCATACATTTCTCTATGCGCCAGCAGTCGTTCGTTTAAAGGAGATTATTCAGAGCGGAGAACTTGGAGAGATTTGCTCTATCACTTCTACTCGGGTAAATATGGGGCTTTTCCAAAGAGATACAAATGTTTTGTGGGACCTAGGCCCCCATGATTTTTCAATTCTTGCATATCTTCTCGATAGGGAGCCAAAGCATGTATCTGCAGTGGGTACTATCCCTGCCGAATATGGTTTTGGTATTAGATCCCAAGAAGGTATTGCTTATGTGACGGCGCATTTTGGAGACGATCTCAATGCCCACTCTCATCTGAGTTGGCTTGCGCCTAAGAAGGAACGTTTGGTAGTTGTGGTGGGTAAAGAAAAAATGGCTGTCTATGACCTTATGGATAAAGAAGGGCAGTTGCGAATATATGATCAGAAACTCGTTGTAAAATCTGATGAAAAGGGTTTTGGGCCAATGTTTGAGTATTCTATGGGAGAGTCTAGTATTATTCCTCTTGAAACCGGAAAGGAGGATTTGGAGTATATGATTGCTGATTTTCGGGATGCAATTCTTGAGCAGAAGAACCCTCGAAGTAGTGGGGAATTTGGTTTACGTATTGTAAAAATGCTTGTTGCGGCACAGGGGTCAATTGAAAGAGAAGGTGAAAAAATATCATTAGACGCTATACCAAAATGGAATTTCAATTTAGGAAAATTGCTCCGGATGTAGTTCTCGGAGAAAATACAAAAGTGTTTGAGTTTACTAATCTCTACGGATGTTCTGTGGGGGATAATACTAAAGTGGGGACTTTTGTCGAAATCCAACGAGGCGCAAGTATTGGAAAAAACTGCAAGATCTCTAGCCATACATTTATTTGTGAAGGAGTTACGGTAGAAGATGGGGTGTTTGTAGGACACGGAGTAATGTTCATTAATGATAATCATCCAAGGGCTGTTAAAGAAGATGGAAGCCAAGAGGTTGATTCTGATTGGCAAGATCGCTTTGTAAAAACTAGAGTTTGCCGAGGCGCTTCTATCGGAAGTAATGCCACGATTCTCGGTGGGGTAACTATTGGTGAAGGGGCGCTTGTTGGAGCGGGTAGTGTAGTTACAAAAGACGTCCCTCCGCACACAACTGTTGCGGGAGTGCCAGCGAGAGTTATTTCATGATTGATCAAAAATCGAAAGTTGCACTAATGACGTATGCGTTTGACGGGCGCCAAGCAAAAGGTACCGCGCTCTATGCTCGCAAAATTACAGAAGAACTTCTTAAAAACTATGGAGATCAATATGATTTTTATCTTGTGCATTTTGATCACGTAGAAGATCCATTATACGCACAAGCAAAAGAAATAATTATTCCAGATTTTCTTTCTCTTCCGTATGGAACTAGATTTGTGAGAATGATGAAATTTTTTTGGAAATATCGAAATGATAAGTTCGACATTATCCATTGGTTTCAGCCGAGACTATACCCATTCTTTTGGTTTGCGCCTGCTCGGCATATCGTATTGACCGCACATGCTGCAGGCGACAAGACAGCTCCATCTTTTTTTGATCTAGCTAAAAGTATTTTTAATTTCACCCTCACTTATTTTCATAAGTCTATAAAAGCGTGTATAGCGGTTTCGGAATATGCTCGGCAAGAGATTATTGAACATTACGGTTTTGATAAGGATAAAGTTTTTGTAACTTATAATGGTGGCTCTGAAAATTTTTCTCTAATGGGGAAGGGAATAGCTCAAAATATCCTTACAAGAAAGTACGCTATACCGGGGAACTTCATCCTTAGCGTCTCGCGTTTTCAAAAGCATAAGAATATTGAAACTCTAATTAAAGCTTATGAACTCTTAAGAAGAGAACATGGCAATGTAGACACTAAGCTCGTTTTAGTTGGCTCTCAGGTAAAGGGTTACTATGCCCCTATAGAATTAAGAGAACGATCTTTGTATAGGGACGATATTGTTATTGTTCCTTTTGTAGATCAGGAAGATTTGAATGCATTATATTCTGGAGCACAGCTTTTTGTTTTTCCATCAATAAACGAAGGTTTTGGGCTACCTTTGATTGAAGCTATGGCGAGTGGTACGCCCGTAGTTTCTTCTAGTGCTGGGTCTCTTCCAGAAGTGGGCGGAGATTCTGTGATATATTTTGATCCTTATAATATTAGAGACTGTAAGGATAAAATTGTTTCGATTCTTTTAGATCCAAAACTTAAAGAAATGTATATTTCTAAAGGTTTAGAAAGGGCGCGACAATTTACTTGGGATAGAACAGCAAAACAAACTACTCAGATATATGACAGCGTTTCTTCATAGCATATACTCTATTTATGGATACTATGGATAATTCTAAAAAAGAAACCTGTCCTCTTTGTAAAGAGTCAGCTCATATAACAGAGTCGTATACCAATTCTCAAGGTGAGGTTTTTTTTGGATATTCTTGTTTTGGTTGTCGAGTATTTTTTTGGACTCCGTTTAAAAACCCCGGAGCGGAGTGGTATGAAAAAGACGAGCGTTATGCGGGGAGAAACCAAGAGCCTCTACTTGAGCCGAATTGGAATCATAAAAAAATTATATCTTTCTTATCTCCTAAGAAGGGTAAGGTTTTAGATATTGGTTGTGGAACTGGGAACTTTCTTGCTCATGCAGAAAAGAAAGGATGGGATACTTATGGGATTGATTTTGATCGTGATGCAATTTTAGTTTCAAAAAATGTTTTTAAACTTAAAAATACGGAGGTAAATGATCTTATGGGATTTAAAAAATCACACCCTGGTTTTTCTTGTGATTTGGTAACTTTTTTTGATGTTTTTGAGCATATTGATAATCACAATGAGTTTATTTCAAATGTAAAAGAGTTATTAAATCAAGGAGGTTTCATTGCTCTTTCTATGCCATATAGAAAGGGAGCTAGATGGTTACAGCCACATGATTTACCGCCTCGTCATCTTACTCGCTGGGGTCGTACGTCACTTCGAATGTATTTAGAAAGACAAGGTTTCAGTGTGAAGTATATAACTCGTAGATCTGAAGGCCTGTCGTTTCTTATTCTTAAACTAAGATTTCGATATGGTAAATATACTTCTTGGAATATTGTTTCAAAACTTCGAAACTATTTTACAAAAAAGGGTGCCGTTGTTTTGCCAGGATCGAGTGCCTCAAAAGCTTTATCTAAAGTGAGCACTCTTGCAAAAATAAAAGATGTAATGATTTTCGGGATTCCTGCACTTATTATTTATGTAATTATGTTTTTTACACCAAAGCGCTTTATAACTCTTTATGCTATTGCACAGAAAAAATAGCCGGGGTTTCTTTTGATGCGCGAATGAGGAGTACTACGGAGGTAAGCGTTCCGAGAAGAGAAGAGATAAGTACGCCCCATACTGCTCCCCACACCCCAAAAAGTGGAACTAAAAAAATAAGAGAAAGTATTTTTGCTATGAAAGCCACAATGCTCACAATATAATTCTCTTTGATTTTTTTATTTACAGAAAGTAGTGAGCTGAATGGGTAACTTACGGCGGATAGTGTATAGAACACTAGAACTTGCGAATACTTTATTGAAGCAATGTATTTAGGTAGAAGGGTGGAGAATATTAATGGCGCAAGAAGTACAAAAGCAAAACATCCAAGAAGTATAAAAAATCCGAATAGAACCATTTTTTTCAAAAGAAGATTAGCTGACTCTTGATGTGTCTTTCCAGCAAATTTTGGCATAGCAAGAATCCCGGATATTTTAAGGAGAGATTGAATTCTCATTGGTATTGCTTGTGCGAGAGTAAATATTGCAACCTGTACTGGTCCAAGGAAATGAAAAAGAACAATTTGGTCTACTGAACTTACAATGCGAGTAGTGATATTGAAACCAGTCATGCGCTTGCCGTAAGGAAGCATTCCAGGGTCTTTATTTTGATTATCTTGGTATGGTTTCAAATAAAAAAGAACCGTATATGTCCGTAAAGTTATGTAAGGTAAAAAATAGGCGAGGGTAAGTAAGAATATATTTTGTGTAAAAAACATGATAGTGACAAGAGTAGCCGCAGAGACAATTTGGGTTACAACATCTATACGAGCCCACTCTCGGAATAGTTTCTTGCCATTCATGAAGGCGACTCCTACAGTACCAGCTTCCATAATAGGAAGGGCAAAGGCCATCATAAAAAGAAGATATGCAAGTTCGTTGTTTCCTTTAAAGAAAAGTAGGTATGACGCGTATATCAAAGTTGCTACGAGTGCAGTAAGTCCATATTTGATTTTATTTCGAAAACCCTCCTTTAAAGAGCCGTCAAAGTTATTTATAACTGATTGTGTTACGGCGGTATCGAGACCTGGTAAAGTGCCTAAGGCAAAAAGTCCATAGAGAGCAAGTATATAGCGGTATGTTCCGTAGGTTTCTACTGGGATTAGGTTCGCAAATGCAACTGTCATTCCAAGACCAATAAGGGCGCTTGTTATTTGGGTTAGAGTAAGAAAAAAACCACCCGCTGCTATATAGCGAGCGTCGAGTTTAAGCACTTTGCTTAGCCAAGAAAGGGTATTATCTAACATGAGCCGTATACTAGCATACAAAACCGGGCTTTGTTCGACTTTCTTTCCTGGTTTTTTATGTATATATTGATGTGTACATGAATAAGCGGCTTTTACTTCTCGGAGGGCTTATCTTTTTAGGGTTTCTCGCTAAACTTTTTTTAATATTTGGAAGTGGAGAGTTCCTCCTTAGTAATCTCATTCCAGACGATTCTTTCTACTACTTTAAGACGGCACAAAATATTCTTATTGGGAATGGCTCAACTTTTGACGGGGTTAATCCTGCAAATGGGTACCATCCTTTATGGATGGTTCTTATTTTGCCCTTTTTTGCTATTTTTGATTCTGGCGTGGTCGGAGATTTGACCCCGATTCGTGGAGTTTTACTATTTTCCTCTCTTCTTGATGTGGGGACTATTCTTGTGATCCTTTCAATCATTAGAAAATACACCGAGGAACTTTGGGTTTCGATTCTTATCGCTTCTTTTTGGGTATTTAATCCTTTTATTATCTACGAAGTTCTTTCTGGTTTAGAAACTTCACTTTCTCTTTTTCTCATTGCTCTTTCTCTTCTTCTTTTAATTCGCACGTATCTCGAAGAAGAAAATTCATATGTTCTTTTGGGAATTACTGGTGGCCTTATGATGCTTGCTCGTCTTGATAATCTTTTTTATTTTCTTGCGTTACTACTTTTTGTATTTATTTACGATAAGGCTTCGTGGAAAAGGGTATTACAAATTGGTCTTGTGGCAACAGTTATTGTCTTGCCATGGTTAGTTTGGAATATTGCATATTTCGGCTCTCTTCTTACTTCGTCATCGGCAGCGTTTACTATGTATCAGCATGGACTTATTGTTCAGGATCATGGGCCATCTGTTCTGCAAAAGATTAAAGCTATGGCGTATATGGCAGAACATGGATTTCAAACAGTACTTACTCAAACTGGAGCTCTTGTAATGGCGCTCCTTACGCTCGGTTTTGGTATACAAAGCATAGTTCTTAGACAAAGAGAAAAGATAAGGGGTTTGCTACAGCGGCCAGAGTTCTTCTTTTTCTGTTCCTGGTTTTTATTGTTTATGCTCCATACCGTAGTGAGACTCGGATATCGTACCTGGTATTTCATTTCATTCAATATTTTTCTTACTCTTGTGATCGCCTTCATATTTAAAGATTTTGAAATTAAAGATTATATAAAAAATAAACTGCTCCGAAATATTTTTATGGTTGCGACTCTTCTATTCGTAGCTTTTTCTTTTTTTGTCTCGTGGAGTCAAAATCTTCAAGGAAGAGAGCGTGCTCAGCTTGAGATGCTTGCGATGGCTCGGTGGGGAAATGAGAATTTAAAAGAAGATGTAATTATAGGAGCTTTTAATTCAGGAGTTCAGGGTTATTTTTCTAAGCATACTGTGGTAAACCTTGATGGACTTATAAATCAATCTGCCTATGAGGCTATGAAAAACCGATCTCTTTGGAAATATTTAAAAGATCAAAATATTACACATCTTAGTGATTTTGATATCTACGCAGAGTATCGGTACCGGCAATATCTGGGGGTTTCTCAGCCCCAGATGTATTTAAAACCGATTCATTCTATATCCCTTTTTGATCATGGTCGATCAGGCCCTAGGCCGGGTATTCATATTTCAGAAGTCCTTCATGCCCCTATAAGCAGTAAGAGTTACTGATAGAATATTGTTTATGGCTTATATATATCTTATTATCGCGTTTTGTCTCAATGCTTCTGCAAATATTATTTTAAAAATTGACGCAGGAAGAGTTCACGAAACTAGATTTTTACCAGAGGAATTTTCTCTACGTGGTATTTTGAATTTTCTTCTAGATAAAGGATTATTCTTGCTTGGGATATTCCTCTTTGCGCTCAATCTCTGTTTTTACTACGTATCGCTTCGCTCAATGCCTCTCTCTCTTGCGTACCCTATTATGGTTGCAATGAGTGTGCTTATTATAAATTCATATGCAAATTTCTTTCTCGGAGAGTCTATTAGTTTTGTGCAGGTTATTGGCTACTGTGCGATTATTGCCGGTGTGACAGCTGTGTTTCTGGGGTATCGACCGTAGTATGAAAGAAGCGACGATATATTTCGAGTCTATTTCGTTGGATCATTTTGAAAAGTACAGAGGTGGTACTGCATTTATTGATATAGATCATACGCTTCTATCTCCAGGTAGCGAAGAGGTCTCTCTTGAAGTTAAAAAACAATTGAAACTTTTAAATAGTATTTTTGGGAAGATATATTTAGTTTCGAATGGAGGTCGGCATATAAGGAATAGAAAAATTGCCGAGGAAAACGATGTAGTATATCTCGAGGTTCCATATCGGAAACCAAATCCTAAGGTGGTATCTGGTCTAAATATAGAAAAACCCTGCTTAGTTATTGGAGACAAGGTGCTTATTGATGGTATATTTGCAAAGTTATTAAAGGCAGATTTTATAAAAGTTTCTAGATATGTTTCTTCAAAGGACTCTCTGATAGACAAGTTTATCTGCGTTTTGGATGATATATTTTCTTATATTTTATGAGTAGCTTAATCTCATATATTCAAGTAGTCCGCCCACGACAGTGGATAAAAAATACACTTGTATTTTTTGCTTTATTTTTTTCAAATGCTTTTTTTGTAGGTGAAAAACTTTGGGCTGTATTTATGGTAGCAATAGTTTTTATTTTGCTTTCCTCGGCTATGTATGTGGTCAATGATATTTTTGATAAGAGACAAGACGCGCTTCATCCTGTAAAAAAAGAGCGACCAATTGCCTCAGGGAGGATTACCTATAAGAGCGCATGGATCTATGCGAGTATGCTTATCCTTATATCGGCTACTCTGATTTTGTTTGTGGAAAATTTGAAAAGTGTTTCTTTATTCTTTATATCCTATGTAATTTTAAATATTCTATATTCAAGGTACTTAAAGCATCTTCCGGTTGTAGAACTTGTTGTTGTATCGATGTTCTATCTTTTGAGAGTGTTCGCTGGGGGAGCGGTGATTGATGTCCCAATTTCTCCGTGGCTTTCTCTTTGTATGTTTTTTGTCACACTCCTTATTATTTCTGCCAAGCGTTTCTCGGAAATGAAACATGTGGCGCGAAGAAAAGTTGTTGAATTGTACTCAGAAGAATTTCTCCGCCATCTTATATCTCTTTCAGCTGGGTTAACCTTGGTATCTTACGGTCTTTATGTTGTTTTAGGTCCACAAAAAGAAGCTCTAGAGCCCATGCTTTTCTCAGTACTGTTTGTTGTGATTGCTATTTTGCGTTTTATTATGATTGCTTTTGCGCAAGACACTGAGTTTCCGGAAGAGCGCTTATTTAAAGATTCTATAACCCTTAGCGCTTTTGCACTTTGGTTTATGACTATGTACTATACGTTTTATCTTACGTAGCATACTTTATGGCACACTATTTTATTACTGGAGGTTCGGGTTTTTTAGGCATTAACCTTGTCCGACATCTTCTTCAAAAAGGTCATACTGTTTCGAGTTTTGATATTGTTCCTTTTTCATACAAAGAGAAAGGTTTGATACGAGAAATTGCAGGCGATATTCGTGACTTTGCCAAGCTCAAGGAGTCAATGCGAGGTGTAGATATAGTAGTGCATACTGCAGCAGCGCTACCTTTGTATAAAAAAGAGGATATTTTTTCTACTGATGTGGAAGGTACAGAAAATGTCTTGAGGGCGTCTCTTGAGCTTGGTATTGAGCGAGTAGTCCACATCTCTTCGACTGCGGTATACGGTATTCCAGATCACCATCCTTTAAAAGAGGAGGATAAACTTTCGGGTGTTGGTTTTTATGGGGAAGCAAAGATTCTTGCTGAAGAAAAATGTTTAGAATATCGTACAAAAGGTCTTACTGTTCCTATTCTTCGACCAAAATCTTTTATTGGTCCGGAACGTCTTGGAGTTTTCGCTCTATTTTTTGATTGGGCAGAATCTGGTAAGAGCTTCCCTTTATTAGGAAATGGGAAAAATCGATACCAGCTTCTTGATGTTGAAGACCTCTGTGAAGCAATTTATCTTTGCGCAACAAAAGACAAGACTGTTGTGAATGATACTTTTAATATAGGGGCAAAAAAGTTTCTTACTATGAAAGAAGATTATCAAGCGGTGCTTGATAAGGCTGGTTTTGGGCGAAAGATTGTGTGCCTTCCGGCATGGCCAGCTATTACTATATTGCGCATTCTTGAAGCCCTCCATCTTTCTCCTCTTTACAAGTGGGTGTATGAAACCGCATCTAAAGACAGTTTTGTTTCAATAGAGAAAGCTCGAAATATCTTAGGTTTTAATCCTCGTTTCTCAAATATCGATGCATTACTCCGCAATTTTGAGTGGTATAAGGCAAATAAGGCTAACTTTAAGGATGAGAGTGGTATATCTCACCGGGTTCCTTGGAAACAAGGTATACTCCGTCTCCTCAAAGTTTTCTTCTGATGCTATAGTCTTTTCTATGAATATAAATACATTTTTACGGAACACTATTTTTGCTGGGTTGTTTCTTTTGCCGTTTATTCCTTTTTTGGTCACCCAGTCTACACTTTTCCCATTTATTACAGGAAAAAATATAGCTTTTCGTATAATCGTCGAGATCATCTTTGCCGTGTGGGTTATTCTAGCTCTTCGTGATCATTCCTATCGCCCTAGATTGTCTGGAATTTTTATTGCACTAACGTCACTTACTTTTTTTGCTGGGATCTCTGCGTTTTTGGCGGTTGACCCATATAAAGCTTTTTGGAGCAATTTTGAAAGAATGGAGGGATACATAACTATTCTCCATTTATACGCTCTCTTTATTGCACTTTCCTCAACGGTTCATATTAAAAAGTGGTGGAATTATTTACTTTCAACCTGGTTTGTTTCGGCTCTACTTATGTGTTTATTTGCTCTGTTTCAGCTAGGAGGTAAGGCGACTATTAACCAAGGCGGAGTGCGTGTGGACGGTACGATGGGGAATGCCACCTACCTTGCCGTGTTCCTCCTGTGTACTATATTTTTTGGCGTATTACTTTTTGTACGTAAAAATTCTAGTGAACGTAAGAAAAACATTTTTATATTTTTACCAACAATACTTTTACAATTAGTCATTCTCTATTACACCGCAACTAGAGGCGCGATACTGGGCCTTCTTGGGGGCGCTCTTATTACGCTCCTTTTGGTTGCATTCTTTGAGAAAGAGGAGAAAGCTTTACGAAAAACAGCGATTGGGCTACTTTGCGGTCTAGCTTTGCTTATTGGGGGTTTTTTTGTAATTCGTGATGCTGATTTTGTAACAAAGAGTCCGGTACTTTCTCGTTTCGCTTCACTTTCGGCTTCTGAGATAAAGACCCAGGGACGTTATTTTATTTGGCCAATGGCAATCCAAGGTTTTAAGGAGAAGCCGCTTTTTGGATGGGGTCAGGAGGGATTTAATTATGTGTTTAACAAGAATTATGATCCGAGAATGTATGCTCAGGAGCAGTGGTTTGATCGAGCTCATTCTGTACCGCTTGATTGGCTTGTGGCTACTGGTCTTTTTGGATTTTTGTCGTACCTTGCATTATTGTTCTTTTCTTATTGGTATATTTGGAAAAGCAAAGATGGAGATTTTTCTCTTGCCGAGAAGAGTGTTCTTACTGGCCTTCTTTCTGCGTATATCTTTCAGGGGATATTCGTATTCGACAATTTGGTGAGCTATATTCTTTTCTTTACGTTTGTTGCGATGCTGCATTCTTTGAGCGGTGGACGTAAAATCCATATTAGCGAGAGGCTGGTAAACCATAGAGTACAGGGAGCAATTACCGGGGTTTTAATTATTATTTTTTGTGTAGTTTTTTATTTTGGAAACTGGAAACCCTTGCGTGCTGGGCAAACTGTCATTGAGGGTTTGCGTGCAGTTGGAAATGGGCAAATCACTTTAGAAACTCTGGATTTGTTTGATAAAGTTTTTGCATACAATACTTTTGCGAGCGGGGAGACGGCTGAACAGCTTGCGACGATTCCGGGCTCTTTCTTAAAGGAAGGAGTATCTACTGAAATACAAGAACGCTATGTAGCAATTACTCGCAGGGAACTTGATAAAAGAATAGCCGATGCGCCAGAAAATGCCCGGTATTATCTTTTCCGCGGGATTTTCTATCGTTCAG
Source organism: uncultured Candidatus Saccharibacteria bacterium (assembly GCA_964450705.1). Classification (GTDB taxonomy): domain Bacteria; phylum Patescibacteriota; class Minisyncoccia; order Phycocordibacterales; family Zambryskibacteraceae; genus CAYVDB01. The sequence goes on along the minus strand of CAYVDB010000007.1, from coordinate 5,867 downwards.
TAGGAGATGGGGTTCGAGCTCTCGAAGACTTAGAAAAAGCCCTTTCGCTATCACCTCGAAAGCAGTCTATTCTTTTTGAGATGGGCTCGACGCTTATGCAGGTTGGTAAGGAAGAGGAGGCCTTAGCTGTTTTTCGTACAGCGTTTGAACTTGAACCGTCATTTTCTGAAGCGAGAAAGATTTATGGAATTGTAGCACTTTCGCTTGGACAGGAAGAAGAAGCAAGGCGTGTTTTGGGTGAAGTCTCTGAACAAGAAATTAACTTTGACGACAGGATTGTGAATATTTTAGCGCAACTTAATCGCTGGGGCGAGATTGCTAAAATATTCTCATATCGTATTGAGAATGGAGATGATTCAGTTGATAACAATGTGTCACTAGCAGTTGCGTATCTAAGAAGCGGCTCTCCTCAGAAATCAATAATAACCCTAGAGCGTATTGCGCTGAAAAATCCAAACTTGAAGAGCCAGATGGATTATTTCATTAACGAAATCAGAGCGGGGAGAGATCCGTCTAAGTCTCAATAAGATTTACTTGACAAAGCCTGCAGGTTTGCTATAATATGGTGGTGAGTGCGGTTCCGTAAGGAGAACAGCAACAAAACAAACAAATGTGTCACAAACCCCGCGTTGCGCGGGGTTTGTGCTAAAAGGAAACTTTTGTTTATTGCAGATAATGGTTTTTTTATTTAGGATATTTATGTGCGGTACTTCCTATTCGTGGGGAGTGGTCGCACTCACATACACATTTGTTTTGGAGCTCGCCCCACTCTCCGCGAATGGGCAGAACTAAAAACAAACAAAAATCCTCCGAGAATTATCTCTGGAGGATTTTTGTTTGTAAAAATTTTTCTATCAAATTATTTTTTGAAATATTTTTTTATTTAAAAAACTTTCAAAAAATATTTATGAAAGTTATCCACAATTATTTTTCTAAAATCATTGTATACGTAGCATAACTGTACGATAATTATTCCAGGTCGTAATTGTTGCAAGCGAGTGTCGTCGCGGTGCAACGAATTATTTTGAACATTAATGTTTAGTTTTTCAATAATTTCGAAAGGAATTATTGAACAAAAATATCATGGCAGCAAAAAAGCGAAAGGCAGCTAAGAAAAAGGCTCCTGCTCGAAAGAAAAAAGCTACAAAGCGAAAGGCTTCACGCCGACGCTAGTACTTAGAAAAACCCCTCCGGCGTATGTCGGAGGGGTTTTTCTATGCTAGAATGGAGTCCTTTTAGAAAGCTATGTCATTTTTTTCGAAATTATTCAAGGCTGGGGCATTTGCGGAAGCAGAGTCGCTAAGCCCTATTGTAGAGAGAATAAATTCCTTAGAAGGGAGCTTAGAGAAGCTTTCTCCTTTAGAGCTGCGAGAAAAAACCGCTCAATTTAAAGAAAGAATTTCCCAGGGAGAAACTTTGGATAGTATTTTACCTGAAGCCTTCGCTCTTGTGAGGGAGGCTTCTAGAAGAACCCTCGGGCAAAGGCATTTTGATGTTCAGCTTATTGGAGGCATAGTTTTACATCAAGGAAAAATTGCAGAAATGCGAACCGGAGAAGGTAAAACTCTTGTTGCAACTCTCCCTGTATATTTGAATGCTCTTTTAGGTAAAGGGGTTCATGTGGTAACGGTGAATGATTATCTTTCGCGTCGAGATGCCGCCTGGATGGGGCAGATCTATGATTTTTTGGGGTTAAAAGTTTCGGTTATTAATCACGATGCTTCCTATATCTATGACCCAACGCACACTGAGTCTGACGAAGAGCGAGATTTGACTGGGGGTTTCCATGTAGTGAAAGAATTTCTACGCCCTGTATCTAGAAAAGAAGCATACCTCGCTGATATTACTTATGGAACAAATAATGAATTCGGTTTTGATTATTTGAGAGATAATATTGAATATCGAAAAGAAAACATAAGACAGCGCGAACATGCATATGCGGTTGTGGATGAAATTGACTCTATCCTAATTGATGAAGCGAGGACTCCTTTGATTATTTCGGCTCCGACAACCGAATCAGAAAATCTATACAAGACATTTTCACAAATTGCGAGAAACTTTGTTGAAGGAGAGGACTTTACTGTTGACCTAAAATTCAAACAGGTATCTATTACTGATAACGGCATTACCAAAGCGGAGCGAGCCCTTGGGGTTGAGAACATTTATACTGATCGCGGTATTAAGTATGTACATCATTTAGAAACTGCGATTCGCGCAAAGGCGCTCTACAATAGAGACAAGGAGTATGTCGTCAAAGATGGAGAAATTGTGATAGTAGACGAATTTACAGGGCGTCTTCAGCCAGGACGACGTTGGTCAGAAGGGCTTCACCAGGCAGTTGAAGCAAAGGAGGGAGTCTTGGTTCAAAAAGAATCACGTACTTTTGCATCAATCACTTTTCAAAACTATTTCAGAATGTATACCAAACTTTCTGGTATGACAGGTACTGCGGAGACTTCTGCCGAAGAGTTTTATAAGGTATACGGCCTCTCGACGGTAGTTATTCCTACTCATAGAACGTCTGCTCGTCTCGATAAAGACGATCTTATATTTCAGACAGAGAAGGGCAAATTCCAGGCTATTGCAATTAAGGTAAAAGAACTAAATACAAAAGGTCAGCCGGTTCTTATAGGTACTGCTTCTATTGAAAAGAACGAGTTGCTCGGTAGTTATCTAATGCGAGAGGGCGTGCCCCATGAAATTTTGAATGCAAAGAATCACGAGCGAGAAGGTGAGATTATAGCTCAAGCTGGTAAAAAGGGTGCGGTGACAATTGCGACAAATATGGCTGGTCGTGGAGTTGACATTAAGCTTGGTGGCAATCCTGCTTCTGAAGAAGATCGTGAAGAGGTGAAAACTCTTGGAGGACTTTTTGTGCTTGGCACAGAGCGTCATGAAGCTCGAAGAATTGATAACCAATTACGTGGGCGGTCTGGTCGACAGGGGGATCCAGGAGAGACACAGTTCTTCGTTTCTCTTGAAGATAATCTCATGAAGGTTTTCGCGTCTGATGCAATAAAAAAGATGATGGGGCGCTTTGGTATACCTGAAGACCAGCCTATAGAAAATAGAATGATTACAGGGGCGCTTGAAAAAGCACAAGAGAGAATTGAGGGCTTTCATTTTGACGCTCGAAAGCATGTGCTTGATTTTGATAATGTCTTGAATTTTCAACGTAAGGTTGTTTATGAACGTAGACGAGCTTTACTTACAGGAGATAATGAAATCTTAAGGAAATATAAAGAAACAATACTTGACGCTTGTTCGGAAGAAGAAAAAGAAGCTTTTGCTAAAAAAGAAAATGAACTGGGAGAGGGCACGTTTCTCGAAGCGTTACGCATGGTAGCCCTTCAAGCAAATGATATGTTTTGGGTCGATCATTTAGAGATGATGGATTACCTCAGGGGGAGCGTAAATCTTCGTGCATATGGGCAAAGGGATCCTCTTGTTGAGTATAAAAAAGAGGGACTCCAACTTTTTAAAGAAATGGAGAGCTCCGTGATCGATGAGATTATAAGAGTTATGCCTCACGTTGTGTCTAGAGTAGAAAGTAAGGAAACACAGAATCTGAAAGAGATACGCGAGGGTGCTCAGTCACTAACAACAGAAACTTCACGCGCTAAAGGAGAGTTCGACGGGGTAGGCAGAAATGATCCATGCCCGTGCGGTTCAGGTAAGAAATTTAAGAAATGCCATGGAGCTTAAATTTTTTATTAAATCTAATTTATGAATGAAGGTAATTTTGAACGACAAGAAGCAATTTTAGAATCGGCAGTTCTCTCTGGTCAAGACCTTTTTGAATTGATATATCAGGGGGATTCTCTTCCTAAAGATAGTCGTTTTTTGAGATTTGAAGATGGTGGGGTATTTAAATATTTTAATATTGAAAATCTTATAAACCCACACAGAGATCGAGGAAATTTTTATTATCCCGTGGTTAAAGTTGATAGCAAAATAGTTGCTTTATGTGAACTTGAGAAGAGCCCGTATGAAGAGAATACATATTGGATGACAGGTGTTTCTGTAGATAAAGATTATCAGGGCAATGGGTATGCTTCGTTGGTTCTAGAGGGAGCTTTTAAATTTGCGAAAGAAAGGGGCGTTGGGCTTGTCGGTTCTCGATATTCTGATGAAGGTTCTCAGAAATTGAAAGCGGTACTGTCTAGGCTTTCAGATGAATACGGTGTTATTTTCAAAGAAAGTTAGATTAAGGGATTTTGCTGGGCGTTCTCAATATTAGAAAAGGACATGGAGTTTAATTATAAAGGTAGGGTTAAAAAATATATTTTCTTCATCTTTATAATAATCTGTATTACAGCTCCTGTCGTTCTTTTTGAGGAAAGATTTTTTATAAAACAATCAAGGCCGGTACGTTTAGTTTTTGTTGGTGACATAATGCTCTCTCGTTCTATTGGTACGCTTATCGATAAAACTAGTCCAGAATATCCGTTTGAGCTTATTGCCCAACGTATCCAGGATGCTGATATTGCATTTGGGAATCTTGAGAACCCGGTGTCTCTCCAGGGTCTAAATCAGGGTAGTATCTATTCTTTTCGTGCCCATCCGAAAACTCTTAGTGGGCTTGTTTTTTCTGGATTCGATATTGTTTCAGTTGCTAATAATCATATGTTTGATTGGGGGCGTGATGCATTTATTGATACATTAACTTATCTCAAATCCTATGGTATTGAGTTTGTGGGAGGAGGATTAAATCAAGAAGAAGCCCATGCATTTAAAAGTATTAAGGTAAATAAAGAGAATTTTTGTTTCCTTGCTTTTTCAGAATTTAGCCTTCGTATTCCAAAAGAAGAAAGCCCTGGCATGGCATATTTAGATCAAAAGAGAGTTATTGAATCTATTCAAAGTGCCAAAAACCATGGTTGTCAGGCGGTGGTGGTTTCTATTCATTGGGGAAATGAGTATGAAGTCTTCGCAAGTGAGTATCAAAAGACTCTTGCTCGCAGTTTTATAGATGCGGGAGCGCTTCTCATAATAGGGCATCATCCTCATGTGCTCCAAGAAATTGAGAAATATAATGAAGGTCTTATCGCCTATAGTCTTGGTAATTTTATCTTTGATCAGAACTTTTCAGAAGATACGCGTAGGAGTGCAGTTTTAGAAGTTTCTGTATCAGAAGGGAATGTGCTTACTCATAAGCTTGTACCTATTAGGTTTACTAAAGACTTTAGGCCGTATAAGGAAGGATCGCCCGAGTTATAATAGAAACTGATGATTGAAACCATAGTTACATTTCTTGAGCATACTCTCATACCGCTTGGAGTGATAGGCATATTTGTGGCGGCTACCATAGAAGCTGTTATTGCACCAATACCATCGGCACTAGTGCTTTATTCCTCGGGGTTTCTTTTTCTATCAAATCTTAGTGGGCTATCTTTTTTATGGGGGCTCTTTTTTATCGTAGCTATTCCGGCTGCGATTGGGGCCACGCTGGGTTCTTATGTTATCTACTATTTGGGGTATTTCTTAGGCAAACCATTTTTTGATAAATTCGGACGTCTGGTTGGTGTATCGTGGGACGATATTGAACGCATGAGAATGCGTTTTGCAAAAGGCCCTAGAGATGAGGTTACGCTTACTGTTTTACGAGCTATTCCGATAATTCCTGCTACCGCACTCACTGCTTTGGCGGGGGTATTGCGTATGCATCCAATTTCATATGGGATTGCTACTTTTATCGGAAGTATTATACGCGGGGCCATCCTTGCTTCTATCGGAGGGAAAATGGGGCTGTTTTACAAAGAACATGTTGTCTTTATTAATACATGGGAGAATGTCATTCTTATGATTCTCGGCGGTGTTGTTATAGTTGTTTTTGGTTATTTCATTTTTGAAAAACGTAAAAAGGG
>CAYVDB010000006.1:22671-25827 GCA_964450705.1 uncultured Candidatus Saccharibacteria bacterium | reverse complement strand
AAACTCTCTGTAGTAGGAGAAGTAGTAGCAAGTCACTTCACCGGAACAACAACAGCCACCTCATCTCTTGGAGGTGCTCTATTAGTCAACCGTCTCCAAGTCTCAACAACAACTGCAACTAGTACCTTTGCAGGAGGAGTACAAGTAGGAGCTCTTAACTCTACTGGCTCTGCAACCAGTACCTTCACCAACGGTATTACTCTTTCAGGAGGATGTTTTGCAATCGGAAATACCTGTATTGGAGGTGGTACCGGCTCTGGCGCTTCTACTACACTCCTTGCTGATAACAATACTTGGAGTGGAACAAATAACTACACAGGTAATCTTGGCATTGCAACTTCTACTCCTTGGGCAAAACTTTCAGTTGAGCTTGATACAACAAATCCTGCATTTGTAATTGGGAATCAGGGTAGCTCTTCGCCAACGCTTTATGTTGGTGGGGTAAACCAAAATGGATTTGTTGGATTTGGAACAACGACAGTTCCTTCACTAGCGAGAATGGTGTTGGATAATACTATTTCAGCAAATGGCGCAAACTATGCGATTGCAGGGCAACATGGCATATACACATTTAATCCAACATCAGAAAGTGTCCAAGTTGGTAATAGATTCCTTATAAATAACGCTCCAACTAGCGCAACAAATACAGCGGTTGGACAGATTGTTCGAATGAATGATAATAGCTCGCTTTCGAATCTTGTTCGTGGTCTCGAAATTGTTGCAAATGCTGGTAACAATACATATGGAGTGAATACAGGCATTAGAGCAGCAGGGCATACGTTTGGTATTCAAGGTATCACTACCGGTCTTGCAGGGGGGACATCTACTCCGGCTGCAATTTATGGAGAAAATACCGGAACAACTCAAGGAGATATCTTGCGTCTTTACACAACGACAATGACAACTGCGACTTCTGTTGCGTCATTCTACCAAGAATCTTCAACATTCTCTGGTTCAGGTCTCTTTATGGATTTCGCAAGAGGTGGAGGAACATTTACTGGTAACTTCCTTGATTTGAGGCACAACAACAACTCTCGCTTTGTTGTTACTGCAGGAGGGACAACAACTATTGGACAGCTCAACCAAACATCAGTACAAGCAGGATTGCAGATTGGTTATGGAGGGCTTTGTGTCGATAATGATGGAAGTTGTACGGCATCAACTTCAGGGCGTATTACTGCACGTGAATATAATACGTCGGGCGCTGACCTTGCTGAAGCTTATTATTCTAGTGAATCTTTGGAACCAGGCGATATCGTTTATACAAAAGGCCGTTACGATGTTGGCCTTGCGGACGATAACAACGATCCTATCTTAGGTGTTGTTGCTACAAAGCCGGGTATTATTCTTGGTTCTCATGAGGTTCCGTTCTCATTTGGAAAAGAGTATCCAATTGGGCTTTCTGGCCGAGTTCCAGTTAAACTTTCTACAGAAAATGGCCCAATTGCAATTGGAGACAAGATCGCACTGTCTTCTCTACCTGGCGTAGGAATGAAATATGATGAAACAAAAGGCGGATCAGTCATCGGTATTGCACTCGAATCTTTTGATGGCAGTCAGTATCTTTCTCAAGGAACTATTGACGCTGAAACTCGTACAATTGCGACAGGAACTCCAATTTGCACAACCAAAGCGGTAAAAGGTGATCCAAAAAGTTATGGAGGCGCAAATGTTGGTGATACGCCTGAAGAAGTTGGAGGTACTTCATACGAGACAATTTGCGAGAAACAAGTTGAAACCATTGTTCCTGAGGCAGGATCTGCGCAAAATGGAAATATTGGAAATGCTACACAAGTTTATATTGGGAAAGCTCTTGTGTTTATAGGTATTGATCGAAGTAAGCTTACTGTAACTAGCGCAAGCTCAACACTAGGTTTGGTTGCAAATGAGCTTTCACTTGGCGGTAAACAAATTACTGAAGTTCTAGGTATCCAAGGGGTTGGTGGTAAGTGGTCAGTTGATAGTGACGGTAATCTAGTCGTTGATTCTATCCGCGCTCGAAAAGGAGTATTTGAAGAGTCTATTGAGGTTGGAAGTGATACAAAACAAACTGGTATCACAATCTATGACACTGTCACAGGACAACCGTATTGTCTAACGTTAGCCAATGCAATTATGAATACTGCTCCTGGTAAGTGTACGCCAGTTGTCTCAAACGGTGGAAGTGTCACGATTAATCCACCAACAAGTGGAACAAGTACAACGGCGGATCCTCAGAGTGGAAGCGGAACAACAACTCCTCCTACTTCTGGGACTACAACGCCGATTGTAACTGGAACGAGTACCAACGTGACTACAAATCAGACCCCTCCAACTTCTTCACCTTTACCAGAAGAAATAACTACTTCGGCTGATCCAGATAGTGGGGGAACTTCCTCTGGTGGCATTGTGGATCCGCAGGCGTCGATAATAGCACCTTCTTCAGGGACTAGTAGTTAAATATGCATATGAAAAATTCTATAAACATAATGAAAGCCTCTGATAAAAATAAATTCATATTTCGGGTGCTTTCTTTTGCAATTATTTTTTCTACAATTTTTTCTTCAGTGTATTATCCGTCTCCAGTTAATGAGCCAGAAGAAGTAAAGGCCGATTACACTGGTAAGCAAATGCGCACAGTTGAATATGTCCTTGGTGGAGGGGCAGGAACATCTGCGGAGCAAACTGGAACGTCCGTAAATAATAGCGTTAATAGAGCTTCTGATGTTGATGTATATGCTGGATCTTCTTGGAACACAACAAAGGGAAGCGCTGGAACAAAGACCGTAAAGATTGCAGGGAGTGGGATTAGGGTTGTGTCGGCATATCTAAACTACACAGCTTCCGCATCATCAACTGCAGCGGTTGATGTAACTGACGTTGAGCTTGCTCTTGCAGTAACCCCCGGGTCTCCTTCTGGAGAAGATTTTTGGTTAGATAATATGCCTCGCGGAAATGCGATTTATCATGATAACTCTGGTATGCCTGGGCCAAATGTCCGCGTACTTGCAGATGCTACTAGTCTTTTTCAGATCCAAACTGATTCCGAGTTCAATACCGGCGTTTCCGTGGTAGCTCGTACGTCACTCATTGGTCCTGTGCATAATCTAATGACTCTTAAGCTCGTCATCACTTACGAGCAAGACTATTCTTCCTCTGCTCATACTGAAACTAAGA
>CAYVDB010000006.1:4817-22571 GCA_964450705.1 uncultured Candidatus Saccharibacteria bacterium | reverse complement strand
CAACAATTACTGCATCAAGTACTGTTGGAGGAGCTTCATCAAGGATTTCGAATTATCTATATCTTCAATCAAATCCTCGTAATGGTGAAACTGTAATCATCCACGACCTTTCCCAAGATGCTTCGTCATTCTCAACAGCTACCACTTCTGTCCAAGGGCACATCAGGCAATCAACCGCATCTGGTGACTCGGGTACTTCAGTTGAGCTCTTTGTAACGTTTACTTGGACTGGATCGAGTGGAGGGCCCCAAACTAAAACAGTTAAGTTTTTTGGAGGGAATTCTGGTTCAACTCCAACAGTTGGATCACTTGGAACAACGACTTACGCTTTCCCAGTATTTCTATCTGAAACTGTCCCTAAGACATATGTCTCAAGCTATATGAAAACTTCTGTATTTCATACTGATGCCACTGCTATTGGTGCGGGGACGATAAAATTATATTTCCAAGCGAGTACAACTGTAACTTTAAACGAAGCAACTGAAGATTTAGAAAGTTATAGCGCTACTGTTGTCCATCCGGCGACAACCACGAGATTTATGGCAACGTCTTCAATTCCGTGGACTAAAAATACTTTTAATGTTTCTATGATTGGTAATCAAGCTGAAGAGTATTTTCTCACTTCAGAAATGATTATTACGTATCGAGCAGATTTTCAAGAATCTCCTTCGGCGACCACGCTTAAAACTCTTCGAACAGTTGAATATGTCCTTGGTGGAGGTGCTGGAACATCTGCGGAGCAAACTGGGACCTCGGTTAATGGAAGTGTTAATAGGGGTTCAGATAACGATGTTTATGCGGGGTCTTCATGGAATAGTACCCAAGCAAGCGCTGGAACAAAGACTGTAAAGATTGCGGGCACTGGCATTAGGGTTGTTTCTGCCTATTTGAACTTCACCGCTTCGGCTTCATCAACCGCGGCAGGAGACTTTACTGGCTCAGAACTTGGACTTGCAATAACTCCTGGCCTTGATAATGGGAATATTGTATATATTCCAGGTAACCCAAAAACTAACACTATGGGCGATAACTCAGGTGTTGTTGGCCCTAATGTTCGCGTGTTAGCAGATGCAACCGGACTTTTCCAAGTTCAGAGTGACTCTGATTTTAATAATGGATTGTCTGTGGTTGGGGTTGTCTCCATACTTGGGCATCAATGGAATTTGCCAACTCTCAAACTCGTCATCACTTACGAGCAAGACTATTCTTCCTCTGCTCATACTGAAACTAAGACGGTAAGATTTCCTTTAGACTCAACTAATAATAGTGACATTGGTACACGTACGGTTCCGTGTACTGCAGGAAGCACTTGCCAATTTACCTACAACGCCAATCTGCCAGACCTAAATACCAATTCGGATATTAATGATGTGTGGTTTGAGATTTATTATACGGAGGACAATGTTACCAATGGATCGGCCGCAACAACCACAATTGGTATTAATGGAGGGGCAGCAGGGGTTGAGCACAAAATAACTCAACAAGGGTACGCTACAACTACTACCCAAAACCGCTTCCTCATATATCGACCTTCTGTGGGAGGTGCTAACTTTGCATCAGGCACTGCTCAAACACTTGATATTACAGTTGCAGGAACCTCAACTGTACTTATGGGAGGTGAGCTTGTGGTGACATATAACTACTCAACAGGTGCTCCATCCCAAACAGAAACAATATCGTATTGGATGAATGCTTCTACCACATTGCCAACAACTGCAACTTCAACCTTTGCCCAAGACATTGTCATTAACAACACTGGCTTCTCTGTGAAGAATGCCTGGTACAAGATTTATCTTTCTCCTACGGCAACCTCAACAATTACTGCATCAAGTACTGTTGGAGGAGCTTCATCAAGGATTTCGAATTACAGTTATTTAAACGCTAACCAGAGAAATAATGAAGTCGTCATCATCCACGACCTTTCACAAGATGCTTCATCATTTTCAACAGCTACCACTTCTGTCCAAGGGCACATTAGACAATCAACCGCATCTGGTGACTCGGGTACTTCAGTTGAACTCTTCGTAACGTTTACCTGGACTGGATCAAGCGGAGGACCTCAGACTAAAACAGTCAAGTTTTTTGGGGGGCATTCTCCTTCTGCGGGTAACACAAGTAACTTAGACCAAAACTTTTCTTTTCCTGTTGTACTACCAGAGTTGGTAAAGAAGACTTATTTGTCGTCTTATCTTAAGACATTTATTTCTCACACAGAGACAACTTCTATAGGAACTGGGAATAATAACATTCGATTTGGAGGCAGAGCAACAACTACTATCGCTGATGCAACCGAAGACCTTGAGGGTTACGTCCTGACAGTCGTGACTCAAGCAACCTCGACTGATTTTATGTCGACAACTACAATTCCATGGACTGTCAGATTTTTCTCCTATACCTTTAGAGGGGTAGCAGATGAATTTTACTTAAACTCAGAACTTAATGTTACTTATAAAGCAGACTTCGATGTTTTAGCAGGGCTTAATCAGCTTCACTACCGCTTTATTACTGATAATGGGAATCAATCGAATGCAAGTTTTCTTCAGTCAGAAGATACTGCAATCCCTGCTTCGGCAAATGCAAATAAAGGAGAGAGATTCCGTCTAAGATTTTTGCTTTCCAACACAGGCGAAGGAGCTCTCTTTAATGTTGGGTATAGACTTGAGCATGCTTCAAGTAGTTGTACTACATGGCTTCCTGTTCAAAACTCTGAGTCAGATGGAATTCATTGGGTTATGGATTTGAGCCAATATGTTTCAAATGCTTCAACTTCTGTTGATAGTGTTGGCCTCTCTAATCCGGCAAGTAAAACTTTTAAGGATGGTTACGTAATGACTTCAGCAAATCAGACAAGTCTACACAATCTACTGAAGACTGAATTTACCGAGCACGAGTACTCTTTGCGGTCCACACTTTCTGCAGAAACGGGTCTTCTGTATTGCTTTCGTTTAACAAATGCAGGATCTCCTACGGGCTTTACTTATTCAGTTCAACCGCAAATAACTCTCTCTTCTTTTAATCGTAACAGTGGGGACCAATCGCTTGAACCAGTTGGGAGCGGTCCCATCCAAAGTGGTGGCGGACAAGGTGGTGGAAGTGGCAGTGAAGGTGGCGGAAGCGGCGGTGGGCAAAACGGAGGTGGACAAGGTGGCGGGAGTGGAGATGTTGGATTTATTAAACAGAAATTCTTTGGGTATTTTCCAAAACAAACACTTGTCTTGAAAGGAGTACCAGTTGTTGGGAACATCCTGTATGTTGTACACTTTAGGTAAGCCCTCATGGTAAAGCAGATCGAAACATCCAGTATCACGATCACTAAGTGCATAGTGTTCGCTATATCTGCTTGCGTAATTGGGTTTTTGGCTGGATATTTTGTTTGGAATGAACCTAAAAACTTTTCTGGTATCGGTAGTCAAGACAGGATTATTGGGCAATATAAGTTTATAAATCCTCTTCTTGAATGTAACCTTGCTCAAGGTGCCATCGATTCTTCTAAACAAAATTTTAGTAAAAAGCTAAATACTTTTGTTGAAGATCTCAAAAAAAGAGGTGATGCTCAAGATATCTCAGTCATGTTTCGAGATCTTAACAATGGCCCTACATTTGGAATAAATGAGCAAAAGGATTTTATTCCAGCAAGTTTACTAAAGGTTCCGGTTATGATGGCGTATTTTTCTTGGTCAGAAGAGGACCCCTCTGTTCTTGATAAAAAGATTTTGTTTAAGGAGGAATACAAGTTGGGAGATCAAGGTTTGCAACTTATTGCCTCTCGACAACCTTTAGAGATAGGTAAAGAGTATAAAGTTATAGACCTAATAGAACAATCTATTGTTTATTCTGATAATCAGGCGGTAACTCTGCTTGTTCAAAACATAGACCAGGAAAGAATTGATAATGTATTTGAGTTGTTAGGAGTAGATCTTGATGTTATTAGAAGTGAGAGAGGTCGTCTTACTGTAAAAGAATACGCTTCATTTTTTAGAATCTTATTTAATGCTTCTTATCTAAGTAGGATAAATTCGAATAGAGCACTTGAAATGCTTTCTCGTTCTGAATTTCGTGATGGTTTAGTCGCAGGAGTTCCTGATAATGTATTGGTTTCTCATAAGTTTGGAGAAAGTGGGACCTTACAGGGAGAGCACCAGCTTCATGACTGCGGTATAGTCTATTATCCAAAGCACCCTTACTTAATTTGCATTATGAGTTCTGGGGAAAAGACAGTTGGCCTTGAAAGGGTGATTGAAGACATCTCTCAATTTGTTTTTGAAGAAATTGCACGCCAGTATCCAATATAAACAAACTTTTGCTATAAGCTAATTTTATGGTATAATAAGGGTGTTCTTTGTATTGGGTAGTCGCTCCTATTTTTTAGTAGGGGAGGAAAGTCCGAACATTTATTCCGACGTAACGTCGGGGAAGGGTAGCAGGTAACGCCTGTCCGTAGTAATACGTGAGATGCGAACAGAAACGCCTGAGTCGAAAGGCAAAGGGTTCCTAGTATGTTCTAATGATTAAAATCATTCGAAAATGCTTTAGGAATAAGCTCGCGGAAACGTGAGAATGAAACGGCTAAATTCTTACCTGAATGCAAGGCCGAGTCTCGAGCATATTGCGAGGGAAGTGCCGCTTGATCCGTTTGGCGACAAACGAGACAGATAAATGACTACCGCTTCGACATAACGTCGAAGTACAGAATTCGGCTTATAAGTACAAAGAAGACATAAAAGAAAAATCCGCCTAAAGCGGGTTTTTCTTTTATATTTTCATGGCTTTGTTGAGCCACGGAATAATTAACAATAGCTGTTTGATTTGGGTTTTTTATTGAGCTATTATTGGGAGACTTAGTTAGATTAACGTAATTTTTTATTCTTTATGGATGCACTTTCGAACGGAGAGAAGTCAGTCGCGCTTGTTAGTAAAATCACTTGGAGTATTCTCGGTTTCCTTACCTTCCTTATTCCTATATTTTTTATACCAGGAGAGTCGATTACGCTTTCAGGTGCCAAGAGCACGCTTTTCACAGTTGGGGTTGTAGTTGCTTTTACTCTCTTTGTCATATCTCTCATACAAGAAGGAAGGCTATTTTTCCCAAAAAATCTACTTACTTTATCGATAGTTTTACTTCCTGTAAGTGCACTCCTTTCATCTTTGTTTACGAATACCTTTTCAAAAGGTTTTGTGGGTTTTGGCCTCGAAGTAAGTAGTGTGGTGTTTTTCATCTTGGCAGCGCTTCTTACTCTTCTAACTTCGTATTCATTCAAAAGTAAAGAGCGAGTTTTCTATGCGTACGTGGGTTTTTTTGTTTCTTTTATTATCGTTGCTCTATTTCAAGTTGTGCGTCTTGCGTCTAGTGGTGAAGCTCTGTCTTTTGGATTGTTTACTTCGTCTACGACAAACCTAGTTGGAAGCTGGAATGATCTAGCGGTTTTCTTCGGCCTTTCTACTATTGTATCCCTTGTAACGCTTGAAATGTTGCAGTTGAATCGTCTTTTTAAGTTTCTAACTTGGGCAATATTTTTAGTTTCTCTAATATTTCTCGCTATCGTTAATTTTGTCTCCGTGTGGTGGGTTCTCGGTTCTTTCTCTATTGTATTTTTCCTATATGTAGTTTCGTTTGATCATTTTGCGCGAAGTCGAGAGTTTGCTCATGACATGAGCCCACTTGGCGGTGATTCTCCAAGTAAAACATCTGTTCGCAAAGTTTCGTTCTTGGCTTTGTTTGTATTGCTTGTATCACTAACTTTTATTGCATTTGGGTCTTCAATTGGAGAAAATATAGCTCAATCTCTAGAGATTTCTTCTATAGAGGTACGACCCTCTTGGGGCACTACTTTCTCTGTGCTTGGTGATACTTTGAAATCCAGCGTTCTTTTTGGATCGGGCCCTAATAACTTCGCTTTGAGTTGGGGAGAACATAAACCTCTCGATATAAACGAGACTATGTTTTGGAATACTGATTTCTTATTTGGTATTGGACTCATTCCGTCTATGTTTGTGATGACGGGGTTGGTTGGTATTCTTGCTTGGCTTCTTTTCTTCATCCTTTTTGTTTGGAAGGGCATAAAGGCAATGTTTGCCTCTACAGAGGATCTCTTTTCTCGATATATTACGGTTTCCTCTTTTTTTGGGGCACTCTTCTTGTGGGTTTTAACAATCGTGTATGTTCCTGGTTTTAGTATGGTAGCGCTCGCATTCTTTTTCACCGGTCTTTTCATTGCGTCTCTCTATCGTGAAAATATGTTAAAAGAGGTGAACCTTTCTCTTGCCCATCATCCAAAACTTTCCTTTATTTCAGTGTTTGTTCTTGTTGTTCTTTTGCTCGGGAGTATTTCTCTTGGTTATCTTGTTTTGCAAAAAACTATCGCGATTAGTTACTTCCAAAAAGGACTTCTTGCTGCGCAACGAGGTGATTCAGTTGATGTTGCAGAACAATATATTGTGAAGGCTATAAACACTTACGAGGAGGATGTCTTTTACAGAGCTCTGTCTGAGATTAAACTTGTTCGTGTTGACCAGGCCCTCTTTCAAGAGAATGCAAGTGCTGAATTTATTCGTGAGCAATTCCAGATAAATACTGCAAACGCTATTGAGAATGCTCGAAGAGCAACTGTGATTGCGGGGGATAACTATCAGAACTGGATTTCGCTTGCTCGGGTCTACGCTGCGCTCGTTCCACCTCCGTTTTCTATTCCTGGCGCATACGATAATGCTAAGAAGACATACGAAGAGGCTCAAAAGCGAAGTCCTAAAAATCCAAATATTCCTCTTCTTCTTGCTCGTCTTGAGGTTTCAAACAATAACCTGACCGCGGCGCGTCAATACGTAGACGCTTCAATCGCGCTAAAAAGTAATTATGCTGAGGCTCACTTCTTAAGCGCCCAGATCGCAGTCACTGAAGGCAATGCTCAAAAAGCAACTCAAGCTCTGGAAACAACATTGATACTTTCCCCTAATAATCCTGGTCTTTTCTTCCAACTTGGATTACTAAAATACAATGATCGAAATTGGAATGGGGCAATAGAGGCTTTCAGAGGTGCACTTTCTTTAGTCCCAGAATATGCAAATGCTCGATATTTCCTTGGTCTTGCTTTGGAACGAACAGGGGATAAGAGAGGCGCAATAGAGCAGTTTTCTATTCTCAAACAGTCAAACCCTGAGAATGGTGAGGTTGCCCTCATACTTTCTAATCTCGAGGCAGGCAAGCCCCCATTTACAGGAATTGAACCTCCACTTGATAATCGCCCCGAGAAGAGAGAAACGCTTCCTATTGGAAATAATTAAACCAAAGGTGTCCTAGAATGGTTGAGGCGATAATAAAGCTATTACGAAGAGAAACAAGCGGCCTTCATCAGGCCGCCTTTCTCTTAGGTTTATTTGCTTTTCTTTCTCAGGTTTTGGCGCTTGTTCGAGATAAGCTTCTCGCAAGTCTCTTTGGAGCAGATTCTGTTCTTGATCTTTATTATGCCGCCTTTCGAATTCCTGATTTTCTTTTTGTAACACTCGGATCTCTCGTATCGCTTTCTGTTTTAATCCCTTTCTTTTTAAAAGAGATGGAGAAAGAAAAAGAAGAAGCTCGAAATTTTATCGACTCTGTATTCTCTGTGTTTTTTTTCTTGATGATTGCAGTCAGTGTTGTTACTTTCTTTTTAATTCCGTGGCTTGTTTCAGTTCTTTTCCCAGGATTTGATATTTTATCTCAAGAAAAAGTAGCAAAACTTTCTCAAATTCTTCTATTGTCACCAATTTTTCTAGGCGTTTCAAACCTCTTCGGTAGTATTGTGCAGGCAAATAATCGGTTCTTAGTTTATGCTCTTGCTCCTCTTGCCTATAATATTGGAATTATTATTGGAATTACTTTCTTCTTCAAGATTTTTGGTATCGTAGGTCTGGTGTATGGAGTTGTTCTAGGAGCACTTTTCCATCTTATTATTCAGATTCCGACGGTTCTACATTTGGGATTTATCCCTCGGTTTTCTTTTGCTCCGCGCTGGAGGCTTATAAAAGAAGTTGCTCTTTTATCC
Organism: uncultured Candidatus Saccharibacteria bacterium; assembly: GCA_964450705.1. GTDB lineage: Bacteria > Patescibacteriota > Minisyncoccia > Phycocordibacterales > Zambryskibacteraceae > CAYVDB01. Next base: position 14,553 of record CAYVDB010000006.1, on the reverse strand, counting down.
GTCCCTCGCACCATAGCTCTTTCTGTATCTCATATTGCTATTTTATTTCTGATTTCTTTTGCTAGTTTTATGGAGAAAGGATCTATTGCCGTATTTAATCTTGCTTGGAATCTGCAATCAGTACCATTGTCCATCTTTGGAGTAAGTTATTCTTTAGCTGCTTTTCCGGCTCTTTCTCGGTTCTATGCACAAGGCGATAAAGATAACTTTCTTATTCAATTTACAACGTCTCTTCGCCACATTATCTTTTGGCTTGTCCCGTGTACTACTCTTTTTATCGTGTTACGAGCACATATTGTTCGTTTGGTCCTTGGCTCTGGGGCGTTTGATTGGACAGATACTAGGCTTACCGCAGCAATGCTTGCACTCTTTGCTTTGAGTGTTACATTTCAGGCGATTACACTGCTCTGTATTCGAGCTTTGTATGCTACAGGTTCAACTGGTAAGCCATTCTCGGTGACTATATTTTCTGGAATTGCAATTGTAATCGGAGCATATCTTTTTTCTTATATTTTCGAGAATTTTCTTCCATTCCGATATTTCTTAGAAGATTTATTAAAAATATCAGACCTGCCAGGATCTCAGGTGGTTACATTAGCTCTTGGATTTACAATTGGAACAATTATAGAGTCTGTCTTGTTATGGTTCTTTGTTGTGAGAACATGGGAAGGTTTAACTGTAAGAGTTATTCGCCCAGTTTTTCATGCTATAGGTGCGGGAGTATTGCTCAGCTTTTCAACGTATCTTTCCCTTAAGTTTTTTAATAATTTCTTTTCTCTTGAAACTTTTTGGGGCGTTTTTGTTCAAGCTCTGCTCTCGTTTGTTGTTGGTGTTTGTGTTTGGGTTCTAGCACTTTTTCTTATGAAAAATGAAGAACTCTCGGTCGTATCGCGAACCTTGCACCAGAAATTTTGGCAGACAAAACCGACCTCGCCGGATGCCGATCTTTCGTGAGTATCATTTTTCTCTTCTCTAAGATAGAATACGCGAGATATGAAAAATATTCGTAATTTTTCAATTATTGCCCATATAGACCACGGGAAGTCGACTCTTGCAGACAGAATGCTTGAGATTACTCGTACAGTCCCAGAACGCAAGATGCGGGATCAGGTACTTGATTCTATGGAGCTTGAACGTGAGAGGGGTATTACCATAAAGATGCAACCTGTGAGGATGGAATATAGCCATAAGGGGGCCTCATACATTTTAAACCTTATAGACACCCCAGGGCATATTGATTTCTCATATGAAGTCTCTCGCGCCTTGAAGGCGGTTGAGGGTTCTATTCTCTTAGTAGATGCAACTCAAGGGGTTCAAGCTCAGACACTTACTACTTTGCGTATGGCTCGTGAAGCTGGGCTTGTCATAATTCCAGTTGTCTCAAAAATTGACTCACCTCTTGCTAGAGTAGCAGAGGTTAAAGAGGAGATTTGTCGTATTTTGGGGGTATCTTCTGAAGATATTCTTGAGGTTTCAGGAAGAACAGGCGAGGGCGTTGAGCGACTTTTAGAGACTATTATTGATCGTGTTCCTGCTCCAGATTTTTCTAGAGCTTCGGATTCTTCGTTTCGGGCGCTCATTTTTGATTTTAAATATTCGAACCATACTGGAGTGATTGTTTTTATTAGGGTTACCGATGGGGAGGTAAGAAAAGCTGATCCACTTATTTTTCGTGCTGGGCACCGAAAATTTACCCCGATTGAAGTTGGTATCTTTTCTCCAGAGGAGGTTCCAAAAGAAACTCTTTCTTCTGGTGAAATCGGCTATATCGTTACAGGTATAAAAGAACCCGGAATTGCTTCTGTTGGAGATACCATCACTCGAGTAGGGAGTTCATTAGAAGCTCTTCCTGGCTATATGAGTCCTCGTCCAGTTGTTTGGGCCTCTATTTATCCAGAGAGCCAAGATGATTTTCCTTCTTTGAAACTTGCTCTTGGGAAGCTTCGTCTTTCGGATTCTTCTTTTTCATACGAAGAAGAATCTTCTGGAACATTAGGTCGAGGATTCCGTTGTGGTTTTCTTGGAATGCTTCATCTTGAAATAATTACCGAACGATTGCGAAGGGAGTTTTCTTTAGAGTTGGTGGTTACTTCTCCAAGCATTGCTTATCAAATTACTACTCGGAATGGAGTAGAGAAGACAGTGTATTCTCCTGTGTATTTCCCTGATGATCACGAGATTTTATCAATTCGTGAACCGTGGGTTAAGGCGACAATTATTACCCCAGAAGAGTATATGAGCCAGCTTATGGTTTTACTTTTCAGCCATGAAGCAAATATAGAAGATACAAATTTATTTCGAGACGGAAGAACTCAACTCGTAATAACCATGCCACTTCGAGAGCTAATGAGAAATTTTTTTGATAAGGTAAAAAGCGCCTCTTCAGGATTTGCGTCGCTTTCTTATGAGGTAACTGAGATGAAGGAGGCTCAGGTGACTCGTCTTGATATACTTGTTGCAGATGAAATAGTCCCAGCGTTTTCTCGGGTTGTTGCCCGGCGTCTTGTTGAAGAAGAAGCGGAATCTGCTGTGGAAAAACTTTTCACTATCTTACCTCGACAGATGTTTACTACAAAGATTCAGGGCAAGGCCCTTGGTCGGATTATCTCTTCTCGAACACTCTCTGCTCTTCGGAAGGATGTCACTGGCTATCTCTATGGAGGTGACATTACTCGAAAGAAAAAGTTGTGGGAGAAGCAAAAAAAGGGCAAGAAAAAAATGAAAGCCCTTGGAACAGTAAATATTCCGCAAGATGTCTTCTTAAAAATGATGAGAGGGGGAGAGTGAGCCTAAAAAAAGATAGGCAATGAGCTTAGTATCATTGAGACTATAATGATGATTGCGGTTACTGCGCCAAGAATGCGTATTATTCTTCTGTTTTTCTCTTGAAAAAGCATATTTGATTCTTGCTATAATAGCTCACAAATCTCATCTATGGAAGACTTTCGGATAAAACAAAAGATAAGAAAAAAAGTGTATTCTCGATGGGTATTCTTTTCTTTACTTATCCTTACCGCGCTACTTCTCCAGGGCGTATTCGGTGCATGGAAAAAACATCAAGCAAGTAAAAAGAATCTAGAGGTTGTAGAAAAAAATCTCACAGAAGCTCGAATGCGAGAAAAGGAACTCGATACTCAGATTGAAGTTTTAAATACTCAAGAAGGCATTGAAAGCGAGATCAGAGAACGCTTTAGTGTTACAAGGCCCGGAGAAGAAATTGTCCTTATCATTGACGATCTAAATAACGAGAGTATTGAGCCAGATAAGGATGAATCATTTTGGAGAAAGATAAAGGGATGGTTTGCTGGTTTTTCTAGATAAGCATAATATGTAAGCCTACATGCGGAATTGGTTTAGTGGTAGAACATGTGCTTCCCAAGCATAGGGCAGGAGTTCGATTCTCCTATTCCGCACAGAATCACTGTTTATTGAGGTAGGAATCTAGTCCGTAAGCACTTCTGTTGTCGGTGGAAGTTTATTTCTAAATCAACTTAACTGTGTAAGAATATGATTTGCGTATGTTTTTTGCCCCTATTGTTTGTAGTGTAAGGGGCATGATATACTATTTTTAATTATCAGTTTACTTGTTAAGTGAAATGAAGAAAGTAGTTATATATTCGACACCATCGTGCATGTACTGTAATGCAGCAAAGGAATTTTTTACACAGAATAATGTTCAGTTTGAAAATTTTAATGTTGCTGAAGATCTGACAAAACGTCAGGAGATGATTGAAAAAAGTGGTCAAATGGGCGTGCCTGTAATTTTTGTTGATAATGAAATGGTTGTAGGCTTTGACAAAGGGCGCCTTTCTGAGCTTCTGGGCATTGCTCAATAACGCCATCTTGTTTAGAATCCCACAGAGATGATGGGATTGCCGCTGTAGTTAAATGGATATAACTGCTCCGTCCTAAGGAGTTATTGCAGGTTCGATTCCTGCCGGTGGCACATTTTGTGTCTAAAGGATTACACTAGAGAAAGAGTCATAAAATCGTGAGTACACGCATGTGACTTAGTTGAAGAAATGGTCGTATTTTGTTAGAGTTCTAGAACCGTATGGAAACCCAGGATAAACAGAGGCTCGAAAGGGTTCTTGAACTTTCAGAGGAAAATAACAAAATTCTCAAGAAAATACTCCGAACAATGCGTTGGGCACGTCTTGTTAGGATAATCTACTGGTCTGTAATTATTGCAGCTTCGGTGGGAGCTTTTTATTACATCCAACCATATTGGGATGGTTTGCGGGATCTCTATGGAGGCGCGCAAGATACGGTGCAAAAAATAAATAGTTCTTTTGGAAGATAAAAAGACGTTTGGCTACTGTGCCAATCTTGTCTAGTTTGCGTTTCGATTACCAATATGCTTGGATAGCTCAGTTGGTAGAGCATTCCCCTGAAGAGGGAAGGGTCCCCAGTTCGAGCCTGGGTCCAAGCACAGTTTTAAGGCCTTTAAGATAAAATACATGAAACATCTATATAGAAGCGATAAGAATAAAACCTTAGCAGGAGTTCTTGGTGGGCTTGGTGAGTATATGAATACTGACCCAGTAATTCTTCGTTTTGCTTATGTTCTTCTCACCGCATTTTCTGGTATTTTCCCCGGAGTTATTGCCTATCTATTTGCGATCGGAATTATCCCTAAGCATGGGCACAACAGTTCCGCGTCTCACACGGACACTCTTAATGTAAGTTAAAAATTCCCCCAGCATGCTGGGGGAATTTTTAGGAACCTTTTACTCTCAGACGAGCTTCTCTGTTTTTGTCTAGTTTCGGTAGTTTAAGTATAAGGAGACCGTATTTTTCTATTGCCTCGGCTTCCTCTATATCTACTTCTTTAGGAAGAACAATTGTTCTTGAAAATGTCCCCCAATAAAGTTCTCGATGGAAGTAGTCTTCAGAAGATACAGTGCGATCTTCACTACGTTTTCCTCGGATAGTAACCATTTCTCTGGTAATTGAGATATCTAAATCTTCAGGCTTAACACCTGCGACCATTGTCTTAATGACAATATCGTTTGTTGTCTCGTATACATCGACAGTAAGTTGGCCTTCTTCGGCTTCCTCTGCCCAAGGAGTTTTCTTTTCTTCTGATTGGAGCTCACTTTCTTCTGTACTCTCGTCGTCAATGCGTACAGAGCCAGTGAGTTTTTCAAAAAAGGACCGTTTATCTCGATTGAACATCATTCGATTTTATTTACTGCGTATATTCTTTTAACTTTTTCAAAAAAGAGCATGAGTATCACGATTGCAATCCAGACAAAACCAAAAGTTGCAAATGTAATCCCACCGTGTTCTCTCATTATAAATAAGTTAAACGCCGCATGCAATCCAATTGCAACAAGAATTCCCCAAAATACATCAAGGGCTTTCACGCTTTTGCTTTTGTAGAAAGATATCGCAATTGCAATACCAATCGCTGCAGAGCTTATTGTGTGAAGCAGACTTGCGCCAATAAAGCGCACGTTTCCAGTGATTAGACCTTCAGTTATGTTACCGAGTGCGAGTGGGTGAAATATAAAAATTGCATTCTCTGCTGCTACAAAACCGAGAGCCGCCGTCATCATATATATGAGAGCATCCACGGGTTCGTCCATTTCCTTACGACGTAACGCTACAGCAAAGGCTGCTCCAAATTTGAATAACTCCTCAATTCCTGCCCATACTATGACGGTAAGTGTAGTACCTAGGTGCCCTCCGAACTCTACCCACCATTGTTCAAAAGGTATAACGAGTGGCACCACAAGCATCCCTGAGAGAAATGTTAGGGCAAGTAGGCCTCTTGGTTCGGGGCGCTTACTATCTTCGTGGAGCCAGAAAAATAACCAAAAAAGAGCGGGAATAATACCACCAAGAAGTGAGAAAAATATTACATTTGCATCAGGCATTATTTTTTATGTTTATTGGCCATCGTTCCACCATAAGTAAGTTTTTTCTTTGTGGAAGAAACGACCAGATTTCTTCGGTTATGAAAGGCATGAATGGGTGTAGGATTGTAATTAATTTTTGCAGATGAGAGTAGAGTAGCGCCTTTGCAGAGTCAGGGTTTCTTCCATCGGCAATCTTCTTTTTTGATCTTTCTATTAGTATATCTGCAAATGTATGCCAAAAATAATGGTAGATTTTCTCAGCCACGATATAAAATTTGTATTCTTCCATTTCTTGAGTTATTTCAGAAATTAGAGTTTCTAACTCTCGATCTGCCTTCTGATCTTCTTCATCTAATACTGCTTCTGGGTTGAGATCCTTTGTATTTTCTAAGACAAATCTGGAAGCATTCCATACTTTATTTGCAAATTTTCCGTATGCAGATACCTTCTGCATATCGAACTTACTGTCTGCGCCTGGACCAATCCCTACAATCATAGACATACGTAACGCATCGGCGCCATATTTGGCTATTACTTCTAGAGGATCAATACCGTTATCAAGTGATTTGCTAAATTTCCTACCCTGAGCGTCTCTAAGTATTCCGTGCAAATACACAGTTCGAAATGGGACTTCGCCAAGAAGATATTGAGACATTAAGATCATTCTGGCTACCCAAAAGAATAATATTTCATAGCCTGGGTTAATAACATCTGTGGGATGGAAGTCAGCCAGATCCTTTGTTTTATCTGGCCATCCAAGAGTAGAAAAAGTCCAGAGTCCAGAGGAAAACCAGGTATCTAATGTGTCGGGATCTTGTTCCCAGCCTTCTCCAATAGGTTCCTTTACATCGCAATATATCTCAGCCCCTTTATACCAAACCGGGATTCGATGGCCATACCATATTTGCCGTGAGATACACCAGTCTCGTAGGTTTTCTATCCAACTAAAATAGACTTTCTCAAAATGTTCCGGAAGTATTTTCACCCTACCATTACGTATTGGCTCAAGCATCAGTTCTTTCAGCGTCTTGCCTTCTTTTGAGATAATTTGTTTATTAACATCTACAAACCACTGTTTCATTATTTGCGGTTCTATTATCCCGCCTGTTCGCTCTGCTGTTGCTATGCGATTTGTGTAGTTCTCGTCTACCTTTACTAGAAGCCCTTTTTCTTTAAGCTTCAGAACAATTCTTTCTCTTGCATCTGATATTTTCATCCCAGCAAATTCTTCTGCTATCGGCAACAGTTTTCCGTAAGAGTCTATGATCTGCTCTTTATCAAGATTGTATTTTTCTGCTAAAGCAAAATCTTCATGTGAGTGCCAAGGTGTGATAGTCATGACCCCAGTGCCGAAATTCATGTCAATCATTTCGTCTTTTATGATCGTTGCTTCTATTTCTCCGTTTATCCACTCCACTTTTATCTTTTCTCCATGAGTATATTTTCGGTAGCGTGAATCATCAGGATGCATGACTACATATTTGTCGCCAAACTTGGTTTCAGGTCGAGCTGTTCCGATTTCAAATGGACCATATTTGAAAGTGTAAAAGTTTGTTTTTCTCTCTTCATATACAAGTTCGTCATCTGAAATTACGGTTTGACCCTTTGGGTCCCAGTTTACGATTCTGTTCCCCCGGTAGATTAGCCCTTCATCGTACATTTTTTTGAATGCGGTTCGGACGGCAGTATTTCTTTTTTCATCGAAAGTAAAAGCTTCTCGAGACCAGTCGAGTGAGGCTCCAACTTGTCGTAGCTGATTTTGGATAGTTTTTCTACTATTTGAAACAAAAGTATCAACTTCATCTAAAAATTTCTCTCGTCCGATTTCGTTTTTTCTAATACCATTTTTTTCCAGTATTTTTGTAACTTTCGATTCGGTTGCGATAGCCGCATGATCAGTGCCTGGGATCCAAAGGGTTTTCTTGCCGAGCATGCGGTTAAACCTCACAAGGGAATCCTGCATTGCATTCTCTAGTACGTGCCCTAGGTGTAAGACGCCAGTCGCGTTTGGTGGGGGAAGTGTGATGCAGAAGTTTTCCTGCCTCTCACCCGGCAACTTATCTGGATTAAAGTAACCACTTTTTTCCCAAATATCGTAGATGCGACTTTCAGTATTCTGTGGATTATATGGCTTCTCCAAAAGGTTTCTCATTGCTTTTCCATCCTATCATAAAGCTGATGAAATGAAGGATTATCTAGAGAGAAAGAATAAAGGACATATTATTTATCCAGAGCATCTTTTTCAAAGAAAATAATGACCTTTTCTATAAAAAGTCTAATTACAAGGCTTTTTTAGGAACCCTAATAAAAATTAAAAGGACATTTATTAATAAAAGACAGATTCTTATAATATGGCTAGAAATAAGCTCTTTAAGACTTAAGAGGGTTTTGATACGTATATTGACATAGTTTGAAAAAAATGGAGTATGTGAATCGTCATCATATGCATACTATGAAATATAAATCTCAGCTTACATTCTCTAGAGGCTCTATTGCTATAGTTGCTGTTTTCACATTTGCTTTATTATCTATATACTCTGTCGGGCTTTTCAACACTTCAAGTCCTCAGATAGTTTTTGCTGAGGAGACCTCAAATGAGGTAGAAGTTTCATCAACTGTCGAAGAAACAGATGTTTCCTCAGAGCCTATAAAGGCAGAACAACCCACAGTTGAGGACGAAGCTATTTCAGAAGAAAATAAAGATACGGTCGTGGTGTCTTCAATGGCATCTGTGGATATCTTCGCAAATGGATCTGCTGATTCTCTGACCATTGTTTCTCCAACTGAATTTAGTTTGGATTGGATATCTGCGAACGTCGTATCTTGTAAACTTTTTGCAGATACCCAGGATTTGGGAGGTGTTCCAAAGACTGGGAGTGCTGGGCCGGTAGGAGTTGGGCATCCGTTTTATCCAAACGTAGGTGGTAGTAAAGCGTTTACAATTACTTGTAATGATTTGTCTGGGCAGTCTGTTTCAGATACGGTTACTGTTTTCTTGATAGATGAAGTACCAACTTGTGTTGCCCCAGTGATTACAAGTACCCTTTCTGCATCTGGGAGAGTCGGTCAGCCGTTTTCATATTCTATTAACGCAACTGGTTCTTTGCCAATTTTATATAATGCTTCACCGCTTAAGGGGTGGCTTTCTATTGGAACTTCAACAGGGGTACTTTCAGGAACGCCAACTACAACAGGAAACTATACAGTTGAAATCTATGCTTCAAACAGTTGTGGCGAGGACGCAAAAGCTCTTAATATTAGTGTCTCTTCACAAGGGGATGAGAATGTAACAACCACTCTTTCTGCAAATCCTCAAACCATCACTTCCGGAGGAAGCTCTACTCTCACCTGGTCTTCGACTAATGCAACAGCATGCTCTGCGCCTTGGACTTCTGCTACATCTACATCTGGGTCAATGGTGGTGAGTTTGAGCACTACAACAACTTTTTCTATTACCTGTACTAAAAATACTCTTTCTGGCTCCGCAACTACTACTGTTGTTGTAGTATCAGATGAAGGTCCATCGTGCACAATTCCAGTGTTTTCTAGTCCCAATACAATTAGCGGAAAGGTGGGAACCACATTTTCATACACTCTCTCCGCAACTTCAACAGGGACCTCTTCAATCGTGTATTCGGCGAGTGAAGCAAATTTGCCGGCTGGACTTTCTTTCAGTACTTCTACTAATACGATTTCAGGCGTACCAACTCAAAGTGGGACATTTATAGTTCTTCTTTCAGCTAAAAATACATGTGGCGAAGGGGTAATGAATCTAACTATAACAATTGACCCTAACGGAGGCGGGGGAGGTAATCAAGTAACAACCACTCTTTCTGCAAATCCTCAAACCATCACTTCCGGAGGAAGCTCTA
>CAYVDB010000006.1:0-4717 GCA_964450705.1 uncultured Candidatus Saccharibacteria bacterium | reverse complement strand
AGCATGCTCTGCGCCTTGGACTTCTGCTACATCTACATCTGGGTCAATGGTGGTGTCTCCTTCAAGTACGACCGAATACATGATTACATGTACTAATTCAAGTATGGGGGCTTCTGCTTCGACAACCATAACTGTAAATCAACCAAATACTTCTGGTGGAGGCTCGCGTTCACGTGGCGGTTCATCTCGAGCCGTGCCTCAGGTTTTAGGAGTGGCCCTTACCTGCGATTATCTTGAAGATTATCTTCGAATTGATTGGAATAATGATCCTATTGAGGTAATAAAACTTCAAGTATTCCTTAGAGAATTAGAAGGATTTAAGGATTTGGAGATTACAGGGGTGTTTGATCGTGCAACTTATGATGCTGTAGGAATATTCCAGGAACGCTATGAATCCGATATCCTTACTCCATGGGGCCATGAAAGTTCAACGAGTTTCGTTTATATTCTCACTAAGAAAAAAGTAAATGAGATTGTGTGTAATCGAGCCTTTCCTCTTAATTCCTCTCAAGTGGAAGAGATACAGGAGTTCCGCGCATTCATGGATAGCTTAAAACTTCAGGGGGTTTCGGTTCCAGGGCTAGAAAACGAAGCGGAGTCTTCTCAAGGACAAAATAAAGGACAAGTATCGGACAACTCAGGATCAATCTTGTCTCAAAATGGAATGAATTTTATTGGGTACGGCTCTATTGACGCGAGAGAAGGCACTACTTCAAGTACGAGTACTGTATTTGTGGATAACAGTTTGAGAAATATTGCCGCGGCGGTTATTGCTGGGCCGGCTAATCTTGATGAATCTTTAAATGCCCTCCTTGTGTTTATGGCGATTCTTCTTGTTATTCATCTAATTGTACAAGCTCGAGTGCGAAGAGAAGCGCAGACAGGCCTTCTTACCCTTGATGTTCAAAAGATTCATAAGATGTCCTATTTCTCAATAGGCCTTTTCATAGCTACTCTTGGGTGTTTACTCTTTGGGTTTTATTCAATTGTACTTCCGCTGACTACACTTCTTGTAATTCTCTGTATTGCCACTTTGTGGATGACATTTCAAAAGAAAGAAATCCGCACAGTTACTACTATTCAGGAGTAATTCTCTTAGGATAAAGTTAAATTTCCCTGGGCTTTAAAACTTTTTCTAGCTACCTGTTTTTTGGATATTATTCGAGCGTATCCGGCAAGGGCAATCATTATACTATTATCTGTGGATAACTCCTTTTTTGGAGAAAATAGTGTTAATCCTTTGGATGTCTTTACAAGTCCTTGGAAAGATCTCTTTATATAGCTATTAGCCGCTACGCCACCGCCTATAATCAGTGACTTAACCTTGTATTTTATGAGGGCTTTTTGAGTTTTTTCTATTAGCACATCTTTTACCGCTTCCTCAAATTCTTGAGCAACGAATATTTTGTCTTGTTCTGAGAGATTTTTACCTTGAACTGAATACAGAACAGCGGTCTTTAGGCCGGAAAATGAAAAATCTAAATCCTTGCTGTGAATCATTGGCCGAGGAAATTTCCATTTGTTTTTTTTATTTAATTTTCGAGCTTTTTCTGCAAGGGAAGCGACCATTGGCCCCCCTGGATATGGTAGGCCAAGGATTCTGCCAACCTTGTCGTACGCTTCTCCAATAGCGTCATCTCTTGTCTTTCCAATAAGGTTATATGAGAGGGGTTTTTTCATTAAAATGAGTTCAGTATGACCTCCAGAAATTAGGAGTGCTATTGCTGGAAAAGAGATTTTTTGTTTTGGCTTAGGGAAAAGTACTGAGAAAATATGCCCTTCCATATGATTAACCGGGAGTACGGGGATATCCCAGAGCGCCCCTAGAGCTTTTGCAAAGCTAACTCCAACCCAGAGTGCTGGTTCAAGCCCAGGGCCATTTGTCACGGCGATAAGGTCTACTTTTGGTTTTTTTGTATTTTTTGCAAATTCGATAAGGTTTTCAAGAAGAAAAGGTTCTTTCTCGAGCTCTTTTTGCAGTTTTTTTATAGGCAGTAGAGTATTTTCCCCGGTTTTTAAAGATTTTGCTTCTTTTAGAGTTTTTTCAAGAAGCGGGACAAGATTTTTGGCATGTTCTCTTCTTGCCAGATTTGGGTACACGCCACCGAATTCTTTATGGATTTTTACTTGAGAATACAGGCTGTTACCAAGTACTTTTATAGAGGGAAAATCAGAGTTTCCTTTTATTTCGACGAGAGATACGCCTGTTTCGTCGCAACTAGTTTCTATAGATAATATTTTCATCTTTAAGGTTTTTATCTGTGAGGACATCCCGCCCAGCAACATGGCCTTCTTTTTCCTTTAGATAGCTCAGTTTTAGCGCGCTTCATTCTATTGATTCTCGTGTCTCCTTTTTTGGCAGACTCTACCCAACATATCCACTCATTTCGAGCTAAAGGTGTTATATTTTCCCATGTGTCGAGCGCTTTTTGACTAGATCCGAGGTGCTCTTTCATGTCTTTGGGCAGCTTATGGAGCGTACCCGAAGCTATTTTAAGCTTTATCATGCATCTTATATTTGTGACCCTACGGGGAGTCGAACCCCGCTTCCAAGCTTGAAAAGCTTGTGTCCTAACCGATAGACGATAGGGCCTCTACTTTATTATACGTCCTAACCGATACCTGCCCGACTGAACGACTTCAGTCGTTCGGGCGGGGGCGATAGGGCCAAATAAAGCGGGAAAATCATAACATTTTTTGTCGAAAAATCAAAAAGTGCTAGGATTCGAGGTGCTAATATTATGGAGAGGTGGCTGAGTGGTTGAAAGCACTGGTTTCGAAAACCAGCAGACTCGAAAGAGTCTCGAGAGTTCAAATCTCTCCCTCTCCGCAGGGGTAGGTGCCCGCTTTGTTGAGGCGCAGATTCAACTCTTATAGCATAATTAATTTACATTTTGGACATGATTGATTTTGTAGGATTGTTTTTACTACTTGCGGGTTTCATTGTCGGCCTTGGCGCGGTTACAGTTATAGATATTCACGGTTTTCTTGCGCGTCGTTCAGAATATTGGACAGAGGCAACCACAAGGACCCATAAGGTTACAAAACCGCTTATTTGGACAGGAACATTACTTGCAATTGTTGGCGGTTTAGTTTTTTTCAAAGGAGACATAAGCTTCTGGTATGTAAAGTACTTAGTGTTTATAGCTTGCATTTTAATTTTGAACGGGGGCTTTCTTTCTTTTGTCGTAAGCCCCTATCTTTTAAAACGAGAAAAGGAGGGTAATTCAAAAGTGATATTAGAAAGTATCTGGCAAAGAAAAATTACTTTGAGTTTCCTAGTATCGTTTTTTTCTTGGTGGAGCGCTGTGGCTGTACTCGTTTACGCACTGTCTTACGCCTAGAACTTTGTATATAGGTAATGTATTGTATTCGTACACAGTGTGCTTGAAATAAGTTTAAGGGCGGTTAGCTCAGTTGGTAGAGCGCAACATTGACGTTGTTGATGCCAGAGGTTCGAGTCCTCTACCGCCCACATTAATAATAGTATTTCTACAATTATGGAAGGACAAAATATTTCAAAGCAGAAGTTTATTTTCGGTCTTGTCGGGCTCGTGTTAATCGCTCTAATTGTGGTTGTATCGATCGTTCGCGATCGAATCGTTACCCCACTTTATGCCCAAATAACAGTGATGGGGGAGGGCAAGGTTGCTTATACTCCTGATATGGCGCTTGTTACCTTGGGGGTTAGAGTCATGAAGGTCCCTTCTGCAGAGACTGCTTTAAATCTCACAACAGAGAGGATGGCGAAGGTTATAGCTAGCGTTCAAAGTTTGGGTATACCAAAAGAGGATATTCAAACACAAAACCTATCTCTATATTCTGAGTACGATTATAAAGAGGGCGTTTCAACTCCATCGGGCTATACTGCAAACCAGCAGGTTGCGATAAAGGTTCGAAATCTTAATGCGACAGATTCAAGTCTTGTTTCAAAAATAATTACAGAATCAAGCAAAGCAGGCGCAAACGAAGTTGTTGGTGTTAGTTTTGACGCATCAAATCTTGCAGAGCTCAAACAACAGGCGCGATTGAAAGCAATTGAAGACGCAAAGAAGAATGCGCCAGGTATTGCAGAAGCTTCAGGGATAAGGATCGGTAAAATTATTGGTTGGTATGAAAATACTTCGACTCCTTTTTCTTTCAATCGTCCGTACGCCGAAGCTCAAATGGGTGGCGGTGGCGGAGGCCCAAGTCTACCTTCCGGAATACAGGAGGTTGTTGTTGAGATTGGGCTCAACTATAAAGTTAAATAGTTTTTAGGCTAAAAATCTGTGTATACGAGGCATACGCCCCAAAGGACTTTACATATTTAAAAGAATATGGTAGGGTTCTGTCGGAAATAGTTCTCTCCAGAAACACATTCTTTCTCCAACACAAGGAGTTTTGTGATGAAGTTCATCCGAGCCGGCCTTTTTCTGGGGCTTTTCGCGAGCGTTCCGCTTGCGGCCCAGGACCGAGGGTACCCGATCTCAAGAAAAGACGGGCCCCTCCACAAGACGGAGGTAGTTGCTCTCTTCAAGGCCAAGGGTCAGGGAACGTGTACGAGTAGTGAGTGGCGGGCACTCTTCAATGTTTCGTGCCAGCAGTTGTTCGAAATGTTCAAGACCGTCGATCAGACGAGTGACCTGACCCAGCTTTCACAACTTCCCGGGTACACCGAGTATCTCACAGAGGCCGCTTGCCCCAAGGGAGTAGCTCAGGTTGCAACTGTTCGTAA
>CAYVDB010000005.1:0-46353 GCA_964450705.1 uncultured Candidatus Saccharibacteria bacterium | reverse complement strand
ATGGGCAACAATTGGTGACGTCCTTTACACCTTATTTGCCTTGTTAATAATTTTATTTATTAAAAAGACAAGAGACATTACACGATTAGATAAGAAAGATTACACCTTTCTTGTGATTTTGGGTTTCACTATCGCCTTATTTGTGGAATATAAGGCAATAATTCTTCAAAAGTGGTCATATGTTGACGTCATGCCTGTAATTCCATTCCTAAACGTGGGTCTCTCCCCAATCATCCAAATGACATTACTTCTCCCCTTATCATTCTGGATAACAGTAAAAATTAGCCAATTCTTTTTTGAAAAAGAAGATTCTTCCACTAAATAATTTTTCCTGCTGATTCTCAATAAGAGATACTTAAGGTGCCCTTATTGTCTAACTACCTTTTTATACTCCATTCGACCAATTTTCCAGCTTTTCGTTCAACATCTGATGCTTTTCGTAAGTTACGTGCTTGTCTTGAAGTAAAAAGATTTGTGTATTTTGCATTATCGAGAGCTTTGTCTATGTACCACAAATCCTGCCCGTCTATAATCCAATTCTTTTTTATTTTATTCAATTCGAATACGGTATATGTCCGCAAAGTCTTTCTACCATCATCTAAAAAATACTCATGGAAATACGACATAACCAACTCTCGCGGAGAAAGATAGACGGGATCACGAAATCGTAATACTGCATGGTTTGTCTTACTAATTGCCCCCCATCGGTTTTTTATTTTAAACAAAGCAACTGCATGGCCGTCATCTTTCGGACCTGGTTGTAAGTCTAAAAGAAAATTCTTATATCCATGGAAAGAAAGTACCGCACAAGCAAAGAGAGCCCCCTCAAGACAGTGCGCTCTCTTATTTCTCAAAACCAGACGCGGAGAATACAAAGTATCACCATCTTCTTCAAAATTAATCGGAAGCTTATCAAGAAAATCTTGAATTTTATTGGGAGTTGTAAGTTTCCGAAATATCTTCGTCTCTTCTAAACTAAGACCTTCAAAGAGGTTGATCATATACTCATACATTATCAGGTTGCATAACCATCGAAGCAACACTTTTTATCTTGATAATTTTTAGAAAATGTTTCTTACTTTTTTATACACATAAGTAAGGCATTTCTCTACATGCTATCAACAACTTGTCCCCAATCTAATTCCATTGGAATCATTGACTTAACACTCAGATAGTGTGTTCAAACCCAATAAAACATTTGACCAAAGACTATATTTCTAGCATAGTTCAATATAGGAATAAGTTCTTACCCCATACGGAGAGCCTATGCCTGAGAATGTCTTGAGGGAGAGTTCAACCGCCACTTTTAGATCGGTGACACAATCTCTCTGGCACAGAGACGAAATTGTCACTATCGAAAGAAAAATCGACAGGCGAACATGGCTTGTTCGGTTTCAAGATGGTACAGTTTTCCCTGTTGGCAATTCCGAACTAACACCTGTGAAATGAAACTCTGAGGGGTTCGCCACCTCTCAGAGTTTTTATTCTATATTTATTTTAAATAGATTATACTTCCCTACCTTAACCAAATCTGACTGAAGTTCGTTTGCCTTAACATCTGGAGAAATTGCTTCTTTCTCGCCATTAGAAAATAGAGAAGAGACTGCACCTTGTGCAAACAATCTCCTTAGCTCACTCTTACTCTCTCCTATATGTTGAGTAAGAATATCAAAAATTGACTCGTCTCCTTTGGCAGAAATGCTTACTACATCTTCAGGATTTAAATCTCCCCTAGAAAACTTTCTCTCAAATTTGTCTCGCTCTTGGAGAGCTTTTTCCATATCTCTTGTTTCAAGAAACACCAAGAACGTTCCTAGTTGCTTTTTTGCTTCAAGTGGATTTTTAGCGATAAAATCTTTCAAATCAGAAACTTCTTTCTCGTGAACATCAGCAAAACTTAGAAAGTAAGGCAACAGCAAAGAATCTGGTATAGACATAATTTTTCCGAATTTGTCCTCAAGAGACGCAGATAGTGGAATATAATTACCGAAACTCTTACTCATCTTTCGCCCATCTCCGGCGGTTCCTAAAAGGATAGGCGTAGTAAGTGCAACTTCTCTAGGAAGCCCGCACGCAAGAAGTACCGAACGACACTGTTGAAAATTTAGAAGCTGATCAATGCCCCCGAGTTCTACATCGGTCTTTAGTTCGACAGAATCAATGCCCATAAGTACTCCGTAAGTGGCTTCTGCAAGACTCACTCCCTCTTGGTTTTTTAGCCGGGCCCTAAAGTCTTCTCTTTGAGTTGCTTCTCTAAGATTAACTCCCTGTAAAAGAGGAAAGAGCTCTTCTAATGTCATTTTTGAAAGCCATTCTCTATTCTTGCGAACAGAAACTTTGGATATATCCAGATATGGCGCAACCTGTTCGGTATATGTTTTGAAATTTTTTTCAATATCTTCAGTTGTTAATGGAGTACGTTGAGAATCTCTGCCAGAGGGGTCTCCTATTCGTGCAGTAAAATCTCCAATTACAAAATCGATGTGGTGTCCTGCTCTTAAAAATTGATTAAGAAGAAGTACCGGAACTAAATGGCCCAAGTGAAGTTCTGCTCCAGTTGGATCAATTCCGAGCTTTATGTTAAGAACTCGATTCTCTCCGAGTTTTTCTTCAAGCTCTTCCCACGTTAGAGCTGTTTCTACTTTAGGTCTAAGGAATCCCAAGAATTCTTCGCGAGATAGAGATTGCCAAGATTCAGAAAGGCGGTTCCCAAAAAGAATATGATATTCGGTCATACTCATCTATAGTGCCCCATTTTTAGATCGAAGTCTATTTAGCTTATGAACGCTTGAGAGAATCTCTTATTTCTCGCAAAAGACGAATATCTTCCGGGGTTTCAGGGGTTTTTTCTTCTTCTTTCTTTTTCCCCAAACCCATTGCTTTATTTAGTGGCACAACTACAAAAAAATAAATTGCAAAAGCCACAATAACAAATGAAATTAGGGCGTTCAGAAAATTTCCGTACATAAGAGCGCTTCCATTAAGCGAAAACGAAAGCCCAGAAAAGTCTGGCGTCTTTAAAAGAGCTCCAATAAGAGGAGTTAAAATATCAGCGACTAAAGAGGTCACCACGCTTCCAAACGCTGCGCCGATTACAACACCGACAGCTAAATCGACAGCATTTCCGCGTAACAAAAAACTCTTAAATCCTTGCAACATGACATTCGTTTAAAATAAATAATGCTCTGAATATATCAAATAGTGAGTTTTTCTGCATTAGTGACTTTAAAATCTCCAATTTGGGTACGTCGAAGTTCTTCAACAGTTGCAATTGTCCCAAGAAATCTTGCAAACTCTTTTATAAGACTGCGGATATACGTACCACTACTTACTGAGAGAATCATTGAGACGTGGCTATTATCATAAGATATACACCTTGAGTAAAACACTTTCATTTCTTTTACTGGAAGTTCAACCATAAGACCCTTCCGTACATATGAATAGAGCGGTTGACCTTGCCTCTTGATTGCCGAATACAGAGGGACAGAAAGATTATGGACACCTTTTAACTTATCTACCGCACGTATCACTTGTTCTTTTGATAAAAGGGGTAAGTCTCTTTTCTCTAAAACTTTGCCCGTAACATCGAGTGTATCGGTTTCTATTCCGAGAATAGCCCTTACTTCATATGTTTTATCAAGTTTTAAAAATGAGCTGAGAGTCTTAGTCTTTTCGTCTGTCGCAACAATCATAAGCCCCGTTGCAAGCGGATCAAGAGTTCCTGCATGACCCATCTTTTTTATCCCAAGTTTCTTACGCAAAATACGGATGACATCAAACGAGGTAATGCCTTTTGGCTTGTCGATAAGTAGAATCTCTCCTGCCATACATGTTATTCAATACAATCATTAAAGGCGCGGACTTGGGCATTATACTCATCAACCATTTTCTTAACTTCCCCAGATTTTTCGTTTATATTTCGCACTAAATCATTATAAATAGAAACTAGCCTATTGTATTCCTCTTCATCTTTGGCTTTTCGCGCGACATCAAGATCATTTTTTACTCTTTCTAATTCCTGGTGAAGATTCTCTAGGTTGTCTTCCTCAACACGGATCTTGGAACGAATACTGCTATCAATCTGAGGACACGCAGAAAGAGGGCGTGAAAATATTTGAACGCCAATCCAGACAGTTCTTCCTTCGTAATTTCCTTTACCAACAGCAACCCCCAAGGCGGTAAACTTTGAGGAAAGGATGTTTGCTCTGTGCCCGGGACTATTCATCCACGCTTCAACAAGGACTTGATCATTTTCAAAATTACCCAATGCAATATTTTCTCCAATAGAAATAAACTGATACTTAAAATCTTCCGCTACCTTACTCGCAGATGAACCTGTAGGAGAAACATGTTCGAAATATTGATAACGAAACATATCATCTAATCTCTCTTTTGCGATACGAGATAACCCATCGTCTAAAACAAAAGCCCCGAGAGAATTCTCTACTCGAGCTTTATTTGTAAACTCAAAAACACCAGCTTCGGTAAGAAAAGCATTTTTAGATTCAATCTTAGAAACAAGACCTCCTGGAGTAGAAATATCTTTTGCAAATTGAAGAACCTCACTTTTAACATCTTCTGAAAACAAAAACGATTGCTTTACTAAATCCAGATTCAAAAAAACACCAACACCGAGAAGTGTGATTAAAAACAAAGAAAAAAGGTATCTCTTATAAGAAGACCTATGTTTTGATGTTATGATCTGGGTATCCATCGCCATCTTTATCAACAAGACGCACAGGTCGACTTCTTTCTGATTCCCAATTATGTTGGGCAAATACAATTCGACGAATTTGTTCGGGTCGAGACGCGCTCTTCATAAAAAAATCTTTACTATTTTCTGATGCGGTCTGAACCCTTATATCTCCGATATCAAGAAAGGTTGCGAGAAGGCCACTGACTTCGACAGTTATGTCCTGTATCTTATCAAAACGAATTGTAGATATCTCGCGGTGAAATAATCTTTTCTGTTCAACATCAATTATCCTCTTTTGAGTAACGTGCCAAACATCAAGATAATAGTTTGTCCATTGAACAAAGAAAGCGATCCAGAGCGCTAGAAGCCAGAGACCGTAAATAAAAAGTAAAATCGCAGGAGTAGCCTCTGGGATATAACCTGGTATTGGCACAAAACGAACAAAACTCTCAATAAGAAGCGGAGGTAAGATAGCGGCTAAAGCAAGGAAAAAACCATGTGCAAAAAAGACAAACCAATGTTTACGAACTTCGTGCACTATTTGTTCTCCTGGATCAAGATGCAACATATTAGATAAGAGAAAGGGCTCCAAATGTTATTGCAAATAAGATAATAGACACGACGATAAATAACCCTTGGGCAAATATAATGGTCTTGTTACTCATCCCGTACTTCTTCCAGTGATATACAAGAACGCCTGAGATAATAGAATATCCAATAAAAAATAACACAAAGAAACCCCACAGTACTGGCTTGCCAATAGAAAGAGAAACCTCCGGTAGACCTTGAAAAGGATTTTCCATAAAACCCTTCTATTCTATCACAAAATGGGAAACAGGACTTTTGACTAGAGTCTCCCTTCGTGCTTAAATAACCCACTGTATGGAAATACGAAACATTGCAATTATTGCACACGTTGACCACGGCAAAACAACTCTAACCGACGCACTTATGCGCCAGACAGGAATGGTTGAAGAGGGTTTTACGATGGACTCAAACGCGATCGAACAAGAACGCGGGATTACTATATATGCGAAAAACACTTCGCTGTTTTTTAAGGACACTAAGATAAATATTGTCGACACCCCAGGACACTCTGACTTTGGAAGCGAGGTGGAAAGAGTTTTGCGCTCCATAGATACAGTTCTTCTTGTTGTAGACGCACAGGAAGGACCAATGCCACAAACTCGATTTGTATTAAAAAAATCACTTGAGCTTGGGTTGAAGCCAATTGTAGTTATAAATAAAATCGACAAACCCGCAGCGCGACCCGAAGTAGTCCATGAAATGGTCCTTGAACTTTTTCTGGAACTTGGAGCAACTAACGAGCAACTCGATTTCGTAACAGTCTATGCGATTGGACGAGATGGTGTTGCTAAGAGAAATCTCAAGGATGAAATGAAAGATCTTACCCCTCTCCTTGAAGTTATTTTAGAAAATGTTCCACCTGCAAATAAAAACGAAACGTCTCCGGGGAAAGCTCAGGTTTTCAATTTAGCGTACGACAATTTCCTTGGCCGAATGGCAATATCAAGAATATATGAAGGTACTATCACTTCAGGACAGACCGTCTATGTAAAAAAACCAAATGGAGAATCGTATGCAGGAAAAATCACCAAACTCTTTACCTTTGAGGGAATGAAAAGAAAAGATGTAGAACAAGCGTCTTCTGGAGATATTGTTATGATTGCTGGACTAAGCGACATCTATATTGGTGAAACTATTGGTACAAAAGACGATATCCTGGCACTTCCTGCAATTACTATCGACGAACCGACAATATCCTTAAACTTCTTAGTTAACGACTCTCCTTTCGCAGGGAAAGAAGGAAAATTTGTAACCGGGCGACAAATCAGAGAACGTTTGGAAAAGGAGCTTGAAGTAAATGTCGGTTTGAAAGTTGATTTCTTATCTAACGAATACATTACTGTCTACGGCAGAGGCGAACTTCACATTGCTGTATTACTTGAAAATATGCGACGAGAAGGCTACGAAGTGCAAGTTTCTCAACCGCAAGTAATCTTTAAAGAGGACGAACATGGTAAGACAGAGCCTTTTGAAGAACTGGTAATCGATGTTCCTGAAGAATTCTCTGGCGGAGTAATCGGAACTTTGGCAGAAAAAAGAGGAACTCTCATGAATATGAAGCAAGACTCTGGCCATACTCGATTAATTTTTGAGATTCCAACTCGAGGTCTTTTAGGATACCGAGGTCAATTTATTGTAGACACAAAAGGCTTAGGAATTCTTTCATCTAGATTTATTGGTTTTCGTCCATACGCTGGAGAAATACGTCAACAAAAATATGGATCTATGGTTTCTATGGAAAGCGGAAAAGCTCTAGCATTTGCTCTCGATAATCTCCAACAAAGAGGAGTGCTCTATATTGAACCAGGGAGCGAAATCTATGAGGGTCAGGTTGTTGGTAACGTTACAAAAGGAGACGACCTTTATGTAAACCCAACAAAAGGAAAGCAGCTTACCAATATGCGGGCATCGGGCTCTGACGACGGAATATACCTTGCTCCAGCATGGAAGCTTTCGATTGAAAGAGCTATGGAAGTGATGTCGGGAGATGATTATATTGAAATCACACCAAAGAGCGTCCGGCTACGTAAAAAATATCTCACAGAAGCAGCGCGAACTAAAGCCCTCCGAGAAGCAAAGAAATAACGAAACCCCGACCTAGTCGGGGTTTTTGCTTCAATTCAAGGAGAAACAATGAGATGCCGGCAACCTTTCCACTTGAGATCACGAGGCCTGAAACGTACAGCAGAAACTTCTCCCCCAGAACGGCTTCCAACAAAAACCGCCATACGACGCCCGGAAGAAAACTGGTGCACCATGATGAGAGGGCCGAGTGCACGAGAGCCGTGGTTTCGTTTCAGAAAATGGAGCCCTTCTCCAAGAGTCGCATATTTCTGACCTGGGGGAAGAACGCTCTCAAAATCATCTACGCTGAGAAGTTTACCAGGGTCCACGGGCCTCATGTTTACCATACGAAGCCCAGACCCAGGCCCTACGCGCTCTGCGTAGATGTCCGATTCCTCTACTTCCTCCTCAATAACCAAGCTGTTCGAGAAAGTTGAGAGAAGTTCGCGGATCGAGAGATCATAGTCTACTCGAACCCGAAGTTCGAGTTCGAGACCGAGGAGCGCTTGGAACTTCTCTCGAGAAGGAAGCACTCCTCTTTGATGAGCTTCTTCAAGATCCTGAAGATAGCCCAAAGACATTTCTGCCCAAGCATCACTCATTTTTTCCTCTTGAAAAGGGTTATGTGAGCAAAATCCAACAAAACAATACTTAATTTTTATGAAAAGTCAATACTTATTTAAGTTTATATTCTCCAACCCTAGTACGTTTTATAGAGTAAGCAAGGGCGCCACTTCCCATTTCTTTACCCAAAATATGCGCCAGTGAACGAATGTAAGTCCCTGAGGAAACTGCCGCTTTACACTTAGAAACCAGAGCATACTCATCTTCTATAACACTTTCTGCCCACTTCTTTAAGATTTCTTCCTGTCTGAAATCTCCACGCACTTTTGAAACCCTATCTCTTGTATAGGAAAGAATTTCTTTCTGAAGAACCCTGCGCGTCTCAATGTGACTCAAAGAAAATACTTTGATGTGTCGTGTGGGAATATCTACTTCGTTAATTCTTCCCTCCCGTGCCCATTCAAAAAGGCTTCTCCCATTTACGGTTCTTGAAGAGTATGGAGGATACTCTTGGGTCTTTTTATTGAGGACTTTTTCTAAAAGTTTAGGAAGCTTTTTATCAAAATTTTTTATTGGCTCTTTTCCTACAGAAGTTACCAGGCCCAATATGTCATAGGTGTCGGTCTCAAACCCCCAAAGGATTTCAAATTCATATTCTTTGTCTGCTTCTAAAATTTCTTTTTTCTCTTCTTCGCGAATACTACCAGCAAGCACTACGAGAACGCCCTCTGCCATTGGGTCAAGCCGGCCCGCATAGGTCATTTTTATATCTTTATATTCCGGATGAGAATCTTTAAAACGAATAAGGCACTCAAGAGGGGTCTCGCCTATTTCTTTATATAGAATCAAAATATGTTCTACTTTAGCCATTTCTGCTAGAATATAGCACATGTCAAAACTTTCTACCGACCCCTATAAAGGTGTCCGCGACTTCTACCCTGAAGAACAAAAAACCCTTAAGTGGATGTTTGAAACTATCAGAAAAGAGGTAGAAAAATATGGTTATGTTGAATATGGGGCATCTCCTCTCGAGCCCGCAGATCTTTATAAGGCGAAAAGCGGAGACGAGATTGTAAACGAGCAAACATACACATTCACAGATCGAGGAGGAAGAGAGGTAACTCTTAGGCCAGAGATGACACCGACAGTTGCCCGCATGGTTGCAAAGAAAAGAAGAGAACTTGGTTTTCCTCTACGTTGGTACTCTATGCCTAATCTATTCCGCTATGAAAATCCACAAAAAGGACGTCTCAGAGAGCACTACCAGCTCAACGTAGATCTCTTTGGTAAAGATGATATTCAAGCGGACATTGAAATAATCGAAATTGCTTACAAAATAATGTGCGCTTTTGGAGCAAAAGATAATGATTTTGAAATTCAAATAAACGACAGGGCAAATCCATTGAAAATTAACGGAATTAGAGTTACGCCAGAAACACTATCTCCCGAACAAGAACGAAAATGGAGGAGGCTTCGAGACAAAAAAATATCTGATGATGAACGGAAAAAAGGAATTGAAGAAATCCTCGGTAGCAACCTCCAAATAGAGATGGAGAAAAGCGAAAGACTTAATCTTGTCATAGAAGGCTTAAAATCGAAGGGTATTTCAAATTTAGTTTTTTCAGAAAAAATTGAAAGAGGTTTTGACTACTATACAGGCGTAATATTTGAAATATTTGATAAGCACCCCGAGAATAGACGCTCGCTTTTTGGAGGTGGGCGTTATGATAATTTGACCTCTCTTTTTGATGATCAAAATATTCCTGCTGTTGGTTTTGGCATGGGCGATGTTACGTTGCAAGACTTTCTTGAAACAAGAAACCTTATTCCCCCATATGTATCAGAAACGAATATTTCAGTTGGCTTTACAGATGAAAGTAATAAAGAAGTGGCAGAAAAAATTACAGCTCAAATAAGGGAAAAAGATTTAAACGCTTCCCTTTTTGGGCTTAGTAAACAGTCTGGTGATTTCTATAAATATGCAGAAAGAAACAAAATTCCTTTTGTACTTCTGATAACCGATACCTCCTCACAATATCTTGTAAAAGAATCCACAAAAGGAGGTAAGGAAAAAGTCTGCGCAAATGCAGAAGAGATAAGAGATTTTATTGTATCCTCAAAATAAAATTTTAGCGATGCGAAAGATTTTTTTTGATATTGAAACAGATGGAATTATAACTACTCTTGATGGAAAGTATGTATTCCCCAACCTATTTGTCGTGTGTATATATGATAGCAAAACAGATCAATATAAAAGTTTTAAAGAAGAAGAACTAAAAGAACTTTGGCCAATATTAGAAACAACTGATCTTTTGATAGGTTTTAATAGCGACTCCTTTGATATCCCAGTTCTCAATCGCTATTACACTGGAGATCTTACAAAAATTAAGAGTCTTGATATTCTAAAAGAAATTAAAAGTTCTTATGGACGAAGAATGAAGCTTGATCAGATTGCCGAAGGAACATTACAAAGAAATAAAAGCGGTCACGGATTAGAGGCAATGAAGTGGTGGAAAGATGGCGAGTATCAGAAAGTTATAGATTACTGTATTGAGGATGTGAGAATCACAAAAGATATCTATGAGTACGCCCGAGCTAACAATAAACTTATCTTCAAAGAAGGCGGGCAACTCATTAACATCCCGCTTGATACCTCAAATTGGGAAAGTGTTCAAAGTACAACGCTTACACACACGCTCCCCTTCTAGTAAAAAATCCTTATTTTAAGGGATGTTTCTGCTGCGGTAGGGCTGTACTAATGACCTTGGGACGGCCTTTTCTATACAAAGACAAATATAAGAAGAGCAAGAGCTAGTCTATAAATAATAAAAGGTAAGAGAGTTCTTTTCTTTAAAAAATTAAGAAGGAAACGAATTGCCACAAGTCCCACTAAAAATGCAGTTACTGTTGCAAAAAAAAGGACATTAAAATCTTGGTCAACTCCCGAGCTCAGAATAATCTCAAACAGTTTTTTTAATCCGGAACCAAAGAGAATCGGGAAGGCTAAGATAAAACTGAATCGAGTAGCGACTTCTCGAGATAAGCCTAAAATCATACCTCCAGATATAGTTGATCCAGACCTTGATATACCTGGCACTAAAGCCAAAGACTGAAAAAGACCTATTACAAAAGCCTTTCTCTTAGTTAGAACTTCAGAGGGTTTAGACACTATTTTTTCAGCATAAAACATAAGAACGCTACCAAAAATCAACGCAGACGCCACTAAAGATGCGCTCCTAAAGAGAGTACCCATTAAGTCTTCGAGTAAAAATCCAAATACAATTGCCGGAATAGTTGCGAACACAACGCCAAAAAGTAAAGTACGACGTTCTTTAGAGACCTCTTTTCGAGATAGAATATCTGTAAATGTTCTAAGTAGATCAAATAAATCTGAACGAAAATAAACCAAAAGAGCACAAGCAGTTGCTAATTGGAGTACCGCATCAAATGAAAGGCTCCCGTAGGTATTAATCCCTAAAATATCACGAGCAATAATAAGGTGCCCTGATGAAGACACAGGCAGAAACTCGGTGATCCCCTGTAATATCCCTAGGATAATCCCATCAAATATGGTCATAAGAGTAGCCTACCATAGCGCAGAGAGAATGATATACTAGTCTCTACTACCTAAATAGCTAAAAATGATATGGAACCACAGACTGTAAAACCAAATCCATGGATAGTGCCATTCTCAATTATTATCGCAGGGGCTCTGGTTGGCGGAGGTATATTTTTGTCATCAAAGGAGACAAAGCAATTCCCTAACGGCTCAGACAGACGCAATCAAGTGGTCGGCGCAATTCAAGTAAACCCAATTACAGAGAAAGATCATATCCGCGGAAACCCTAATGCGCCTGTTGCTATTATTGAATTCTCTGACACAGAATGCCCTTACTGCAAGCAGTTCCATCAAACAATGAAAATGATTATGGATGAGTACGGAGCAGAAGGAAAAGTTGCTTGGGTGTATCG
Organism: uncultured Candidatus Saccharibacteria bacterium; assembly: GCA_964450705.1. Classification (GTDB taxonomy): domain Bacteria; phylum Patescibacteriota; class Minisyncoccia; order Phycocordibacterales; family Zambryskibacteraceae; genus CAYVDB01. Next base: position 34,469 of record CAYVDB010000005.1, on the reverse strand, counting down.
ACACATGCCAATTGATAATCTTCACAAGAAAGCTCGCAAAGAAGCAGAAGCCTCTGAGTGCGCAGCTTCTATTGGTGGGAAAGATGTATTTTGGAAATACATCGACGCTATTTATGAAAAAACAAACTCGAACGACTCACTTGATCCAAGTGAGTTACCTAAAATAGCCGGGTCTCTTGGTCTAGATGTGGATAAATTCAATACGTGTCTATCTGGTGGACAGTTTGCCCAAGTTGTAACGGACCATATTAATGACGGGCAGAAAGCTGGAGCTCGAGGGACTCCTTATAGCGTCCTTATTGCACCTAATGGCGAAAAAATAGCTATAGAGGGGGCTTATCCATATGATGTTGTTAAAAGTATCATCGATACGGCCCTTTCTGATAACTAATCTTCATGTAAGCTTTTACGAAGTTCACAAAATTTACAATCCTTCTTCCCGCAGTTCTTATCCCAAAATGTAAAGTTTTGTATCTCGTTGCCAATCTCCTTAACAAGACTCTCAATGGCACTCCTATCCTTATCTTCAAAAAAGAAAAATTCTTGCTTGTAGTCTCCTCGATCGGTTGGTTCAACAAAGTCGATTACCCCTTCCCTCATGTTATACTTGCCATCCTCATATAAGTCGAGAAGAAGTTTATAAAAATCCAACTGACGCTTCATGTTACCTTCGGAATCAGAAGTTTCTCCAAGGATAGCATTGCGTGACTTTGGTTTCCCGGTCTTATAATCAACCACTCGAACAAACGAGCCTTCTAAAAGATCGACCCTATCAATTTGCCCACGTAGGAGAAGCTTGGTGCCATCAACGAGCGTAGTAAAAACTCCTGCAATTGAAACCTCTGGAAGAGATTCCCCGCCCCAGTTTTTTATATATTTTTTTCTATACCCTACTAAAGCTTTTTTGCCTTTTCTTAAAGCCTCTTTAAAATCTATTGGAGACAAGGGCTCTCGACTTAAAAATCTCTCAAAAATCTTAAGAAATTCCCGCTCTTCAACCTTTTTACCCTGTTTCACCAATAGCAAAGCTTCTCTTAAGGTGCTATGAACTGCAACCCCAAAAAGTGCGGACTTTTCTGGAGTTTTAGGAATTCTAATCAAATTCTCAAAGAAATATTTCCAGGGACATTCTAAAAAATTATTAAGAGCTGTCACATTAAGCCCTTGCTCAAGGAAAAGCGATCGTAAATATTTTTTGTCAGAAATTGAAATACCTGGGAACGAGACCGGAGCAATGCCGTCTTTAAAAGAAATCTCAATAGATACTTTCTCCTTCAAGAGTTTATCTTTACGCAACTCGTCAAGAAATTGGCTTCCTAATTCTTCTTTACCGTTTGAAGAAAGCCTCGAATAAAGTATCACAACCTCCTCTTTTGCACGGGTAAGCGCAACATAAAAAAGACGACGTTCATCCTCTATAAAAGAATCCTCTGGAATATCGGAAAATATAGGCAGGGAGAAATGTTCCCGAAGCTTCTTATCTCCCCAAACGCTCTGATTAAGGCCGACAATATAAACTACTTTAAACTCCAGACCTTTTGATTTGTGGGCGGTCATCAAAGAAACCGCCTCATTAAATTGAGGTCTATTTTTCTTCCGAATTTTAATATTATGAACCTCAAGCGTATCAACAAAATCAATGAAATCATTGAGAGTTGCCCCTCTTTTTGTTTGGACAAGTTCTCGTGCAGACAACAGAAACCCATCCATTCGCTCTATCTTTGCAAGAGATCCTTTACTGCTAAGAATACTCTCTACAAAACCAGACTCCCTTAAAATGGTTTCCAATACCTCAAGAAGTGGTTTATTTTTTGCAAGACGAGCCCATTTTTTCATAACGTCCCCAAAATTCAGAAACGCCGTGGTCTCTGTTATTTCCGCCTGCTTTAAAAGCAAAGGATTGCTCAGAAAATCATATATATTTTTTCTTTCTTTTGAAGCAAAGGAAATAAGACGGTATACATCAAGAAGAGGTAGCCCAAAACAATCAAAAAACATAATTGGCGCAATAAACTGTTCCTTCCCATAGGCATGAACTGCTCTAAGTATTTCTATGTATTTTCGAATATCAAAGTCATGAAAAACGTCCTCGTCAGAGTGAACTCCAAATGGTATATCAAACTTCTCAAGTAATCTGGATATTTCTATGGCATCTTTATTATTACGATATAGCACTGCAATCTCGCTAGGTAAAACACCGGAACTAATGCGACTTTTTATATTTTCGACAAGAAAAGAAATTTCCTCTTCTTTAGTTTTTAATTCATAGAGAGCGACAGGAGGACCTTCAAGAGATACCCCCTGGAGAGGAATACGTAAAGCTTCTAGAGATACGGGATTATTTTCGATGAGAGAGTGCGCTACATCTAGGATAATCTGTGTGGAACGATAATTCTTCTCAAGAGCCAAAAGAAGAGCTTGAGGATATTTTCTTTTGAAGTACAGAAAATTTTCTAAGGAAGCCCCTTGGAAACGGTATATGGCCTGTTTCTCATCTCCAACAATAAATAGATTTGGAGAATCGTGGAACGAAGAAAGCAATTCAAGAATTCTATTTTGAGCATTGTTTGCATCCTGATGCTCATCAGCAAGTATGTAATGATATTCTTCTTGTAAGATAAGTAATAAATCGTTTTCTTTCTCGAGAACACGAATTACTTCAAGTATCATATCTTCATAATCATATTTTTTCTCCAGAGCAAGAGATTTCTCGTACTCTTCAAAGACAACCGCGAGTTCTTTGTTTTTTTCGATCTTTTTCTCTGTCACCTTATAAATACCTTTCATATGGCCCTTATACTTACCTTTTGTATGATAGAGGTCTTCCAAAGCAAGGAATCTTTCTTCTTCGGCTTTTACTCTATTTGTAAATTCTTTCGGATCAATATTCTCTCGCTTGAGCGCTTGGATTGCTTGGATGGCTGGGCGTAAATAATAGAAGATATTTCCGAATGGTTTAATAATAGAGAAAGAATTTTCTTCAAATATATTCTCGACAATGCGAACCTGATCTACTTCACTTATTGGAGTTCCGCCAATAATTCTTGGAAAGTACTCCGGGTAACGCTCGATAATGTCGTTGCAAAACGAATGGAAGGTCGCAATATTCACCTTGTATGCTCGGGAACCAATAAGTTCAGCGAGCTTTTTCCTCATCGAATATACAGCTGATTCCGTAAAAGTAAGTGCCAAAATACTATCAGGGGTTGTGTCTGTTTTTCGAAGTATATTTGCAATTCGTAACGTCAAAATAGAAGTCTTACCTGTCCCAGGACCTGCAATCACCATCACTGGGCCTTCAATCGCGTCTACAGCTTTTTTCTGCTCAGAATTAAGAGACTTATAGGCAGAGATAAAAGGGTCCTCTTTCATATATAGAGAAATTGTATCACGACGCCCACCTTACTATATTTGACTTTTTTGAAATAAGTGTTAGAAATTACAGAGACTTTCTCTGGAGGACGGGGTGCTCTTTTTTGCAACGAGAACATGCTATGTAATCGCCTTGATTTCTGTGCTGGGTAGCCTCATGTACGTCATATATCTAAATCGGGCACAACAAGGCACGATCTACAAATACCAAGCCAGAAGAGGTTTCCTTACATTCCTTGGTGGCATGTCATTTCTTTTCATCGGAATGCTACTGGAGTTTCTCTTCTGACCCATCTTCTCGATGGGTTATTTTTTTAATAATTTCTGAGACGATTTATTTTCTCGTTTTGTCGGATTTTTTCGTGAGCTTTGGCTTCAATCTGCCTGATACGCTCTCTTGTAACACCAAAGACCTTCCCTACTTCTTCAAGCGTATGAGTAATGCCGTCTACAAGGCCATGTCGCATCTCAAGAATTTTTCTCTCTTTAGGAGGAAGATCGCTTAAAATCTCTCGAACTTGATCAGCGATGATTCTCCTGGAAGATTCTTGATCTGGAGACAAAATCTTGTCATCAGCAAGAAAATCTCCGAGCTTACTCTTTCCATCATCAGCATCTTCTCCTACAGGAGATTCAAGAGAAACAGTTGCTTGATCAATTTTTTCTATTTGGTAGATCTTATCAACTTCCATATTCATCTCAGTGGCAATCTCTTCCGCAAGTGGATCCCTTCCAAGATCCTGGGTAAGTCTTCGAACTACTTGTTTGTATTTGGCGATAGTTTCCACCATGTGCACAGGAACACGAATAGTTCGGGACTGATCAGCAAGCGCTCTAGTAATTGCCTGTCTAATCCACCAAGTAGCATATGTAGAAAACTTGTATCCCTTAGTCCAATCAAACTTATCAACCGCCTTAAAGAGGCCTAGATTTCCTTCTTGGATAAGGTCAAGCAAGGTTAGGTCAGGACTTCGTCCGACATACTTCTTTGCAATAGATACAACCAGTCGCAAGTTAGCCCGAGCAAGGAGATTTTTTGCTTCTTCGTCTCCTGCCTCAATCCTCTTTGCGAGCTCCTTTTCTTGAGCTCCAGAAATAAGAGGATACTGCCCAATCTCTTTTAGATACATTTGGATAGAGTCATAAGAGGAATCCCCTTTGCTATACTCATACTTACTCAAAGGAACTTCTTCATCTTTTGCAAAATCAAGCAACCCTCCTCCTTCTAAGACATCTATGCCTCCTGTATGAAGGCGGTTATAAAAATCTTCCAAAAAAACAATATCTTCCTCAATTGTAGGAAACTGCTTGAGAATTTCATCATAGGTGACAAACCCCTTTTGCTTGCCCTTAGCAATAAGAGCCTGAACTTTATTCTCAACCTCTTGAGCTTTTTTAGAAACTTTAGGAGTCTTTATTTCCTTCTTTGATACCTGCGCCTTCTTTTTTAAAGGAGATTTCTTTTGTGCCTTCTTGGTCTTCTTTACGATCTTTTTTGTTTTTATAACTTTCTTTTTTGCAACCTTTTTTATATTTTTTTTCTTTTTCTGAGCCATGATATTTTTGTTAGTGCTTATTAATTTAATTATTTAAACTTATTATGTTGCCCTCCTTTTCTCTGACAATTCACTTAATTTCTGTGTAATATCTTGGCCTTCTTTTAATAATTGTTTTGCGCTTGTCTCATCTTTTGCCTTTTCAGCCTTATCGAGCGCTCTCATGATTTCTACAAACCTTTCACGCAAGATATCTTCTGTAAGATTGATTGAGAGCTCTTCAATCTCTTTTGTAATTCGCGAAGAATCTCCATAATATGACTCTGCTTCAAAAATTAATTCTTCGCGAATACCTTTATAATGCTCAAGAAGCCCAACAAATTCTTTATCGCCAATAAGAGAAACGAGTGAAATACGCAGCTTATCAGTGTCGATAGATTTTTCTTTTTCTGATTCTTGCCAGAATAATATGCCGACAAGCCTACGCTCAACATAATTTCTTCTTTTCAAAACCTCTGAATTTGGAGCATCTTGTCCAGGAGAAACTTTTTGTTGAGAGTTTCTTGGATTAATTTTCTGATTGCGAATATCCTGCCAAATAGCACTTTCTGGAATTCCAGTTTTTTTCGATATTTGAGAAACAAAGTGCGATTGTTCAATAGAGCTGTTAAGAAGAAGCACGTAAGGCAGAATCTTTTTTTCTACTTCCTTTAAAAGCCCACGACCCGATACTCCCGTTTCAATCAATGTATCCAAATGAAAATCAATTATATGTTTTGAATTTTTTAATGCATCCCGAAACATTTCTACATCTTTCGCAATTAGATCTGCCGGATCCAAGCCCTTCGGCAAAGAAGCAAACTTTACTTCAAAGCCTAAAGAAAGAGCGAGAAGTCCTCCTTTCAGACTTGCACCAAACCCAGCGTTATCACCATCAAAGACAAACATAATGCGGTTTGATAGTCGTTTCAATTTCAAGAGGTGCCCCTCGGTAAACGCTGTACCCGATGAAGCAAGGGCATTATCAAAGCCGGCCTGATGACAAAGCAGTAAATCCATTTGACCTTCAACAAGAAGAGAGTAGTCCTTTTTACGAACAGGAACTTTTGCTACATCAAAACCGTATAAAGTTTCAGACTTAACAAAAAGCGGTGTCTCCGGACTATTAAGGTACTTGGGAGCATCTGGTACGTCATCAAATATTCTTCCACTAAAGGCAATGACTCTCCCTGAAGAATCTTTAATGGGAAAAATTATACGCCCTCGAAATACGTCATAGAAACCATCTGTTCCATCTTTGGTTCCGCGTTTTATAAGACCAGCTGTTTCAAGGCGAATCCTTGAGGCGCCTTTACTAATAAGCTCTGTTGAAAGCAAACGCCATTCATTAGGCGCATACCCAATTCTCCACCTCTTAATAGACTCCATCGAAAGACCCCTCGAAACAAGGTACTCTTTGGCTTTACTATTTTTCTCAAGTTCAGTTTCAAAAAAAACTGTTGCGGCTTCTAAGACTTTATAAAGTTCTTCCTTCTCGCCTTTCTCTTTTGGCTCAAAAGCCTCGAGAGTAACTCCTGCACGGTCAGCCAATAATGTAAGCGCGGCTACAAAATCAACCCCTTCAAACTCCTCGACAAAAGTGAAAATATCCCCTTTTGCTCCACAACCAAAACAATAATACGTATTGCGAGAAGACGACAAGAAAAATGATGGTGTTTTTTCATTATGAAAAGGGCATCGAGCTTTAAAATTGAGGCCCGCCTTTTCAAGTTTAATATACGTCCCAATCACATCTGATATGGAGAGACGCTCTTTAATTTTTTCTACAGATGAGGAAGACATGACAAGTTATTTGTTTACTCTTCCCGCACAGCCCAGATATAAACAAAACCAAAACTACTCTTGATTACCTTCTCTTTCTACTCTACTCACAAGCTCGTGCTTCGGACTCTCTTTAAAGCCGGTTCCAGCAGGAATCAAACGGCCAATGATGACGTTTTCTTTAAGCCCAGTAAGTTCGTCGTCAACACCTCTAATTGCAGCGGCAATGAGGACTCGAGTTGTATGCTGGAATGATGCGGCCGACAAGAAACTTCGTCGAGAAAGTGAAACTTCAGTAATACCCATCAGTATATCGTCCGCTTTTGCTTCAGTAAGACCCTTCTCTCGAGCGTACGCATTTGCGAGCGCAAAATCGTTATGTTCGACAACATCACCGCGAGAAAGATGTGTTTCTCCAGGATCTTTTACTTTTTTACGAGAAAACATCTGCTTAACGATCACTTCAATATGTTTTCGAGACACAGTCTCTCCTTGAAGATCATATGGTTTTGAGATTTCTCTAATGATGTAGTTCTGAGCGACATCCCTTCCGCCGTATTTGAAGAGTTCGTCGATATCGGCAGACCCATCAGTAAGAAGATCTCCTTTGTGTACTGTATCCCCAACCTTAACTAAAACCATTCGAGCCGCAGTAACTGGATACTCAATCTTATCCTTAACCTTAGATCTCTCTTCTGGAACAATTACAATGACCTTCTCGTTCCCATCCTTGATAATTTCAGAAACAGTTCCATCAACGTGGGAAACTACTGCAGGATTTTTTGGTGTCCTATTTTCAAATACTTCCTCGACACGTGGCAAACCTTGAGTAATGTCCCCTCCAACAGACGCGGTTCCCCCTGCGTGGAACGTTCTCATTGTAAGCTGAGTACCTGGTTCACCAATCGCTTGTGCGGCAATAGTTCCAACTGCTTCACCGAGATCAATCACTTTATGTTTTCCAAGATCGGCACCGTAACACTTAATACAAACACCTTGGGAAGATTTACATGTTAGAGGAGAGAAAACAGAAACATGAGGAACTCCTTTTGCCTCAATTGTTTGTGCATCATGTTTTGAGACAAGATGACCTTTCTTGAAAAGCACTTCTCCACTTGAGGCCGTTACATCTTCAGCAAGGAAACGCCCACGGATATTTTTTGCTAACGATGCTTCGAGACCAGCAGAATTCTTTGAGCTGATAACAATAAAATCTTTTGTCCCGCAATCCTCCTCGGAGACAATTGCATCTTGGGCAACATCGAAAAGACGTCTCGTGAGATACCCAGCTTTCGCAGTATTAAGCGCCGTGTCGGTAAGACCCTTTCGACTTCCGTGAGTGGTGATGAAGTATTCAAGCGGAGAAAGACCTTCTTTAGCACAAGAGATAATTGGAAATTCAATAGTCTCTCCGGCAGTATTGGTGATAAGACCCTTCATCCCAGCCATTTGAGTAAGCTGTGCAACAGATCCTCGAGCGCGAGATCTCAACATGTCATTTACTGGGCCGTTTGAATCAAGCGCCTCAGGAACAAGCTTTTCAACTTCTCCTTTTGCTCCGTGCCATATTTCAGTATGCTTTCTTAACCTCTCTTCAGCTGAAAGAAGCCCAGCATTGAACTGACTTATAACTTCATCAGCTTGCGCTCGCGCCTTCTTTATAATCGCATCTTTACCTTCTGGAATCTGAACGTCATTTATACCCCACGTAATACCAGAGTATGTTGTGTACTTGAATCCGAATGCCTTAATGCGATCCATGATTGGGGGCACTTTATCGACACCGTATCGTTCAATAAGATCATCAACCAAAAGCGCCATCTTTTTCTGGTCTACTTCTTGATTCAAGAATGGATAGTCGGATGGAAGCACGCTATTGAAAAGAAGTCTCCCCACTGTCGTTTCAAATACCTTACCTTCAAATGCAGCGTATTTCTGATTTTCTGTTCCAAGTACTTTTATGAGAGCCCTGAATCCAACTTCTCCAAACTCATAACCAGTGATTGCACTATTTGGCGTGTGGAATATTTTTCCTTCGCCCTTTTCTCCTGGAACAACTTTTGTCATCCAGTAACAACCAAGAACAATATCTAGGAGCTTTGCAACAACAGTAGGCTCTCCACTTCCCGGTTTCAAGATATTTTTATCAGCAGCCATAATTTCCCGAGCTTCTATCTGAGCTTCTACGGAAAGAGGAACATGGACTGCCATCTGATCTCCATCGAAATCGGCATTAAAGGCGGTACAGACCAGCGGGTGCACTTGTATTGCATTTCCTTCAATAAGAACAGGCTTAAATGCCTGGATACCAAGACGGTGGAGTGTTGGGGCTCGGTTTAAAAGTACATACTTACTTTTAATAACATCTTCAAGAATTGCCCAAACTTCTGGTATACCATCATCAATAAGACGGCTCGCTCCACGAATGTTAAACGCAAGCTCTCTTTTTAGTAACTCTCCGATAACAAAAGGCTTGAAGAGCTCAAGGGCCATATGTTTTGGAAGACCACATTCATGCATTTTGAGTTCTGGGCCAACCACGATAACAGAACGTCCTGAATAATCCACACGTTTTCCAAGAAGATTCTGTCGGAAAAGACCTCTCTTGCCCTTCAAGTTATCAGATAAAGACTTCAAAGGCCTTCTTTGAGCTTGGTTTGCTCCAGCGGACAAAGCATTACCATGTCGAATCGAATTATCAATCAAGGCATCAACTGCTTCTTGGAGAATTCTTTTTTCATTACGCAAGATTACATCTGGAGCACTTATCTCCTTTAGTTTTCTAAGACGATTATTTCTGTTTATAACTCGGCGATACAAGTCATTAACATCAGAGGTTGCGTAACGACCTCCATCAAGCGGAACCATCGGACGTAATGCAGGAGGAATAACAGGTATTCTAACTAGAAACATCCACTCTGGTCTAACCTTACCGTTTATAAGTTGCTGAATTACACTAATGCGCTTGGTAATTTTAGGAGTTTCAAGCGCACTTGCTTTTTCAAGACTTGCCTTAAGAGTAGTAAGTAAAGATTCAAGGTCGAGCTTCTTTAGAATATTGTAAATAGCTTCCGCTCCAATCCCTGCCTCAAAGAGAGTCGCATACTTCATGGAGAATGTATGATACTCAACTTCATCAAGAACCTTTCCAGGAACAAGACTCTCAATATCTTTCTTAGTAGAAAGAAGTAATTCCTTCAGGGCTTCTTTTGATTTTTCATCTTGAAGCGCCTTAACCTTTGAGCGAAACTCTGAATCAAGATCCTTTAAAATCCTCTCCTTCTCTGCCTGAGAAACGCTTGTTACGATATAGCCTGCAAAGTAGATTACCTTCTCAAGGTCGCTTGACGGTATCCCCATTACAAGAGCAAGTCGTGATGGCATAGATTTCAAGAACCAGATGTGAGAAACAGGACTTGCAAGTTCAATATGCCCCATTCGCTCTCTACGAACAATAGAACGGGTAATTTCCACTCCGCACTTTTCACAAACGATTCCCTTATAGCGAATACCGCGGTACTTACCACAGTAACACTCATAGTCTTTATCAGGACCAAATATTTTCTCGTCAAACAATCCATTTCTCTCACTTCTTTGAGTTCGATAGTTTATTGTCTCTGGCTTGGTGATTTCACCAAATGACCACTCCTTGATTCTGTCTGGAGAAGCAAGTCGAAGACCTAAAATGTCGAAGCCCTTTTTTTCTGTTGTTTTGTTTTTAGTATTCATGATAGTTCGTGATTGAGATTGTTATCTAGGCTTCTTCTTGAGTATCTTCTTCATTGGTCGACCCTGACGTTTTCTTCAACTCTACATCGAGCGCAAGCCCGCGTAGATTGTTAAGAAGCACATTAAATGAAGCCGGTGTGTTAGTGTTTTGAATTTCTTCGCCCTTAACAATTGCATCGAAAGCTGCGGATCTTCCGAGAATATCGTCTGACTTGATCGTCAACATCTCTCGAAGAGTATGTGCTACCCCATGACCTAGAAGTGCCCACACTTCCATTTCTCCAAATCTCTGTCCTCCCCCTTGAGCCTTACCTCCAAGTGGTTGTTGAGTAATGAGAGAGTATGGTCCGATAGAACGCATATGGATCTTGTCTTCCACCATATGATGAAGTTTCAATATGTACATATACCCTACAGCAACCCGTTGATTGAAGGCCTCGCCTGTTCTTCCGTCAAAGAGTGGCATCTTTCCATCCTCAGCAAAGCCAGCAGCAACAAGCTCTCCTTTGATTTCAGTATCTGTAGCGCCGATAAATGGAGGGACAATCGCTTGATATCCCAAAGTGTGCGCGGCAAGACCTAGGTGAAGCTCGAGAATCTGTCCAAGATTCATACGAGACGGAACTCCAAGTGGAGTAAGGATAATATCAATTGGAGTACCGTTAGCCATATAAGGCATATCTTCAACAGGAAGAATCTTTGAAATAACTCCTTTATTTCCGTGTCGTCCGGCTAATTTATCCCCGACTTGAAGATGTCGTAATTGAGCAACTTCAATGTGAATCCTCTTTATAATTCCACTCTCAAGTTTATCTCCTTTCTCTCGTGAGAAAATCTGCACAGACACAACTCGTCCACGCTTCCCTCCTTCCATTCGCTTGGAAGTATCTTTTACATCACGAGCTTTTTCTCCAAATAGAGATCTTAAAAGTCGTTCTTCTGGGGTAAGTTGGGTTTCCCCTTTTGGAGTAATCTTACCAACCAAGATATCACCAGGACGAACTTCCGCACCAACGCGAACAACACCGTCTTCTGCAAGATTTTTCAATTTTGATTCTCCAACATTTGGTATGTCGCAAGTGGTAACTTCTGGACCAAGCTTTGTATCCCGAACATTTACCACAAATTCCTCGATGTGGATTGAAGTAAACTTACTCTCCTGTACCAAACGCTCAGATACGATAATCGCGTCCTCGTAGTTCGCTCCAGACCAAGACATGAAAGCAATAAGAATATTGTGCCCAAGAGCCATCTCTCCATGGTCTGACGATGAGGTGTCAGCAAGTACATCGCCTCTTTTTACCTTTGTCCCAATAGCAACAGATGGTCTTTGGTGAAAAGCAGTAAATCCGTTTGTTCGAGAAAAAGTAACAAGCTTGTACTCACGCTCTTTTCCTTTTTCACTTTTTACAATAATTTTCTTTCCATCGACATAAGTAACAGTTCCTGGATCTTCGGCGAGAATAAGGCGTCCTGTATCACGAATAGCGGCACCCTCAATACCGGTTGCAACTAGAGGCGCTTCGGGAACAATCGAAGGCGTTGCCTGCTTCTGCATATTACTTCCCATGAGTGCGCGGTTAGCATCATCGTGATTCAAGAATGGGATCATTGATGTTGCAATAGAGAATGCTTGATTTGTAGCAACATCCATATAATTTACACTTGTCTTTGGAACAGAAATTGGCTTACCTTCAAATCTAACCTCAACATCAGAGACAGTAATCTTTCCATTTTCATCATAAGGAGTTGCCGCGTGAGCGATATTCCATTTCTCTTCTTCCAAAGCATTAAGAAACTCGACCTCACCGGTAAGCTTTCCATCACGAACTTTTGCATATGGGGTCTCAATCATGCCGAACTCATTGACTCGAGCATATACCGCAAGACGTAAGATAAGACCGATGTTTGGCCCTTCTGGAGTATGAATAGGACAAAGTCTTCCGTAATGAGAGGGGTGCACGTCTCGAACTTCAAAGCCGGCTCGTGCGCGGTTAAGACCGCCTTGTCCTAAAGCAGAAAGCGTGCGGAGATGCTCAATTTCAGTCAGCGCATTTTCTTGTTGCATAAACTGAGATAGCTGGTTAGTAGTGAAGAATTCTTTTATACGAGCCTGAAGAGGTTTTGGAGAAATAAACTGCACAGGTAAAGTTACGTCGGTATCAACAGTCGACATTCTATTCTGAATATTTCTCTTGATCTGAGACATACCAACTCGAATCTTTTGCTGGAACATCTCTCCAACATATCGAACTCGTCGACTTCCAAGATGATCGATATCATCTGCTTCAGAATCGGGAGTATTATTAAGTTTTATTATGTGATCAAGAATAACGCGCACATCATCGAGATCGAGAGTTCTTCGATCAATTTCACTTTCTTTCATACTCTTTCCGAAACGGTTGTTGAATCGGAAACGACCCACTTTAGAAAGATCATACCGCTCAGCCCCAAATATTGATTGGAAAAATTCTTTTGCATTCTCGGCCGTTGCCAAATCACCATCTCGAAGTCTCTTGTGGATCTCTATAAATGCTTCCTCTTCTGTCTTGGCGTGATCCTTCAAAAGAGTCTTTTCAATATGAGTTTTTGCAAACTCATTACCTTTAAAGAGGTCAATGATTTCTTTATCTGTCTTAGCCCCAAGAGCACGAAGAAGTACTGTTGCTGGGAATTTTCGTTTTTTGTCTATACGAACATTTACCACTCCCTCAAGATCAGTTTCGAATTCTATCCATGCGCCTCGTGAAGGAATAACTTTCGCGCCAAAGAGTTGGCGACCACGAAGCATTTGAGAGGTAAAAAATACCCCAAATGAACGAGCAAGTTGCGGAACAATAACTCGTTCAATCCCTGAGATAACGAAAGTCCCATGAGGTGTCATCAGAGGAAAATCTGCCATGAAGATCTCCTGCTCCTTCTCTGACTTATGAATATGGTTCTTCAAACGAACACGAACCTTGAGCGGAGCTTCGTAAGACAATTTATTCTCTTTTGCATAATACTCGTCGTACTTTGGCTCTGAAAGCTCAAAACCAACGAAATCAAGCGTGAATTTCTTTTCAGAAAAATCCTTGATAGAAGAGTACTCCTGAAAAACTTCTTTGAGGCCCTCTTTTATTAGCCACTGAAACGAATCGATCTGGGACTCGACCAGATTAGGAATCTCTGACATTGATTCCTTAAACTTTCCAAAATACTTCTTCTCCCTTTTTATTGTTTTTTGGGACATACAATTTTTGGCAAAACGCAAAATGACCTCTTGCAAGGAGGCGTTCTGTCTATATCTAAAATTTATAAGTTGTTAGGATGCAAGACTCCTAAAAAGAATTAATAAACGTCCGCAACTTCGTTTATTCTGGCCGCAACTCAATCTTGCCGAAGTGGGGGTAATTATATATGGATAAAAGATGTAGTCAAGACCTTATCCACAGTAAAAACAGAGTTAGAGTACATAACCTTTAAATAGCCCCGACTTTAAACTGCTCCTTATAACAAAGATGTGCGATCGCACATCTTTGTTATAAATTAAAATACCTTGAAGTATTTCTTCTGCCCCCTCACTTTCCAGATATGCCTCTCTGTTTTTTCCACTCTTCTATATTTGCTTTATGGCCAGACAGCAAGACCTTGGGAACTTTATATCTCTTACCTTTATATTCAAATACCTCAGGCCTTGTGTATGAATCGTGAGAAGAAACTCTTCGCTCCTCTAAAGAATCAAAATTTCCTAAAATACCTTTTTTCTGGCGCGCAATAGAGTCAATGATAAGCATTGCAGGAAGTTCCCCTCCCGTTAAGACAAACGGCCCAACTGATATATCGTCCATTTTGAAAACCTTTTTTACTCTCGCATCAATTCCCTCATAGCGCCCACAGACAATAATAATATTGGAAAAACTCTTGGCAGTTTTTTGTGCATACTCATTAGTAAACTGTTCCCCACCTGGACTTAAGAAAATGATCTTGACCCTTTTTTTATTTCCTTTAGCCTTACTAATCGCCTTTATAACTGGAAGCGCTTGAATAACCATACCTGGGCCACCACCATATGGGGACCTATCTACTCTATCGTGTTTATTAGCGGCAAAATCCCGAGGATTGTAGAATGTTACTTTTATTTTCTTATCTTCTATGGCGCGCTTAAGAATTGACTCTCCTAAATAGGAATCAAAAGCTCCTGGGAAAAGAGTAACTATATGGAAATGCGTCATACTTGACATGCTACTATATTATGCTATAATAAGTCAAGAACCCTCACTCGGAGTATTCCATGTTTTCGTTCAAAAGCTACAGATATCTGACCCTGTTTGGGACTTTCTTTCTTGGGCTCATCAGCGACCGAGATGTATTCCCGCCTTTGACAGCTGCAGCTTTTTTGATACTTGCTCTGAACTTGGCAACAGATGAAATCGTCGCTGCAATCAAGGGTACCCAACCTGGGGCAGAGCCCGAGCAAACGGAAAACAAGACCACCCCGTAAGGGTGGTCTGTCTTTTTAATCTTCGAGTTTCAAGTCGTCTAAGGCTTGGTCAAAATCTTTCATAACTTGCTGGCCAACCTTACCTCCTTCAGGCTCGTTTATTTTTAGATTTACCCGAGCATTATTTTTCATACCAACAACCCGGAGAAGTGTTCTGATGGCCTTTGCGGTATTGCCTTGTCTTCCTATAATCTTACCCATATCTACGGGATTAACATCGAGGGTAATGAGAACTCCCATCTCGTCTACTGTTCTATTGATTCGAACATCATCTGGGTTGTCTACCAAAGCTTTCACAAGCATTTCCAAAAATTGAACGTCTCTTTCCATATTTAGATTGTAACTAGAGCTAATCAGACATCCTGCACCATACAATAGTAACAATTTAAAGAGAATTGCTCAATCCTTCGATACGCTCAGGACAAGTTCCTTCGGCAAGCTCAGGACAAGTTCCTTCGATACACTCAGGAGGTTAGTTAACTTGTCGCTTCTTCTGTTTTTACTTCTGGAGTTTCTACAGTCTCTGCACCCTCCTCTAAAACTTCTGGGGAAGCTTCTTCCTTTTTCTCTTCTTCTGCCTGAGCAAGTTTATCAGCCTCTTCTTTTGCCTTTTTCTCTTCTTCTGCCTTTCGGAGAGCTTCTTCGGCCGCCGCCTTTTCTTGAGCAAGTTTCTCTTCGTCTACAACAGGACTCTTTTTAGGGAGAACATTCTTTTTCTTGCCCTCGATAACTTTGTGAGTAATGAGAAGATTTCGAAGAGTGTCAGAAAGTTGAGCTCCATGGCTCATCCAATGTTTAATTTTATCTCCGTTGAACACCTCACCTTTTTTACGTGGATCGTATGATCCGAGAACGTCTAAGAATCGTCCGCTTTTTGGGCTATTTTTTGAGTCAGTCAAAACCACACGAAAAGTTGGTTCGTGTTTCCTGCCCACTCTTTGCAAACGAATTTTTAACATGGGGGCTATAGTAACAGGTGTCTTATTAGGAGTCAATGCTGTAAGTAAAGAAAAGACCCCCTAAAGGGTCTCTGAAGCTAAGGTATTACCACGTCAATCTTTTTGTTCCCGACTTCAAAACCAACCTTTGCGCCAGACTGAAGCCCCTGGTCTCTCATCTCTCTACGAAGAAAATGATAGAGCATCAAAGAGCGCCGGAGAACTTCTGTTTTGCCTACTCCGTCTAGTTCTGCCAATTCAGTAAGCAGAGTATTCGCTGGTGTTTCAAAAGAGAAAAGAGCGCTCGCCATAGGATTACCCTCCCTTCAAGGATTGTCTTCTATAAAGGTTAGAGTAAAAAACAGGTATGTCAATATAGAGAGACGTATTTAATTCAGATATAATAAGCGCTCACATGGAAAATACTTATACAGGAACGCTTTCGGTAAGTGGACGTGGAGTTGGCTACTTTACCGTACCCGAGAAAGAGCAAGATATTGAGATACAGCCTTCTCGGCTAAAAACTGGGCTACACGGAGATGAGGTAACTATAAAATTACTGCCACAAAAAGAAAACGACAGAGAGCAAGGAGAGGTTATTTCCATTAACAAAAGAGCAAAAACGACTTTCGTAGGAGTCCTAGAGGGTAACGACACAAATGATTTCTTCTTTCTAAAAACAGATGATAGAAGGATGTACCGTGATATCTTTATTCACTCTTCAAAAGCACTCGGAGCAAAAAAGGGTGAAAAGGTATTTGCGCAAATAATAGGATGGAAAGATCCCCTTAAAAGCCCAGAAGGTGAAGTCCTAAAGGTTCTCGGGAAAAAGGGGGTTCATAACGTCGAAATGGAATCCATCGTTCTCGAAAAGGGATTTGACGCGACCTTTCCAAAAGAAGTCGAGGAGGAAGCAGAAAAGATAAAGCAGAAGGAGTTGAGTCTTCGACAAGAAGAGATCTCTCGTAGAAAAGATTTCCGCGACACTCTGACTTTTACTATTGATCCAGTAGATGCAAAAGATTTTGATGATGCAATCTCCTACAAAGATCTTGGGAACGGATTATACGAAATTGGAGTCCACATTGCTGATGTTTCTCATTTTGTAAAAGAGGGGTCTCTCCTTGATAAAGAAGCAAGAAAGAGAGGTACTTCTGTCTACCTGGTAGATCGGACAATCCCAATGCTTCCAGAGATACTTTCAAACGATCTCTGTAGCCTTAATCCCAATGAAGACAAATTTACCTTTGGAGCGGTTTTTACCATGAATGAAAAGGGTTCGGTACTAGATCGATGGTTTGGAAAAACTGTTATTCATTCAGATAAGCGTTTCACCTATGAAGAAGCGCAGGAAATTCTAGATAAAGGAGAAGGGCTCTACTATCAAGAACTCTCTACTCTTAATCAAATTGCGAAGAAGCTTAAAGAAGAAAAGTTTGCAAATGGAGCAATTGAATTCGAGACAGAGGAGATAAAATTCGAATTAGACGCGGAAGGAAAACCACTTCGTGTATATCGAAAAGAAAGAAAGGATACCCATAAACTTGTTGAAGAGTATATGCTTCTTGCCAACCGTGAAGTTGCTCATTTTATGAATGTAGAAGGTAAGAAAAATGGACACAAAGGCTCTTTTATTTACCGCATACATGATGCTCCGGACAAAGAAAAGATTATCAATTTAAACACTTTCCTAAAAGCTCTTGGCTACGATCTTGAGGCATCTGACGGAGAAGTAACCTCAGAAGACCTAAACTCACTTTTAAAGCAAATTGAGGGTAAGCCCGAAGAATCTCTTATAAAAACAGCGACCATACGATCAATGGCTAAAGCCGTCTATTCAACAAACAACGTGGGGCACTTTGGTCTTGGTTTTGAATACTATACCCACTTCACCTCCCCTATAAGACGCTACCCAGACCTAATTGTTCATAGGCTCATATTTAGATTTTTAAATAAAGGCGCAATCCAGCAAGATGAAATTACTAAACTTCAGAAGCTCGCAGATGATGCAACTGACAGAGAAATCCTTGCCGCTGAAGCAGAAAGGGCTTCAATCAAATACAAACAAGTTGAATTCATGTTGCCTAAAATTGGGCAGGAATTTTTTGGAACTGTTTCCGGTGTATCTGAGTGGGGTATATATATTGAAGAGGAAACCGCAAAAGCGGAAGGGATGATTAAGCTACGAGATTTAACTGACGACACTTATATACTTGAAGAAAAGACCTACTCTATCGTAGGCATAGAGAAGAAAAGACGATTCTCACTAGGTGACCGTGTAAAAGTAAAACTTGTAAATGCCGATCTAGATAAAAGGATTCTGGATTACACGCTAGTATCTTAAAGTATAAAAGATATACTAGGTGAAGATCTCTTTCTCTGGAGAAAAACTGTGGAAACGCCAAACGTTAGACCCGAAACTATCTGTAACCACTGTCTTAGACCTTTCTACTCAAATGGCCTAGCCCGAGTAAACGACCACGGAAAAGAGTTCTACTACCACATTCTCCCGATAGAGTGCTGGGAAGCATACCGTGTTCACTTCAACAGGTTGTTAGAGGAGAAAACACTAGGCCCCGCTGCCTAGTGTTTTATTTTGCAACTGCTATCGCTTCATCAAACTGGATAGAAAGAGTTTTTGATATACCACCATTCCCCATAGTCACCCCGTAGATAACTCCGGCACGCGACATCGTCTCGCGGTTATGAGTAATGAGTATAAGTTGTGAATACTTCGATAGACTCTCTATCATATCTCCATATTTTTTTGAATTTGCTTCATCTAGCGCCGCATCAGTCTCATCGAGAATAATGAATGGCGGAGGCTTAACTTGAGACATCGCAAAAAGAAGCGCAATCGAAGTAAGTGCTCGTTCCCCACCGGAAAGCATCATGAGGCCTTTTATCTTTTTTCTAGGCAAAGATACTTCGATATCAATCCCTTCCTCTTCATCATTTGCCTCCTCCATAAAACCATCATCCTCAACATCTAAAGATAATAGGTCTGTGTCCTTTTTTAATCGTTTATTAGACCCCTTAACTAAAGCAAGCTGGGCGTTGCCTCCACCAAACATCAAAGAGAAAAAATCTTGAAATTGTGAATTTATTTTCTCTACACCGTCCTTAAACTCAGTATCAAGGGTGGTCTCGAGATCTTTTATAAGGGCCCTCAGAGACTCTGCTGACTTAACTAAATCCTCTAGTTCTCTCTCTAGAAAGATGTCCCGTTCTGAAGTTTCTTCATATTCTTTCAAAATATCCTGACCAGAAGATATGCCAGCATCCTCAAGGCGGATCTTCAATTTTTCAAGCGATCTGCGACGTTCTTCTTGAAGATTTCTTTCTTCAACAAACGCTTCCTTTTCCCGGTATTCTAGGACATCTCGCCCAACAAGAAGGGCGCATTCTTCCCTTTCTCGTTTAAAGTCTTCTTCAACAAGAAGAAGACTTTCTCTTCTTCCATATTCGACCTGAAGAGCGCCTGATACATTGTTTTGCTCAGCCATAATACGAAAAAGAGTCTTCTCTGCATCACGGCTCCTGTCTTTTTCTTTTTCAATGACTTCCTCAAGAGCAGTTTTCTCCTTGGCTAAGAGAGCTTCTGTGGATCTGCAAGCATTGAGGCGGTCTTCAACAGCATTTTTTTCTTTTTTAAGATTATCTACATGCAACTTGAGATCATTTAAACTCGCCTCGTTCTTGTTTGTTCTGTGACTCTCAAAGAAGCTTACGAGAGACTCTCGAATTTCAGTTAAAAATATCTTCAATCGAGAAATATCATTTGTTGTTTCCGCTTCTTTGATTTTTTGTTCAAGCGAAATCTTGAAAGTGTTTAGTGAAGAAAGCGGAATAAGTGCCTTTTCTTCCTTTAAAGCATCTGCTGTTTGTTTTTCAATGAGACGCTCCTCAGCAGAAATATTCCCTTGTAGCCTTCCCATATCCTGAAGCAGGGTATCTTTTTCCTTTAGAACATCATGAATCTTTTTCTCTAAAGCTATAACTTCTTCGCTTTTCGCATCTTTTGTCTTAGAACTCTCAAGTAAATCGCGAACTTCTCTAAGCTCGTTATCAAATAGTTCTTTCTTTTTTTCTAAGGAAACAATCTTCTCTTCGATATCTTTTCGAGTATTTGCAATAAAAAAGTCTTCTTGTCGAAGATATACTTGAGCAAGATCAACAAGGCTCTGCTTTAATTCTTTAGCTTTTTCGATTTTTTCTACTTGTTTTTTTAGAAATCTTATATGGGGTGCTATTTCTCTTCTTAAAGACTCAACAGACGCGATATTTTCTAAAGTTTTATCGAGCTTCCGCTCGCTTTCCTCTCTCTTATATTGATAAATTTTTAAACCAAGAGCATCTTCAATCATTGCACGTCGATCGCGAACATTTGAATTCAAAATCCTATCAGCTTCTCCTTGAGAAATAATATGATGCCCAGACGCCCCAATATGGGCACCTGAAAGGAGTTCGACTATATCCTTTAGACGCACAAGACTCCCGTTTATAAAATATTCATTAATTCCATCTCTATGAACGACGCGCTCAATGGATACTTCTGGAAAATCAATATCTAAAAATCTCCGAGAATTATCAAAGATAACTTTCACACTTGCTCTATTGGCTCGAGCTCCATCGGAAGCCCCGTTAAAGATAAGATCCTCGCCTTTTTTACCTCGAAGAGATTTTATTGATTGCTCACCTAAAACAAAACGAAACGCTTCGGCAACGTTTGACTTTCCACTTCCATTAGGGCCCACAATTGCAGATATAGGAGACGTAAACAAAAACTCGCTCTTTTTAGCGAAAGATTTAAATCCGGAGAGCTCTATTGACTTGAGGAGCATAAAGAAAAAGTGCCCAAATTATAGCAATTTTAAACCTTTTTTCAAAAATTGACTTATAGAGTTTTTATAGTATATAAGATAAAGAGAAACAAGCTCATCCAGTGAACCGGGCATGTTCTAAAACTGCCCTCAGGACAAAGTAATTTTTTCGACGAAGTTGTTTGTGACAGCTTTCCGAATCATAGCTTACAGACTCCTCGTGCAACACCAAGATTCTCCCATTTTTAACTATATTAATTAAAAAGAAACGGAGAGAATGGGTGAAAGCTCGAGAGTAACTGAAGTTTGTCTTGAGGTAACCCTAGCGCGGACATCCCTTCGACAAGGAGCCGCGCTTTGTATTTATATAAACTACTAACTCCACCCTTTCTTTTCTAAAGCATTTCGGGCAGCAATTTGCTCTGCATTTTGCTTAGAATCACCATCACCTTGCGCAACAAGTTCGCTTCTTACATATACCCCAACGGTAAAATGCTTATCATGATCAGGCCCGGTCTCTTTTAACGTCTTATAGACAGGTGTTGCCCCCTCATGCTCTTGTGCCTTTTCTTGGAACAAACTCTTTGAGTCGATCCACGAGCGCTCAGTTAAGACTTCTTCCATCAACGGGCAAACATGAGCATAAATAAAATCTTTTGAACTTCCGTAACCTTGGTCAAGGTATACAGCACCGATAACTGCCTCAACAGTATTTGCAAGAATATACTGACGCGCCCGACCGGTATCTTTCATCTCTCCACGAGAGAGAAGTAAAAATTCATTAAAACCTAAGGAATCTCCAACCTGATACAGAGCATTTGCATTAACTAACGCAGAACGTAAGGAGGTCATCTCCCCCTCAGCTTTTTCTGGATATTTCTGAAAAAGATAGTCAGTGATAACCAGCTCAAGGACCGCATCTCCTAAAAATTCGAGGCGCTCATTGTGGCCAAGTTCAAAATTCCTATTTTCATTTAAATAGGATCTGTGCACAAACGCCTGGTATAGAAGATCTTTA
The DNA here is from genome assembly GCA_964450705.1 of uncultured Candidatus Saccharibacteria bacterium. Taxonomy (GTDB): domain Bacteria; phylum Patescibacteriota; class Minisyncoccia; order Phycocordibacterales; family Zambryskibacteraceae; genus CAYVDB01. The sequence continues at coordinate 12,789 of CAYVDB010000005.1, read as the reverse complement.
TTTTGAAAACTAACCCCTATCCGCTTTTCTAATTCTGCCCAATCAAGAGACTTCATACGGTTTATTTTTTTAGCATGGTCAACCCTTTTGTGACCAAAGGTAAGATATCATCATAGAAATTTAAATCAACAATATCTTCAATAGGAAACCATCGAGCATCATCGAGTCCACCAGATGTCTGTAGATTAAGCTCGCTAAAATCTGCTTCGGCAAGATAATACGTTACTCTTTTTCTAATTTTACCCTTCTCAGGATCGTATGCGATATATTGGTTATCTCCGATAAGTTCTGTAGGGCGAACTCTGATACCGAGTTCCTCGGAGACAACTCTTTCTACTCCAGTAGAAACTTCTTCACCGTTATCTAGATGACCTTTTGAGAGAGTCCAGTGTCCAAACACATCATGCACAAGAGCAATGAGGAGTTTTCCTTTCTCTTCTGCGAAAACAAGAGCACCTCCAAGGGCTTCAAGCGGCAACTCTTCTTCTGGAATATCGTTTGAAAACTTTTTCTTAGGACTTTGGTCGTCTTTGCCTGGTTCTCCCATTTCTTTATAAACGGCTCCCAAAACCCCATTAACAAACTTACCTGATGTCTCACCACCAAATGTCTTAGCGAGCTCAATCGCTTCATTGATTGCAACCTTAGGAGGGACTTGCTCATGATCAGCAAACAAAAGCTCATATAGGCCGAGGCGTAAAATATTCCTATCAATATTTGATATCTTATCAATTGGCCAATCTGGAGCGGCTTTTACTATAACAGCATCAAGGTCCTTCTTCTTTGCAAGAACCCCCTCTAATAGATCTTGCATAAAAGATATATCAGAAACTCCCGGAGCAAACTCCTCAGCATTCCGAGTAAGGACATTTATAGCCCCTTCCGAATTTTTTTTCATAAAATCCCACTCAAAGAGTGTCTGCATTACAATCGATCGCGCGAGATGCCGATTTGCCATAAAAATATAAAGAACCTAAAAAATTAAATCTTGGCTTAACGCCCTGTTTTCTCTTTCTCCTTCTTCTTCGCTGCCTTGCGAGCAGTTTTACCAATCACATCAACCACAACGTTGTCCTTATACTTACCACAAGAAGAACAAAGGCGGTGCTTCATCTTCTTTGCGCCGCAATTTGCGCAAACAGCAAAACCCTTGCCTTTTAGGGCGTGGTGAGATCTGCGGTTCGCTGTATGCGAACGGGTATGCCTCATTCGTACAACCATAATCAAAGAGTATAGTCTAAAAGATAAGACTTATCAAGAAGAGAAACTACTTCATATTTATACCCCTAAAAAAGGACTCTCGATGCAATTTAGTCATGCCATACTGAGAAATAGCATCCAAATGAGCCTTTGTGCCATAACCCTTATGAATGTCGAACCCGTACTTAGGGTAAACTTTGGCCTTTTTAAGCATATATTTGTCACGCTTAACTTTGGCAACAATTGAAGCTAAGGATATTTCTTTAATCTTTTCATCACCCTTCACAATGCTCTTTTGTAAAAATTCCAAAGGCGCTTTAAGGCCAGCATCAAGAAGAATTTTACGCTCTCTGTCTATTGCAGCTTTTTTTAACAAAAGAGAAACTCCTTTTTTAAGAGAAAAACCAAGACCGTATCGATCAATGTGAGCAGAGGATACAAACACATGCTCGTATGAAATAATTTTTTGTTTTTCCCACAACTTTATTTTAGAAAACCATTCTTCTCTCTTTTTTGGAGAAAGTTTTTTTGAGTCTTTAAGCCCTATAAGATTTGGTTTCTTCTTTAAAAAATAAACCAGTCCAAGAGATAGTGGCCCAGCAAGAGGCCCACGTCCCGCTTCGTCAATCCCAACAACCCCTTTCGCTTTCATTAATTAAGGCAACTTTTCGTAACAATAGTATATTCCAGTCTCAATTTGACCAGCATAAAAACCATTACAGTCAGAAATAGGGCTTTCTTGTGCCCAAATAAGAAATGCTCCGGTAACTGCAGGAGTTCCTACTGTAATCGGCCCTGGGGTATACAAATATGAATCATGCCGACTCTGCCCTGATTGGGTCCCTGGGGGTTGCGGAACAGTAGCATTAGAAAAATACGGAGATAGTGTAGTTATAACTGCGGCATCTCCACCATAAGAACCATTCCAACATGTTCCTGATGATTTTAAACATCTCCATCCACTTCCAGACCCCGGATAGAGATAATTTGGGCTACTGTCACGAGCCCGCACCAAAGCTAGAATGATCTGCTGTTTATCAGAGCGAACCTGAGCGTCTCTTCCTCGAGAACGAACCGAGCTTGCACTTACAGCAATAGTGCCTAGTAAGATACCGATAATAGCGATCGCGACTAAAAGTTCTGTAACAGTGAAACCTCTTTTAGATAGAATATATTTCATACTAGATTCATATAGTATACATCGCCATAGCAGAAGACAGAAGTGAAGATACTTGGAGGTAATGAGACATAGTATACTGATTCCCATGAAGCCGTTTGCTCACCTCCATACACATAGCCACTTTAGCCTCTTGAACGCTCTTCCAAAAATAGAAGAACTGGTATCTCAGGCAAAAAAAGACAATATGCCTGCGCTTGCACTTACCGATAACTCAAATCTGTATGGAGCCATAGAATTCTATAAAGAATGCAAAAAGAATGATGTAAAACCGATCATCGGCACAGATGCATACGTAGCGCTCAGAAGTAGATTTGATAAACAAGCAGGAGTAGATAAGGCGAGGTACCGGCTTGTGCTTCTTGCAAAAAATGAAACTGGCTATAAGAATCTTATCCAGCTCGTTACCAAAGCTCATCTTGAAGGGTTTTACTACAAACCTCGCATTGATAAGGAGTTGTTGAATCTTCATAAAGAAGGCCTTATCGCAATAATGCCCTCCTTTTCGGGAGAAATAGTAAGTCTCCTTCAATCCGATAGCGAAAAATTAGCAGAAGAAGCGTATAGCTGGTATGTAAAAACTTTTGGCGAAGATTTCTATTTAGAAATAACTCATCATCCAGAAATACCAGGATTCAAAGAAAAAGATGAGAAATTAAAAGTATTTGCAAAACGATTGCAAATCCCTATCGTTGCTGCTCACGATGTTTATTATCTAAATAAAGAGGATAGAGACGCGAGAGAAACTCTTATCTCTATACAAACAGGAAATGAAAAAGATCGTGGCAGTTTTAACGACACAGATGAAAATTTTTCTTTCATAACTCAAGAAGAAGCCAATACATTTTTTAATGATATTCCTGAAGCTTTGGATAATGTAATGCGTATTGTCGAAAAATGTAATCTAGAATTAAATTTAGGTTCCTGGGTTTTCCCTAACTATATAGTTCCGAGCGGGCTTTCTCACGATGATGAGTTGCGTCGACTTGTATATGAAGGTATTGAAAAGCGAAAGGTTACAAGCACAAAAGAAATCATTGACCGTATCGAATATGAACTCCTCGTTATAAAAAACAAAGGTTATTCTCCATATTTCCTTGTTGTAGCAGATCTCTTACGATACGCTCACGAACACGGGATACTCACAAACATTCGAGGGTCAGTTGCTGGGTCTATGGTTACATATCTCTCAGGAATTACGAGCGTCAACCCGCTAGAATATGGGCTTCCCTTTGAGCGGTTCCTCAATCCGGAACGCCCCTCAGCGCCAGATATAGATATGGATTTTGCAGATGACAGAAGAGATGAGGTTATTGAATATGCTCGGAAAAAATACGGACATGAAAAAGTTGCCCAAATCGGCACCTTTGGGACAATGCTCGCGCGTGGGGCTGTACGAGACGTGGCCCGAGCGCTTGGATATCCATACGCAATTGGAGACAAAATTGCCAAGCTAATCCCTCTTGGCTCACAAGGATTCCCAATGACAATTGATCGAGCTTTTGAGCTCGTCCCCGAACTAGCAGAGCTTTACAATAAAGACTCTGAAGCGAAAAACATTTTGGACATGGCAAAAAAGATAGAAGGATGTGCGCGACACATATCCGTGCATGCAGCTGGGGTAGTCATTTCGCCGACAAATATAACTGATTTCGTGCCTTTACAATTTGATACAAAAGGAGAGGAAAAGATTATTACACAATATGACATGCATGCAGTAGAAGATGCAGGACTTCTTAAATTTGACTTCTTAGGGCTAAAGAACCTTTCCATTATTGCTGATACCTTGCACCGTATTGAAGCCATTCTAGGAAAAACTTTCAATATTGAGGATATTCCACTTGATGATACTAAAACATTTGAATCTTTAGCTCGTGGCGAAACCGAAGGACTTTTCCAGTTAAACGGAGAAGCAATGACTAAATTCCTTATGGAGCTTAAACCTACATCAATCCACGATATTAATGCCATGGTAGCTCTATATCGACCAGGACCTATGGAAGTTATACCGGAATACATTCGAAGAAAAAATGATCCTACGCTCATAACTTATCCCGACCCTAGGATGAAGAAGTACTTGGAAGCTTCCTACGGTCTCATTGTGTACCAAGATGACCTCTTGTTTTCAGCTATCGAGCTCGCGGGATACTCCTGGCTTGAAGCAGATAAATTTAGAAAAGCTGTTGGAAAAAAGATTCCAGCAGAGATGGCCGCCCAAAAAGAAAAATTTATTAAGGGAGTAATCGAGAACGGTCAAAGTAAAAAGTTTGCAGAAATGCTCTGGAAATTATTTGAACCCTTCCAAGCATACGGATTCAATAAAGCCCACGCTGCAAGCTACGGACGAGTTGCATACCAAACCGCATATCTAAAGGCAAACTTCCCTGCTATATATATGTCTGCGGCACTTACTGCAGATTCAGGAAACATTCCACAAATCGCCGATCTTATCGAAGAATGTAAGCGCCTCGACATCCCAGTACTTCCCCCTTCCATAAATGAAAGCTTCCAAGGATTTTCTGTTGTAAGAAAAGAAGGAGAAAAAGACACAATCCGTTTCGGATTAACAACTATTAAGAATTTTGGAGAAGGCATCGCAAATACGATCGTAAAAGAACGAAAAGAGCGAGGGCGTTTTATATCCCTCACAGACTTTCTTCGGAGAATTAAGGATAAAAATCTCAACAAAAAATCCCTCGAGGCGCTTATAAAATCTGGTGCGCTAGATGATTTCGAAGAACGCGGAACACTTCTCCATAACCTCGATCTTCTTCTTGAGTATCATAAAGAAGTAACTAAGGAGCAAAATATAAATCAAGACTCATTGTTTGGAGGACTTAAAGACAAAATCTCAGACCTTTCACTTAAATCACATCCCGAAGCGCCTATTTCAGATCGGCTATCGTGGGAGAAAGAACTTCTTGGCCTCTATATTTCTGGACATCCCTTAGATAAGTTTAAAGAAAAACTTGGGAAACTAGATACCGACATTCAGAAAATAAAGAAGGAGCCGAAAGAAGGCAAAGAGGTAATGCTTGTCGGCCTTGTAGAAGAAATGCGTGAAGTAATAACCAAAAAAAATGAGTACATGGCTTTTGTTACACTTCAGGATCTAACAGATAGAATAGACTGCGTAGTTTTTCCTAAAACTTTTGAAAGTTATAAAAATATAATAAAGAAAGACGCCCTGATTGCCATCATCGGAAAGGTTTCTCTCCGTAATAATGAAGTCTCGATCATTATAGAAAAAGCAAAACTCTGCGACTAAAAATTTAAAAAACACCCGCTAAACAAGCGGGTGTCCGGAGCCAGCAATCGATCTTGATTGGAATAATCTAGCATCTCGATCCCCCAAAGACGCCTCGAGGCTATCGCAAAACCACTGAAGATCACGTGGAGAGACGCCGATCTCTTTCGCTACCTCAAGTCCATGCTCTTGAAGAAGCGCCTGGAATCTATGCGCAAACCCGACCAAAACAGGAAGAAGCACGGTGCGTTCTCTCCCAACTTGATGATTCGCGATATGGAGCGGAGGCACTTGAAGAGCAAATACTAGGAGCTTTAAACATATTCGCTCCATATCTTCACGGGGCATCAGCGAGAGGCTTGTCATAAAGATTCCTTTTGGGTTAGTGACTGAACTCTTTTTAGAGGGTAAAAGACCTAGCCTTAAAAGTCAATTTTGAAAAGATTTCTCTCAACTGATACCATACATAATATGGAACATGCAGAAGAAAAACCCGACCATAAACGCTTAGGAAAAGAGCTTGAATTATTTACTTTTAGCGACACGGTAGGAAAAGGACTTCCTTTGTGGCTTCCCAAGGGAGCAACAATTCGAAGAGAACTTGAACGATTTATTACTGACGAAGAAATCCGTCGTGGATATCTCCATGTGATAACACCTGATATTGCTAAGCTCGATCTTTATAAGAAATCGGGCCACTATCCGCACTACAAAGAATCAATGTATGCGCCTATTGTTATAGACGACGAAGAGTTTATGCTTCGCCCCATGACATGCCCCCATCATTTTGAACTCTATCTTTCAAAACCCCACAGCTATCGGGATCTACCCATGAGAATTGCAGAACTCGCGCAACTTTATAGATACGAACAATCAGGTGAGCTTATGGGCCTCCAAAGAGTCAGAACATTCTGCCTTGCAGATGCGCACATTATCTGTGCTTCCGAGGAACAAGCCGTAGAAGAGATAGGCCACGCACTTGATCTCATTGAATATGTAACATCTGTATTTGGTTTAAAACTAAATACAGATTATCGATACAGACTTTCCCTTGGAGATAGAGCTAATACGGAAAAATACTACAAAAATGATGCTGCTTGGGAAAAAGGAGAAGGATTGTTAAGAAAACTCATGGAAGAAAGAGGAAGCTCATTTGAAGAGGCACGTGATGAAGCGGCATTTTACGGTCCAAAGATTGATATTCAGATGAAGAATGTAAACGGCAAAGAAGATACTGCGTTTACTGTACAATACGACTTCTGTATGCCGGATCGCTTTGACCTATCATATATTGGGCCTGATGGAGAGAAAAAACGAGCATTTGTAGTTCATCGCTCTTCAATTGGTGCAATTGAGCGTATTGTCGCATTTCTCATTGAAAAATATGCTGGGGCATTCCCTACATGGCTCTCGCCTACACAAGTTGTGATTCTCCCTGTAAGTGACGATCAAAAAGAATATGCGAAAAAAATATGCACCGAACTGAAAACCCAAAATGTTCGTGTTGAAATAGACGATTCAAACGAGAACCTAGGAAAGAGAATACGTACTGCAAAAGTGGAGAAAATCCCTTATATCCTTGTTGTTGGAGACAGAGAAAAGGAAGATTCCTCGGTAAGCGTAGAAAAAAGAGGAAGTGATACTAAAGAGATAGCATCATTAGAGAACTTCTTAATATCAATCAGAGAGGAAATAGACGCAAGAAAATAATCTCTAAATTGACATCTAAGGAACATAATTATATGCTTTGTAGCGGACCCTTTTCTTGGAGGAAGTGAAGCATGCTTGCTGACACGCCGCTTGAAAGCTCGCCGGAAGAACTTCAGGCCCAGCCCTTTCAGATCGGACAGGAGGTGGTTCGCAGAAACGTCTCCATTCCTGGAGCGTCCCCACATCTCGTGCGGGGAATCATTCACAAGCGTGGACGTTGGATGATTTCCCTCGAAGAAGGTGGTTCCTGGCATCCGGCCTGCAATTTCGAGCAGGTGTCGTAGTGCGCACAAGACATGACTCCCGAAAGGGAGTCATTTTTTTATACATCTAGATTCGCGAGCTTCGCATTCGACTGAATAAATGTTTTTCGAGATGGAACATCTGTTCCCATAAGCACATCAAATATCTTATCCGCTTCCTGAGCATCCAAAACTGAAACTTGTTTTAAAATACGGCGCTCCGGATCCATAGTTGTCTCCCACAATTCTTCCGCGTTCATTTCTCCAAGACCTTTATATCTTTGGATAGAGATTTTGGCGTTTTTCTTTTTAGAATCTTTTTCTTCTTCTTTTTCGTCTTCATTTTCAATTTCAGCATCTTCTTCTACTTCAGTCGTCTCTGAAACATCTCCTATACCTACAATTGAATGCTTTTCATCATCTGAATAAGCATAAAATAACTCCTTCCCTTTTTTAATTTTATAAAGTGGAGGTTGTGCAATATAGACATTCCCAGCATCAATCAAAGGTCTAAAGAATCGATAAATAAGAGTAAGGAGAAGCGTCCTAATATGGGCCCCATCAACATCGGCATCGGTTGCAATAATTATTTTGTGATAACGGAGTTTTGAAATATCAAAAGTATCTCCAATTGCAGTACCCAAGGCAACAACAAGATTCTTGATCTGTTCAGACGCAAGCATACGATCAAGACGAGCCCTCTCAATATTCAAAATTTTTCCACGAAGTGGAAGTACTGCTTGAATTCTTCTGTCTCTACCCATTTTCGCAGTACCACCAGCTGAATCTCCCTCCACAATAAAGAGTTCGGATTCCTCTGCAGATTTTGACTGACAATCAGCAAGTTTACCGGGGAGCGTCATCCCTTCAAGAGCGCCCTTGCGCAATACCGAATCTTTTGCAGCTTTAGCTGCTTTTCGCGCCTTAAGAGCTAAAACAACTTTGTTTATGATTGCTCGAGCATCGTCAGGATTTTCTTCAAGAAAAGTAGCGAAGGTATCTCCGAATATAGACTCAACAAGAGACCTTGCTTCAACTGTCCCAAGTTTGGCTTTAGTTTGGCCTTCAAATTGGATTTCTCTGATCTTAACTGATATTACAGCGGTGAGACCTTCCAACACATCATCTCCAGTAAAATTATCCTCGCTTTCCTTTACAAGGTTATTCTTACGGGCATATGCATTAAGGCTTCTGGTAAGAGCAGTCTTAAAGCCAGTAACATGGGTTCCCCCTTCAGAGTTATAGATATTGTTCGCAAAAGGAACAATGCGAGAAGAAATATCATCTACATATTGCAAACTTACTTCAACCGATTCATAGTCGTTGCTTTTCTTCTCAACATAAAAAATATTTTTATGGATTGGCTTTTGAAGCGAATTATAAAACTTAACCAAAGAAAGAAGCCCCCCCTCAAAGTAAAAAGTCATCGAAGGAGCGTCTGGATGAAGCTCGCGAAGGTAGAAACAATCTGTGTGTTTAAGGCCGGTTAGTTTACGAGCGTCAATCACAGAAATACGTAACCCTTTTACCAAATAAGCTTGCTGACGAAGATGGTTTACTACTCGATTGAAATCAAAATTGATATCTGGGAATATTTCTTCATCTGGGCGAAAAGTAATAATAGTCCCATTCTTTTTCGAAGATTCGATCTTTTTGACAGCTCCTTTCTTTTTTCCTTTACTATATTCTTGAACAAAACGCCCACCATCACGATGAACTTCTGCTCGAGTATAAAGCGAAAGAGCGTTGACGACTGATGCGCCGACTCCATGAAGGCCTCCTGAAACCTTATACCCTTCTCCGCCAAATTTCCCACCGGCGTGAAGCGTCGTCATTATGGTCTCGAGCGCAGAGACTTTTGTCTGTTTATGTACGTCAACCGGGATACCACGACCGTTATCAACCACTCTGATATGGCTGTCAGGAAGAAGCGTTACTTCAATATCGTTTGCAAACCCGCCCATCGCTTCATCTCTAGAGTTATCAAATACCTCCCAAATAAGATGGTGAAGGCCGTCTGGGCCAGTAGTACCGATATACATTCCAGGGCGTTTTCGGACAGGATCAAGACCTTCAAGGACCTGAATATCCTCAGCGCTATATCCACTTTTCTTCTTCTTTTCCTCTGCCATGCGGAAATATTTGGGAATAAATAATGTATCCATTTTAGATCGGATACATTATCTAAAGAAACAATATTAAGGGCTTTATTATAGCAATATTTTGGAGTAAAAACAAAGAAAAAACCCGGTTAAATATATTGTATTGACAAGTATAATATATATGATATAATAGGAAAAGATCGCCCCTTCCAACCTCTATCGCCCACAAAAATGGAGATGCTCACTAAGTTTGGAATTTTCGCCCTCGGGCTGGTTCTCGCAACGCTCTCGTATCTGATGGTGACAAAACTCCTGTGGAAACGCGAGAATCGGCTCGGCACGCTCTACAATGAGCGAGCATGGCCAATCGCTGTCCACGGAGGTGGCGTCGAATTCGAGCAGGAGCTCGCCAAGTGGCGAGGAGAGTGGCGAACCGCCCTCCTCCAAGTGAGGAGTAGGCGGCAAGTGCTTCAGCATCTCCCGACACGGTGAAGCTTCAGGGCCCGTATAACTTATACGGGCCTTTTTCTTTGCCACATTAGAAATTCGAACAAACTTTTTTTCTTCTTAATTTATATAAAGCTTAATGAGATAGACGAACTTACGTGCCTCTAGATATGAGTGAGACTTCTAACGGGGTCATACCTTTCCCAAAAATACAGCCATCTTCCTCCAGCCTAAGAGAAAATCAGACAGTGAAATATATTTATTCTCTCTCATTTCCTTCTCTGTGTCAGGATCATGATAATAAAAACCGGCTAATCCACGCTCATTTTTTTCAAAACCAATGATTAATACAGTATGGAAATTTTCACTTGTTTTCCAATCTCGATGAATAGAAGCTATAACAACACCTCCTTGTTCAATATGAGAGACTATTTTGTTTGTACCATACCTTAAAAGTTCTTCGGCAAAAACACTTGGAGAAAATGTTCCTGTACTGACATCGGCCCGGAGCGAACGAAACTCCTCGCGATATGCAGCAACGCCATGATTATGAGCAACAATCGTAAGCGCATCGTGAGTCCATCCGAGAGGGGTCCATCCTTTAACAAGAAGCGCTTCATCGATGAGATCGTCGAGAGAGACGCTCTCGTTTCTTATAAAAGAAATTGCCATTAAAAGACATGCAACACTGCAAGACCTAGCCTTCCATTCGGATCGCGAAGTTTCGTCAAACTGGGAAATAAATGGTACAGCGTGAATCATCTTACGTTCCAGCCAGCTTTTTCATTAAGTGTCTTGGTAATACGATCCATAATAGGATTTATTTCATCATCAGAAAGTGTCTTTTCCATAGACTGAAATACTAACTTATACGCGTATGAGGTTTTCTTCCCTTCAGAAAATTCCTTAGTGAAAACATCAAACAATCTATAGTTCACCAAAAGCAAACCCGCTTCTCTTTTTACCACTTCAATGATCTGCTCAGAATCAGCACTTTCTGGAATAAACACCGCAATATCCCTAAAAATTGCCGGGTATCGAGAATATTCTTTATATTTCACATCATCTAAGCTTTTTTCATATCTCAGGCACTCAACAGGGGTCTCGAGCGATTCAAGTAGTTTAGTAAAGTTCAATTCAAATATCCCATCCACTTCACTAAAATTAATAGGTGCTTGGAGAAGCTTAGAAAGTTCCGAGACTAACTCTTCTATGTTTAAGATGGCGGTTCCTTTATGATCTCTCATACCAAACCCAAGAGCTGTATACTCATCATTTTTCTTAAAAATGTTTCCAATCTCAAATAATCTAACTTGTGAAAGCCCAAGGAGATCTATATTTTTAGAATTTATCTCGAGCGCACTATTAAGACCGATAGCAAGAGAACTCCGCAGAAAACTTTTATCTCCTGCAATCGGATTTTGAATTTCAATATCCCCGGTTCCCTGGAATGCATAAGTAATTACTTCAGAGAAACCTCGTTCAGCAAAAAACTTTCTCACTAATCCCTCGTAGTAGGTTTTTTTGTGAATTTCTAGAATTGTCTCAGGTAAAGAAATCGCTTTTGATTTAAGATTTTCATATCCATATATCCTCCCTATTTCTTCAATAAGATCTTCTTTAATTCGGAGATCAAGACGCTCAGCAGGAACGGTAACTACAAAACGACCTTCTTCATTTCTAATAAGTCTTCGAAATCCTCTAAAAGAATCTCCATCAAAAGAGGACGACTCTTTGAGTTTTTCTTTCCGAACACGATTACCGTGCGCGCTCCCTGCAGCATGAATAATTTCTCCATTCCCAATATAAATACCCACATGGCCAACTCCGCGAGGCTCTTCTTTAAAAAAGTAAGGCTTTGCCCCTTTAGCAAATACAAGATCACCTGGCATCAGATCATTTTCTTGAACTTCTTCACCAAAAAGAAACTGTTCAATCGAAACTCTTGGAATAGCAATCCCTGCTTGAGCATAAAGAAAACTGGATAAAGATGAACAATCAAAGGTTTTAGGAGAATCATACACAACGCTTGCCCCATATTTATAGGGCGCATCAATTAATGTCTCCGCTAGAGAAGCTATTATCTCTCTAGGCTTTACATAACTCCATTCATATCCTCTGCGTTTGAGAATATCTTCCACCTGCTTATTTTGAAGACCAACACCAAGAATATTTTCTATTTCAGAAAGTGATACCCCCACTTTATACAAAGACGGCCTTCGAGGGTATACGTCACAAGCGCCTTCAGCGTGCAGATGTTTATCTTGAGTGTCTCCTTGGGCAACTGAAAAAATAAGAGAAGTCGCCATGTCGAGAGCGGCCATAGTGAGCTCTGGAGTAATTGCATTTTCAAAGCGAACTGAAGCGTCAGTCCTGAGTCCTAGCCTTTTCGCTGTAGTTCGTATTAATACCGAATCAAAGTTTGCCGCCTCTAGAATAATATTTTTCGTATTTTTTGATATCTCACTTTGTTTACCGCCCTTTACTCCAGCAATACCAATGGGGCTATCTGTATTTCCATCAGTGATGACAAGATCAGTTTCTTCCAAGAAATACTGATTACCATCAAGAGCAACAACACTTTCCCCATTTCGAGCTTTTCTAACAGATATTTTCCATCCTCCATCGCTTTCTTTTAAACAGTCCCTGTCGTAAGCATGTAGC
>CAYVDB010000004.1:0-46414 GCA_964450705.1 uncultured Candidatus Saccharibacteria bacterium | reverse complement strand
AGTAACCTCCTGGTGCTCTTTGACAACATCTACCGCCCAATAAAAAAGGACTGGCTAAAGGAAACGACAATTCAGATGGCAAACCTGGCTCAGGGAACACAGGTAAAAAGCTCTCATAAAAGCGTGCGACCCTAAGCAAGTCGTACGTCAAACCTCAAGGGGTGTATAAGGCATTTTTGCGAAAGCTGGGAAAACGAGTGTACGACTTCTCGCCCAGCTCTCTGAAAAGTGTCGTATGCGCCCAGGACATGCATCGAATTAGAAGGAAGTCACGTGTAAATGCTGGATGGAGTGACTTCGTAGGGGGTTCGGTGGTGTGTCCAAGTCATCTGATACATAGAGTTATGTGTACTGCCCGTAGTTTGTCTTCAGGGGTAGAAGTCGGGCTATTGTCAGGTTACGTCAGGATTGATATAATAGTAATATAGTGATGAAGAACACAACAAGTAAAACTAAATACTTTCTGTACGCTCGAAAATCCAGCGAGTCAGAAGACCGTCAGGCGGCGTCCATTGATGACCAAATCAAAGAGCTTACGAGAGTCGCTCGTGAATACAATTTGAATGTTGTGGAAACCTTCTCGGAATCACAATCAGCAAAAGCACCTGGTCGTCCTGTGTTCAATCAAATGATTGGACGACTCTATACAGGTGAAGCAGATGGCGTGCTTTGTTGGAAGTTAGATAGATTGGCAAGAAACTTTGTTGACGGTGGCGCAATCATTGACCTGCTTCAAAGTGGCAAAATGCAGAGTATCAGAACTCATGAGAAGTTTTACTTGCCGTCAGATAATGTTTTGGTGATGGCAATGGAGTTTGGAATGGCGAATCAATTTGTCAGAGACCTTTCAGTGAATGTGAAGCGTGGTTTGAAAAACAAAGCAGAGAAAGGATGGCTACCAGGCATTGCACCTGTTGGTTATAAAAGCACTCCAGGTAGAGAGAAAGGATTCAAAGAAATTGAAATTGACCCAGAACGTTTCCATCTTGTTCGTCAGGTTTTTGATTTGATGCTTACTGGTAATTATTCAGTACTGCAAATCTGGCACAAAGCCAAAGAGATGGGTTTGACCACTATCAAGAGAAAGAAGATTGGCGGAGGTCTTATCTCTCGCAATGGTGTATATGCGCTTCTTTCAAATTCTTTTTATTACGGAAGTTTCGAATACCCAGTAGGTAGTGGCAATTGGATTCAAGGAAACCACAAAGCAATCATTACGGCAGAAGAATTTGACCGTGTTCAAAGCTTGCTTGGCAGAAAAGGAAGACCAAGACCTAAGAAACACGTTTTTGCTTTCACTGGAATGATGAGATGTGGTTCATGTGGTAGCTCTATTACGGCGGAAACAAAAACGAAGCGTCAAAAGAATGGCAACGTTCACAATTACGTTTATTACCATTGCACAAAACGCAAGGACGCTAACTGTGTTGAACGTTCAATCGAAATCAAAGATTTGAATGCGCAAATTGATGAGGTGCTATCAAGTATCACAATCTCCGAACGATTTAGAGATTGGGCAATCAAGTATCTGCATGAGCTTCGTAAGAATGAAGCGGAGACACATGAAGTGGTGCTTCAGAACAGAAATAAAGAACTGGAGTCGGTAAACGCACGAATTTCTCAATTGATGCTGACGTATAGCTCACCAGAGAATAAGGATGGAAGCATTATGTCTGCAACAGAGCTAAAGGAAATGAAAGGAGACCTTCAGAGGCAAAAAATTGCCCTTGAGGAGGGCTTGAAACAAGGAAGTGTTGAAATGGATAAGTGGGTAGAACTGACTGAACAGGCATTTGATTTTGCACGTTATGCGCGTGTTTGGTTTGAACATGGCGATGAAGAAACTAAGAAAGCAATTCTGGGCTGTTTAGGTTCGAACCTCATCGTAAAAGACCAAAAACTCAATGTTCACCTGCATCCTTTCTTCTTGAGCATGCTTGAGAGCAAGGAAAAGGTAGAGGCGCAAGTTGCTTCTGCTCGAACCTCTCAAAACGCTGTATTAGAAAGACAAAAAGGCACTTTCGTGCCTTCATGTCCTGATTTGCTCCGACCTCTGGACGAGTTCAGAACTTATTAGTTGAGGAGTTTAAGGTTCTTAATTGGTTAAAAATAAAACAAGAATTAGAGTTCAATGGTTACGCTTCTATGTAGGCTACTATTTATATAACCCTAAATCATCTCTTTTTTGTAGTTGTATTTCTGTTTCTCTACGTTCCCTGATTCTTCTTTTCATGTCCGCCATATAAGAACAGTTTTCTTCGTGCCACTTAAAGTCTCCCACATGAGCCTCATAGACCCATTCGCACTTTGGGCATTTACTACACCTCGAGTTCCAAAGTTTTAAGCGTTTAATGTTTATTTTTTTCATAATTGAAGTGTAAGCCTCTGTGAAGTAAAGTAAAGAATATAAAAATGGAACGAAAGAGCCAGTCGCACCAGAAACTACTGAATTTTCTTGATGAGTTTCTTGACTCAGAATATTTTCAAGATGAGGTAAAGAGGCTAAGGACAAAGTTAAATATACCTGCACAAGGATTAACTATAAATAAAGAGCTGGAAGATGATTTGAATAAGATTTATCCTGTTTATAACTATTTTAAGCTTCCAAAAGAGTTGGAAGGTAAGGGGAGAAATATACTAAAAGAATTAAATTTGGCTATCGGGAAAATTAGCAAGAAGATTACAATATCTGATTTGAATATACGTTATTTTATTAGGACGTATATCTTATATGGTAGAAAAATATTCAATATAATAAATCATTTAACGGAGTCTGATTTAGCTCAAATAGAAGATTTTTACCAGCTTTTACAAGAATACCCAGACGAGTTTACTGTTGATCGGATAAGAGGTTTATTTAAATATTATCCTGTAGTAATTAAACTCCATCCTGCTATTACACAAAGAGATTTAATTGATTATATAAAAGTTCAATGGCCACAGATAGAATATAACTTGAGTCAACATCGTAGTGCTGAATCTCATTTGGGAAAAATAAAAAAGAAAAAAGCGAGCATAAAAGAAAGAAATAGATTTATATGGGAAAATAGTCATCTACCAAGAAAGGAAATAATGAGGCTTTTATATGATAAGTATGGTCCTAATACTAACGTTGATTATGCATATATAGGCAAAATTATTTCTTTGGAAAAAAGGAAGCGAAAAAAACTGTAACACAGAAAAGTTCTGTAACTCAGAAAATACTTATACTGAGACTTTCCAAGAAAGTAACCTGTAGGCACAACCTATGGGTTGTTTTTATGCAGGAAGAAAAGCTAAAGAAACCAGTAGTCGTCAAAGACCTTTCGTTTGAGGAAAGGGCACGTCTAGTTGGTCTCTTCACTTGGCTTATTGCTCAAGACAAGAAGCAAAATCCTGCTCTTTATCAGATTAAAAAATAAAAAATGATTGATACTGTGTGCTTACTAATCTCAAAAGATAAGATGAAGTATGTCTCTGGGGTCGTAAATTGGGAGCTATATTCAAAAACAATAGATTACGAAAAATTTGTGAGGAACCCTTCCAGGCTTGAGTTGGAAACTGGTCTATATTTTCCAAGATTAACGGGCTATAGGAGAAGGTTCACGGAAGATTCAAACGTACGTATCGAGTTTTCTGCCCCGAAGTTACTTTATCTGAATAATCTAGATGAACTTGAGGACAAAGATTTTAAGGAAATAGTGCGAACATTACAAGCAAGATTACGAACTATGGGGATTATTGTTCGGGGTACGGTTCTAGAGAAAGCCTCTGTAAGCTCGGTTCATTTTTCTAAAAACATTCAACTTAAGGATGGGTATACCGCTAACCACTTAATATCAGAAATGAACAAGGTGGATTTACGAAAAAGCTTTGATTTTGCCAAGACAAGGTTTCTTAATGATGGACAAAGCCTTTATGCTCATACTACTTCACACCAATTTGTTATTTATGACAAAGTAGCTGACCTAGCTAAGGGCAAGAAACGAGCCATAGACAAAGAGCCAACTCTCTACCAGATGGACTTGTTTTCTCAGCTCAAAAATAAAGAGGAAGTGCCAGAGATAATCCGCTTTGAAGTTCGCCTTAATCAGAAGAAGAAGTTGAATAGCCTTCTTGAGGGTTTAGGTTATAAGAAAGACCCAAACTTTAAGGATGTATTCAGAACTGAACTAAGTAAAAAGGTTCTTAACGATTACTGGAAGAGACTCATCAAAGATAGAAATCGAGGTATCTTTTCAATTTCTATAAGTAATAAGGATATTCTACGAACTTTGTTTTTAGCAGATAAAAAACTCAAACCTAGACGGGCTATATACTTATTGGGTCTGTTTCTATTGGCTAAGGATGAGAATGGAATGAGGGAACTCAGGTCTATCCTTAGCACGAAATCGGGGGATAGAACTTGGTATCGAATATCTCAAGACATGCGTGCATCAGATAAGTTCGTTACTAAAAATGAAATTCGAGATTGGGTTACGCAAATTGATAAAGCGATAGAAGATTACCAGCCGTACCCTCACCAAAACCTACTTCACACCAATAGTTGTCTTGTAAAGAATAGTAAAGTAATATAAATAGCAGGAGAATACCGATAGTAATAATCTTAATTGCGGGAGTTGGGGTTTTCTATTGGTTTGGAATTAGATCTGGGCAAATAAAAAACAATGTAACGAGCGGGCCTCAAAAGAAGCCTCAGCTCAACTAAATCAAGCTCTTGAGAAGGCTTACGAAGGTATACTGTCAGAACCACAAGAATATGAGCAACTTTACAACAAGTGTTTAAGAGAAAAAGGCATATGAACAAAGATTTCTATACAGCTAGAGAGTTGGCTGACAAGCTACAGGTAAACATCATGACCGTTTACCGATATATCAAAGCCAAGAAACTGAAGGCATATAAGATTGGGAAGGAGTTTAGGATTGATAGGGAAGAATTTGGAAGGTTCCTAAATAAGGTGAAAACAAGATAATATGAATGATGTACATAAAAAACTTATAGCAACCCTTGAAAAGGATGACCGATTAGTAGTGGACGGTAAACTCGCAAAAAATAAAGTTATCGAGTTAGCACTACAGCTTGATTCTGATTTAATCAAATCACTTCGCTCATCAAAGGACCTAGAAAAAACATTTTTTCAAAAAGTAGATGACGTTCTCGTTTTTGATAAAGTAAAATTTCAGAGTTTCGTTTCAAACAAACAATTCCTACCGGACAGTTTTACAGAATACAAAAACAAAATTGGTCTTATTTCAGATGGTCAGTACCTCACCGAAAGCAATGAGGTTGTTTTAGCTTTTCCTTACAAAGATTGTGTTCTAGAGGGAGGTCAAAATCAGGAAGATGCAAATCGTGAAGAAATATTCTGGAATGAGACACTTGCTCCGGACGAAATAGATAAACTTCTTGAACCAAAAGTTCTTACAAACTTTAAAAAATTTGATGAAAAAGGAGTAAAAACAGTCAATGAAATAAGTCTTCAGGATAATTTGATTATCAAGGGAAATAATTTGTTAAGTCTATATTCTCTAAGAAATAAATATAAACAAAAAGTTAAACTTGTTTATATTGACCCGCCATACAACACAGGTTCTGACGGTGATACTTTTGCATATAACAATACATTTAAACATTCAACCTGGCTTACTTTTATGAAAAATAGGCTTGAAGTTGCTAAAGATTTTATTACTGAGGATGGATTTATTGCTATTGCCATTGACCACGCTGAATTATTTTATTTAGGTGCTTTAGCCGATGAAATTTTTGGTAGAGAAAACCGTGTGGGAGTTGTGACTGTCTTACATAATCCAAAAGGTAGAAATCTTTCTAAATTTTTTTCTCCAAATAGTGAATTTATGCTTGTATACGCAAAGAATGTTGAACAAGCAGAATTTAACCAAGTTGCTATTGATGAGGCTGTTAAAGAGTCTTTCTCAGAAAGTGATGATGATGGTAGTTTTAGGTATGAGCCATTCCTAAGAGCCAGAACAGTTTGGTCTAGACAAAATAAGCCAAATAACTGGTATCCGATTTATGTAAGCAAAGATTTAAAAACAATAACTTCTGAAAAGGAATCAGGTTATCACGAGATTTTTCCTATTACCAATAATGGTAAAGAAATGGCTTGGAAAAATATCAAGCAATCATTTGATGAATTAAATCACGATGATTATTTCATTGCCAAAGAGGAAAATAATAAAATAGTAATTTATCATAAACTAAGAGAACAGCAGGTTTATAAGAATGTGTGGACAGACAAAAAATATCAGTCTGAATTTAATGGTACAAACTTACTTAAAAAAATCTTAGGGGGTAATTTATTTAGTTACCCAAAATCTTTATATACCGTTCTTGATACTTTAAAGATAATGACTTCTGATGATGACAT
This sequence comes from uncultured Candidatus Saccharibacteria bacterium, assembly GCA_964450705.1. GTDB lineage: Bacteria > Patescibacteriota > Minisyncoccia > Phycocordibacterales > Zambryskibacteraceae > CAYVDB01. Next base: position 40,046 of record CAYVDB010000004.1, on the reverse strand, counting down.
TGTTTTAGACTTTTTTGGTGGAAGTGGTACAACAGCACACGCTGTACTTGCCTTGAATGACGAAGACAAAGGTAATAGAAAATTTATTATCTGTGAACAAATGGACTATATAGAAAAAGTTACCAGAGAAAGAGTATACCGAGTAATAAAAGAAGCAAAAAAAGGTAGTTTTGTTTATGCTGAATTAGCTCAGGCTAATCAGCTTTTTGTAGATAAAATCCAAGATACAAAGAACACAAAAGAGCTTTTGAAAGTTTGGGATGAAATGAAAAAGACTGCTTTCCTTAGCTACAAAGTAAAGCCTGAGGAGATTGATTCATCAAAGAAAGACTTTGAGGCTTTGTCGTTTGAGGACCAGCAAAGATTCTTGATTTCTATTCTCGATAAGAACCTCCTCTACGTCCCTTACTCTGAAATTGATGACAAGACGTATTCAATTTCAAAAGAAGATAAAGAGCTTAATAAAAAGTTCTATGGCGACAAATAAAGACTTATGGAAGAAATTAAATTACTACACAAAACACTTGAGTCTGAATTTGGTAAACGTGGAATAGAAGCTACTCCGGTCCCCGAAATAATCACCACAAACCTTAATCAGAAACTTCAAATCAGACCTTATCAAACGAGGGCTTTTCAGTATTTCATAAGGTACTGGACCGAGAAGTTTGATGGTAAGCCGACAAAGAATCAGCTCCTTTTCCATATGGCTACTGGTAGCGGTAAAACCCTGATGATGGCTGGTCTTATTCTCTATCTATACGAGCAAGGCTACAGAAACTTTCTTTTCTTCGTAAATAGCACAAATATTATCGACAAAACACGAGATAACTTTTTCAATGATTCATCAATCAAATATCTCTTCAATACTTCGATTACCCAAGGTGAGAAAAAGGTCTTTCTTAAGGAGGTAGATAACTTTCAGTCTACTGATGATAAGAGTATCAACATCGCTTTTTCTACAATCCACGGTCTTCACCTTAAGCTCAACAACCCTCAAGAAAATGCTCTTACTTTTGATGATTTTCAAGACAAGAAAATCGTTCTTATCTCAGACGAAGCTCACCATATAAACGTGGAGACAAAAGCTGGTCTCAAGACCAATGTTTTTGGCGATGTTACTATTCAAGGCTCAGTCTCAAAGGAAGAAGCAGAAGAAATCATTTCTTGGGAAAGCACGGTCAACAGAATATTTAATGCTAACCCTGAGAATGTACTTCTTGAGTTTACAGCTACCGTAGATTTTAATAATCCAAACATCGCCAAGAAGTATGCAGAGCGATTAATTTATGATTATCAGCTCAAGCAATTCCGTATTGATGGATATTCAAAAGATGTTCAAGTTTTACAGGCGGACTCAGCTCTTATTGACCGTGCTCTTCAAGCTATATTACTGAGCCAATACCGAAGAAAGATTTTTGAAAAGAATAAGCTAATCATTAAGCCGGTTGCACTCTTTAAATCAAAGACCATTGCTGAGAGTAAGGATTTTCAGGAAGCTTTTGTTAAGGCTGTAGAGACTCTTACTGTAAAGAAACTGTCTGAGATTAAATCTAATGCCAAGGATGAGGTTTTGGTCCGAATGTTTCAGTATTTTGATGACAATAAAATCTCTCTTGAGAACCTTGCTAGCGAGCTTAGAGAAGATTTTTCTGCTGAAAAAACTATCTCGGTAAACAGTAAGGAAGAAAGTGATGAGAAACAGCTCGCAATCAATACCTTAGAAGCTCCTGATAACGAATACAGAGCTGTATTTGCTGTAGATAAACTAAATGAGGGCTGGGACGTTCTTAACCTTTTCGACATTGTTCGTTTATACGATACTCGTGACGCTAAGAACAATAAACCTGGTGAGACAACAATCAGAGAAGCTCAGCTCATCGGACGTGGAGCACGATATTGTCCGTTCAAACTTAACGATACTGATGATGCTTCGAAGCGAAAGTTTGACGATGACGTAGAAAATGAAATGCGTATCTGTGAGGAGCTTTATTACCACAGCTCATACAATCCAAAATACATTCAGGAGCTTAACTCTGCTCTTATAAAAACTGGTATCGTTGCAGATAAGACATACAAACGAAATCTAACTATTAAAGATGACTTCAAAGATACTAAGTTCTTTAAGTCAGGTATGCTCTTTTTGAATGAACAACAAAAATACACACGAGAAGATGTGTTTGGTCTCCCATCATCGGTCCGAGACACACATTACTCTGTCTCTCTAAGGACCGGATTTAACCTTTCAAGCGGTCTGTTTGATGAACAATCAAAGAAAGGTATTGAGCGAAAGGAAAAAGATTTTGCTTTCAAGGAGCTAAATAAAACTGTCGTTAAAAAGGCTATCTACAAGCTAGATTTTTACTCGTTCTCAAATCTCAAGACATTCTTCCCAAATCTTGAGAGTATTGACGACTTTATAAGCGATAAAAACTACCTAGGAAGCCTCAAGATGACCGTTTCCGGCTTGGCTAGCCAAGTAGACGCTTTGACCCCTGATGACGCCTTAGACGCTGTTTTACAGGTCCTAGAGAAGATTTCCAAGGCTATTTCAGGTGAGAAGCTTGAGTACAAAGGAAGCAAGGAATTTAAGCCATATATGGTCAAAGACAAGCTCTCAGATAAGGTCCTCACTTTTGCTGAAAATGAAAGTGACGATAAAGAGTTTGGTAAATCAATGGGCGTAGCTCAAGAGACAAACATCTATTTGGACCTCAGCAACAAATCTTGGTATGTCTTCAATGATAGTTTCGGTACTTCAGAAGAAAAGCACTTTGTGAAATATATCGACAAGATATATCACCAGCTCAAAGATAAATACGATGAAGTGTATCTCGTAAGAAACGAACGATTCTTCAAGCTGTATAACTTTGATGACGGCAGACCTCTAGAGCCGGACTATGTGCTATTCCTCTATCAAAAGGCAAAGCCGAAGAATATGTACTACCAGGTCTTTATTGAACCAAAAGGAAATCATCTTAAGGAGGCTGATGCCTGGAAACAGAACTTTCTTGTTTCTCTCAAGAAAGAACACAAGGTTGAACAGCTTTGGGAAGACCGTAAATATGTTGTATGGGGTATGCCTTTTTACAATAGTGGAGAAGACGCTCTTTTTGGGGAGCGGTTTGTAAATTTACTCCTATAGTTAAATGAGAGCGATAATTATAGCCAGAGTATCGACAGATGAGCAGAAGGAAAACTCACCTGACGCACAACTTTTCCGAATGCAGGGCTATTGTAAGAGCTGTGGCTTCGATATTACTAAAGAGTTTAGCTTTATTGAAAGTGCTTACAAAAGTAAGCGGGATGAGTTTGATGTAATTATCGAGTTCATTCAAGGTTACACCAGTAAAAAAGAGAAGGTTGCCATCTGCTTCGATAAGGTAGACCGTCTGTCTAGAAATATGTTTGATAAAAGAGTTGCTTGGCTGTATGAAAAAGCTCTAGCAAACGAAATAGAATTACACTTTATTTCCGACCATCAAGTAGTAGGAGGAAACCTGTCAGCTGTTGAGAAAAGCGGATTTGGAATGAATCTTATAATGGCAAGCTATTATTCAAATGCTATTAGCGATAATGTAAAAAGAGCTTTTGAACAGAAACGTAGAAATGGGGAATGGACTGGTCCAGTTAGACTAGGTTATAAGAATATTTCTGTTGATGAAGGTAAGAGGTTGCGCAAGGACATTATTGTTGACCCAGATAGAGGACATCTAATCCAAAGACTGTTTGAGCTATATGCAACAGAGAACTACTCTCTTGAAAGCTTAAGAATAAAAGTTACGGAGGAAGGTTTGCTAAGTTTGAAGGGGCACAGGCTCTCAAAAAGCAATATCGAAAACATAATTAAAGACTCTTTTTATTACGGCATAGCGGATTCTAGGAAGTATGGAAGCTTTCCTCACAAATACCCACATTTAATCTCAAAGGAGCTGTTTGATAGATGCCAAGATATTAGAAAGGAGCGAAAGAAAACTCCTTACAAAGCCCTGTCTAAAGACTTCATTTTCAAAGGGCTCCTGCATTGCCAAAAGTGCGGTTGCTCTATGAGTGCAGAGATTAAAAAGGGTTGCTATGTTTATTACTCCTGCACCAATGCTAAAGGTGTATGTAAACGAGAATATGTGCCAGAACAGACCCTCCTGAAGCCCGTATATGAGCTACTAGAGCGATTTGAGAGTATCCCTAAAGAAGTCTGTGATGAGCTTGTAGAGGAGCTTAGAAGGACCACGGAAGCAGAGGTTAGCTATCACAAAGCTCAAGTAACGCGTCTAAGGAACGAATATGACAAAGTGAAGGATAAAGACAATAGACTCTTGGAGCTTTATACCGATGCGGGTATTACTAAGGATACCTATGACACAAAACACCAAGAGTACGCAGACAAGTTTCAACTCTTAAATATTGAATTGACGGAACACACTAATGCAGACTATGAATACCAAACCGTGTTAGCTACAGTGCTTTCTGTGGCGCGCAGAGCAAAAAATATTTTTGAGAATTGTTCTGAACCTGCCGAGAAACGAGCATTTTTGAATTATCTACTTCAGAACCCTACCGTATCAGAAAAAAAGCTTGTGTTTAGTCTACATTCTCCCTTTAACCTCATATTAGAACTATCATCGTCCAGTTTGGCTCCGCGAGCAGGATTCGAACCTGCGACCAACGAGTTAACAGCTCGCCGCTCTACCAACTGAGCTATCGCGGAATGGGCCCTCTTAAACAGAGAGATAATAATGATATAGGATAGTTTATCCTGGAGCAAGAATTATCCAATAGCAACCAGGCCGTTAATTACGCAGGTATTTTTCATCTTTTTACCTGCAAAATAACATTTATTAGCATATTATATATTGTATATTAAGGATGGTGTTTTAAATCTATTTTTCTTTATTTTTTTAATCTAGTAAAATAGGTATATGAATATTTCATACAAAACAAAAGATATGGAAATGACTCCTGCAATACAGGAGTATGCAGACAAAAGACTCTCTGCGTTAGAAAAATTTGTATCTCGTAACGACGAAAGTGTTTCGTGTGTTGTTGAGCTTGGTAAAACTACTCGTCACCATAAATCAGGAGATGTTTTTCGTGCCGAAGTCCAGTTGCATATCGCTGGACGAGATCTTTATGCTGTTTCTGAGAAAGATGATTTATATGCCGCGATTGACGAAGTAAAAGACGAAATTGTTCAGCAAGTGACCTCTTATAGAGATAAATCAACGACTCTAGTTCGCAAAGGAGCACTACGTATAAAAAATATGATGAAAGGGTTTGACCCTCGTAATTGGAGAAAATAATGTCTATAGGGCTTTATAGTACAGTGCGAAAAGAAATAACGGCCGGCGTACTTCTTGCAGGGTTGTTTTTATCTTGTATGGTTTGGTTTGTTGCGTATAACCAAGAGAAGGCGCAAGCATTTACGGCTTTTTCAATTTATACAAGCGGGGTCATTGAAGAATAGAGAGGCCTCTCTTAAAATCTTCGAAATCCATTTCTTTTTTTCCTTCGGGAATAACACGTTCGAGTATAAGTGAGCCGTTTTCGATTCGCGCTCTTTTTATTAAAACTCTTTTTTTGCCAGATTTAGTGTTAAAAAATGCAAAAGCATTCGGTTCGCCCGCGTATGCTCGTATTTTTCTTAAATTAGTATCGGGAGAATTTTTAAGGTCAATAAGGGCGTCTTCTTTAGTTATCTTTTTGGTGAAGGTTGCTTCTTTGTGATCTTGAGGAATCTCTTTGAGAGCTCCTTCTATCCATGGTGGAATTGTTTTTGCAAGGAGTTTGCCGCCATGCTCACCAAGCGCTTTCTCAAGGTCTTCTCTGTATGGAGGCCAGGGCTCAATAGGTACTTCTTCTTGAGAAAGAATTGGCCCATGGTCAACTTCTTGGTCAAGTTTCATAATGCTTACTCCAGTTTTTTCTTCATTTAAAATTGCCCCCTGAATTGGTGCTGGGCCTCGAAGTTTTGGTAATAGCGACGGATGGAGATTTAAAGTTTTCTGCTTTGGATACTCGATAATCTCTAGAGGAATTATCTTGCCATAAGCAACAACTATGAATACATCCCAACCTGATACGGGTTCGTATTTTTTAAGTAGGTCGACGAAAGCGTCATCTCGGAGTGTTTTTGGTTGAAGGACAGGGATATTGTTTTCCTCTGCCCATTTTTTTACCGGAGGGGGAGTTAAGGTGTGGGTCCTTCCAACAGGCTTATCTTCTTGAGTGATAATGAGGCTTGGAACTAACCCGGAGTTTTTTAATTCCTGAAGAGCTATCACCGCAATTCCTGGAGTTCCAAAAAATACAAAAGATATAGAAGAGAGTTCTTTCTTCATTTTTTCTTATTTCGTGTATTTAATTTCTCTGGCGGGATATCTTCAATTTCAGTTGCAGTATCTATAAAAAGAATGCCATCAAGATGGTCGGTTTCATGTTGGAATATTTGGGCAAGAAGACCAGTTGCCCCGCGTGAGAATACTCTTCCTTCTTCATTATAGGCTTGCAACTCTACCTTCTGAGATCGTTTTACTTTTCCGTAGAGATATCGCACTGAAAGGCATCCCTCTTCCATGTTCTTTTTTTCTCGAGAACGTTTAGTTATTTTTGGATTAATGAATACTTGATCAGGATAGGTGTGTTCTTTCTCATTTTCGCCTTTCATGTATGCAATAACCCGGCCAGAGACGATAAAGATTCGCAACGAAACTCCAATTTGTGGCGCAGCTATTGCCACGCCATCTTCTTGTGAAGCAAGAGCTTTTTTCATATCAGAAAGTATTTTCTGTATTTTTTCGCTTTGAATGTCTTTCTGATCTACTGGCTCAGCAACATATCGTAAGATTGGGTCATCTCGGTCAAGAATTTTAACCATAAATCAAACCTATCATAGGAGGATGTAATGGTCTATGTATAAAAGAAAGCCCCGACACTCCAAGTGTCGGGGCAGGGTCACTATCCTTCCCCCTTCTGAATTCGAAGCCGTTCCTTTCTTACCAAAAAGATGATGATAAGAGAGAAGGCCCCAAAAACGACGGGGTGCTCGATTATTGTTTCGAGCAGGAGTAGCACGAAGAACAAAAGTACCACTATGACCCCAAGCGTCAGAAAAGAGCCTATCCCTCCCGCAATGAAGCCGTAGAAGATCCCGAAGATGAAGGATGTCCATCGTGGCCAGAGAACCTTCTCTTTTGCCTGGTAGATAGCTAACCCCCAGGTCAAGAAGAATGTTGTGACCACAATGGCCACGTAAAACGGAAGCTCCTCTCTCCCCATGCTCTCTCCTCCATAGATCCCTTTTTCTGGGGTTTTGCTGAAGAAGAGAATGGCCGAACCTAGAAGTACTCCAGGAAGAAGCCCAAGAGGGAAGAAGCTGAAAAGCCCAGAGGTTGTTCCTCGGGCCTTCTTGATCGTCTCAAGTACCCTTGGCAAGAAGGACATCTGTTCTCCTAGTGAAAGAACTTGGGTTGAAAAGCTGTTAGTGGAATCTTTACCTATTATACCACAATTTGTGCATAAAAGTCAAATATCCTAATATTTAATTAAACTAGAGCAAGCTTTCAGGGTCTACTTTAATTGAGACGTAAGGAGGAAGCCGGTGGAGAAGTTCTAGTAGTTTTTGATCTGGCCAATCATTTTTATCTTTTCGTATAAGTATGTGGAAGACTCTATTGCCTCGTTTACTTGGAGAAAACGCTTCATATGTTTGCGGAGAGAATTCTTTTAAAAATACGGAAATTTCTTCGGCGAGAGGTTCGACGTCTTTCCCTTTTCCTTCTAGAGATAGCTTTATAAAAAGAGAAAACGGTGGGTACTTAAATTCTTCTCTCATGTGCATCTCATTTTTATAAAAATCGATCATGTTCCCCTTAAGCGCATAGTCAAATATCATTTCATCAGCATTTCTTGTCTGGATAAGAAAGTTTTTTTGTGCTCGCGAACGAAGCGTGATGAGGTTATAAAGAATTTTTTCTCTGATACGAAAATCAGGAAGTGCGAAAAGGCTATCAATTGACCCTACTCCGACGTTGTCTATTTCTTCTTTAAGATAGAACAAGGCAAGTTCTGTCCCAACAAGGACGCTTCCAGGAGAATTTTCAAAACGATGCATTAAATCGGAGGCTTTCTTCTCTGTCTTGATGTGCTCCTTATCAATAGTGAAAACTTTTATGTCCGGGAAAGCATCTTTTATGCTCTGCTCTACTTGCTCTATGCCAATCCCTAAGGTTTTTAACTTCCAACTTTCACAATATATACAGCGCTCTCGAGCATCTCTCTCTAGCCCGCAAATATTACACATGAAGAAGTTTTCTTTATCTTTATTCCCGCCGTAAAGTGTTACCGGCGTACCACAACGAGAACAAGTAACCAACTTTCCACAATCTCCACACACTGTTGAAGGGGCTATCCCTTTACGGGCAGACCAAATAAACAGGTGTTCGTTATTTTTTTTATTTTCTTCTATAAGCGAAAGAAGTTCTGGGGAGAGAATCTTGAAAGATGATTCAAATTCTCCTTTTTGTGATTTCATATCAACAAGAGTGCCTTCTGCTGGTGATAGAGAGCGCATCTTGATCGGTGCAAACTCAGCATATTCCTCACGTTTTGTCTTGTAGAGAGTTTCAAGTGAGAGAAGTATGTCCCCATAAAGAAGTGGCACACCATGTGCTTGGGCTAGATTTTCTACAAAACGGCGATAATCAATGAAGGGCCTTCCGAAGGACTTGTATCCTCTTGAATTTTCACGATCAAGAATAATGGCTCCTATATCTTTTCTTTCAATGGAGAGAAATGGGGCGGTGCCAATTATAAGTAAAGGATGTTTTTCTTTTTCGATTATCTTATATGCGCTTTGGAATTCTTTTTTTCCAAGATTCCCATGAAGGACAATTGTGTACTGATCTATTCCTTTTTCAAGAATTGTTTTTACTTTTTTTATATCTTCTACTGTTGGTAACACAAAAAATACAGAAGAACGTCGAGCAAACTGTCCTCGAATGAAGCTTTTATAATGAGCAAATCGTTCGGTGTCAGAGGCTTGGACAACGAGTCGATCTGAAGAAAGAGAGCTTTTTTTAGACGATTTCTCTAGTTTGATTTGGTGAGCATGTTCTAGAAAAAGTTTTGGCAATAAGTTTTCAAGCACCGACCCGGTTGTTGCGGCATAAAATTGGGCTGTCTTAAGAGCTGCTTCGAGAAATGCCTTCGATAGGAACTCCTTTGAGATGACCTTCTCTATTTTTTTCATCGCAAAAGATCCTTTGCGTATTTCAGTCTTAACATCTTCTACTCTGCGGGAGTCTATGACAATCCCAAATCCGGATTTAGAACGGAGCGGTATCTTTACTAAAGATCCAGCTTCTATCGTGTCGTTTCCGAAGTATGAGAGAGTTTCTTTAAAGACACCTCTTGCAATAGGCACAACCGTATACAGTTTCATTGCTTCTAAGTGTATATATTTTTTGAGCAAACAAAAGCCACCCTCACTTGAGGGTGGCTGAGGCTACTTTCGGATGGTTCGGTAGAGGTTTCTCAAGTTCCAGCAGAGTGTTGGAACTATCGAAGAAAGTATGGCAAGTACTACCGCCGAAACAAGGAATCCGATGATGGGAATGCCGCCAAAGAAGCTTCCCAAAATCAAAGATACAGAGATTACGCTACTCCATATCAAGATGATGGCGAGCATGTTTCGCAGGTCCGGGTATTCTCTCCCCATTGCAAACCCCGAGTTAGAAAGAGGGAATGCGTCTACTGCAAGGAAGGTAACTGCCCCAAGAGATACCCCAAGACAGAGCTCAATAGGGAAGAGATAGTGCTCAGGAACCATTCTTTCAAGAAGCCATCCGAGAACGAAAGATCCTGGGACAGCAAAACGCATCAGAAACACGTCTTTCTTTTCGGGAAAATCAAAATGTCCCGGCCAAACATCTAGGGTCATGGTGTTCTCCAAATGGAGTAGGGGATATAGAAGAGATCAGACTGCGGGAAACAATACTATAATAATTAAAAAAGTCAAGATATAAAAAATTTCTCCTTGAGTTTATTAAGGTGACAGCGTAAGCTGTTAGCGTATATATGGGTATTTTCTCTAAAAAATTAGGAATTGATCTTGGTACTACAAGCGTACTAGTCTATGTTCCTGGAAAGGGCATTGTTTTAAATGAGCCTTCAGTTGTTGCTATATCTGAAGAAGATAAAAAAATTCTTGCGATTGGGAATGACGCGAAGAAGATGATTGGCAAAACACCTGGTTCAATTGTTGCCTATAGGCCAATGAAGGATGGTGTCATTGCTGATTATCGAGTGACTGAAGCAATGCTTCGTTATTATATTGGGAAAGCTCTTGGGAAATGGAATATTGCAAAGCCGGAAGTTTTAATTTCGGTTCCTGCTGGGGTTACGTCGACTGAACGTCGAGCTGTAGTTGAAGCTGCAATGAAAGCTGGAGCAAAAAATGCTTTTGTAATTAAAGAACCTATTCTTGCGGCAATTGGAGCAGGAATTCCGATCCACGAGCCGGTTGGGCATATGATTGTAGATATTGGGGGCGGTACCACTGATGTTGCCGTTATTTCTCTTGGTGGAATTGTTGCTTCAACATCGGTTAAATGCGCAGGAAATCGTATCGATTCTGCGATTGCTGACTATATAAAGAAAACTTTTAATCTTGCCGTAGGAGATAAGACTGCTGAAGAAATAAAGATTAAAATTGGTTCTGCGATTCCTCTTGATGAAGAATTAGTGATGACAATTAAAGGAAGAGATTATGTTTTAGGGCTTCCTCGTTCTGTTGAAATAAAAACTAACGAGATTGTTAAAGCGATTAGTAAAGAGTTAAGGGAGATGGTTAAAGCAATTAAAGATGTCCTCCAAGAGACTCCTCCAGAGCTATCATCAGATATTATTGATCGTGGCATTATTATGACGGGGGGATCTTCGCAGTTGAGAAATTTTCCTGAATTAGTATATAGACGAACAGGAGTAAAGGCTGTGCTCGCAAAAGATGCCCTTTACTGTGTAGCCCGAGGCACCGGTATTGCTCTTGATCATTTAGATACCTACAAGAAGTCAATTATCTCTAAACGGTAATATGCAATTTTTGAAAGATTGGTTCAATAGGAGAGGTAATCTCCACCATGCATACATATTTTTTGGAGACATTGCAGAAAATAAAAACTTCTTGAAAGAGTTTCTTAAGGATAATCTTTCTTTCAAAATTGACGGCAATCCTGATTATTGGCAAGAAGATTTTGATACTTTTGGTATTGAAGATTCTCGACGTATCATATCTCTTGCTTCTCGCAAATCTCTTAATCGTGAGCGCATGATTATTGTTCTTTCTTTCAACTTATGCACGGTTGAAGCTCAAAATGCTTTACTCAAGTTGTTCGAAGAACCTGCGCCACATGTTCATTTTTTTATTTTTGCACCTCGAGAATTATTTGTAGTTCCGACCTTGCTTTCTAGAATGATTGTTGCCCCACAGATTTCTCTTGAAAAGAATCTCGATCTTACGTCTGCAGAGAATTTTCTCAACTCATCTCTTAAGGATCGCTTAACTTTTGTAAACTCCTTATCTGAAGCGGGGGATAAACGAGCCGTTTCTTTATTTTTTGACGCACTCGAAGAGGTTCTTTATAAGAAGTTTATTGATACAAGAGAACCGTGGCGTGGAGCGCTCCAAAACATACTTACTGTTCGTGAGTATTTATTTGATCGCTCTTCGTCCCTCAAAATATTACTTGAGCATTGCGCTAATACTCTTCCTATTGAGAGTTAGATCTCTTTTTGTATAATTTTCGTGTATGGTACTTGCAACTCATATTATTATTGGCGGAACTCTTGGGGCGGTATCTCGCGCAAATCCTTTTCTTGCCTTTATGGTTGGCTTTTTAAGCCATTTTATACTTGATTCAATCCCACATTGGGACTACTCACTTTCTTCTGGAAGCAAAGAGAGGCAGAATAATCCTCTTGATGCTGATATGGTTTTAGGGAAAGCATTTATCTTTGACCTTATTCGAATAGGGATGGATATTCTTGTTGGCGTTGGGCTTCTTACTTTTCTTTTTTGGGATGGTTATGTTGGCCACGAGCTTTTTTTGAATTCAATAGTGTGGGGTGCTATTGGAGGAGCCATTCCTGATTTTCTACAGTTTGCATATATGAAATTACGAAAGGAACCCCTGACTTCTCTTCAGAGATTTCATATTTTTATTCATGCGGAAACTCGTTTGATTGGGAGGTTTGTCATAGGGCCACTTCTTCAAGGTGGATTAGTTCTCTTTATTCTCTTATTTTTTAATAAATTTTTATCTCTTCTTTAGCTATATCTAACTTTCTGGTAGACTGTCCCTATGCCGTATAATTTTTCCTCATTCGATAAAAATAGCCTATCTGTCGAAGACCATATGAAGCAAGAGTTTTCGTCTATTCGAACCGGCAGAGCAACTCCAGTAATTCTTGATGCTGTATCCATTGATGCCTACGGCAGTCGCATGTCTTTACGTGAAGTTGCTTCGATTACCGTTGAAGACCCAAAGACGATCCGAGTTGTTCCTTGGGATGGTACCTTAGTAAAATCAATAGAAAAGGGAGTTATTGATTCGAATCTTGGATTATCTGTTGCGGTTGATGATCGGGGCCTGCGTATCATTTTTCCAGAGCTTACTTCTGAGAGAAGAGTTTCTCTTGTAAAGCTTCTAAAACAGAAGCACGAAGATGCTCGTATTTCCCTTAGGCAGGAAAGAGAGCGGGTAAAAAATGATATTGAGGCACAGGAGAAAAATGGAGGGATGGGTGAGGATGATAAATTCCGTTATCTTGAAGAGCTTCAAAAGAAGGTTGATTTGGTTAATGCCCGACTTGATGAATTGGCTCTAAAAAAAGAAAAAGAAATTCTCGAATAAGCGATGTCTATTCTTATATTTGTTATTGTTCTTGCCATTCTTGTTTTAGTCCATGAATTTGGACACTTTATTATTGCCAAGAAGAATGGAATAAAGGTATCTGAGTTTGGGCTTGGATTTCCGCCGAAACTTTGGGGTAAGCAAAAAGGAGAGACCCTATATTCAGTCAACGCAATTCCATTTGGTGGTTTTGTAAGAATTTTCGGAGAAGATCCGAATGAAGATAGTTTGCATGGTATAGACAAAGAAAGAAGTATTACTGCAAAGCCTCGCCATATTCAAGCCTTCGTTCTTATTGGGGGAGTTTTCTTTAATGTTCTTTTTGCGTGGTTGCTCATTAGTATTGGGTATATGGTCGGACTGCCGACGGCGCAGAGCCATACTGGTCCCGGTATTGTAGAGAATCCTAGACTTGTGATAACCACCGTTTCTCCTCTCTCTCCAGCATTTCGCTCTGGCGTAAAGGCAGGTGATGTTGTCCTGGAGGTAATTTCTGAAGGAAAATATTCTCTTACTGAAATTAATCCTCAAGCCTTTTCTAATTTTGTTGAAGCGCATGGTAAGGATGGAATCGCTTTACGTGTCTTACGAGGTAAAGAGGAAAAAGTAATAGAGGTTATTGCAGAGGAAGGAGTTGTTCAAGGAAAACTAGCTATCGGAGTAGGGCTTGATACGATAGGTACTTTAAAATTACCCCTTCACTTGGCTGTATACGAAGGTGGTAAAAATACATTAAGTCTTTTTTCAGTCACTGCGGTATCCCTTGTCGGTTTCCTCGGAGACGCTTTTGTTGGTGAAGCAAATTTTTCTGAAGTGACTGGCCCTGTAGGCATCGTAGGTCTTGTTGGTGATGTCTCAAAGCTCGGTTTCGTATATCTTCTTTCTTTTACCGCGATCATTTCAATAAATCTTGCTGTTATTAATCTCTTTCCATTTCCTGCTCTTGATGGTGGGCGCCTTATTATTGTTCTTATTGAAGCCATCCGCAGAAAGGCGCTTTCCCCAAAAATATTGAATACTATAAATAGCGTTGGTTTCGTGGTCCTGATTCTCCTTATGATTGTGGTGACATTTCATGATGTTCTTAGGGTTATAGGTTGAGAAGTAAAAAAAGACCGCACCTTGTGGTGCGGTCACTTGCTAAAGATCTGTATCCATCCTCGTACTGCGCCTCGGCTAAAGTTGCAGTATCCTTCGAGGCTAACAGGCCCATCTCCGTTGTCTGTTTGATAACGGAAAAGGAAACTCTCAGGAGTTCCTGCTTCCTCGCGAACTCGTTCCGGAGTAACCGAAACGGTTCCTCGAGAGAGAACAAAACGCAAAGAACTCTTTCGTGCTTCGGCCCTTAGGAATTCTCCAAGGGTCGGCCCCTTTACGATCTCCAGCCGAATGGTGGGTCGCACAGGCTTCTCCTTGTGAAGGTGCACCTTAATAAGAACATGAAAAAAACTTTTTAGTCAAGCCTCATTTGCTCGGCACATCTGAATGCGATACTATGTCCCCATATAAACATGCTTCAATCAACTCTTTTCACAAAAACTCGTAAAGAAAGTCCTAAAGACGAAGTTTCAAAAAATGCTGACTTACTAATTAGAGCTGGATTTATTCACAAAGAAATGGCGGGTGTTTATGCGTATCTTCCGCTTGGTCTGCGCGTACTTGAAAAAATAAAAGCAATTATTCGTTCCGAAATGGAAAGTGTCGGGGGCCAAGAAATTCTCATGACTACTTTACAGAGAAAGGAATTGTGGGAAGGTACGAATCGATGGGATGATTCTGTTGTTGATGTGTGGTTTAAGTCTGAACTCAAAGCTGGGGGCGAGGTTGGTTTTGGATGGAGCCACGAGGAACCCATCGCAGAGATGATGAAAGGTTTTGTAGGTAGCTTTAGAGACTTGCCGATTTTTGTGTATCAATTCCAAACCAAGCTTCGCAACGAAATGCGTGCAAAAAGTGGCGTAATGCGTGGTCGGGAGTTTCTAATGAAGGATATGTACTCTTTTTGCGTGGATGAAGCAGAGCATACGCGATTTTATAATGCGACAATCGAAGCGTATAAGAGGGTGTATCAGCGCCTTGGTATCGGAGAAGACACTTTTGTTACATTTGCTTCAGGCGGTGCTTTTACTAAGTTTAGTCATGAGTTTCAGACAGTGGCTCCTAATGGGGAAGATAAGATTTATTTAAATAGAGAACGAAATATCGCTATAAATGAAGAGGTTTTAAACGATGAGACTCTAGAAGCCCTCAATATTACTCGTGATGATTTAGATGAGACCAAAACTGCGGAAGTTGGAAACATTTTTAATTTTGGAACACAAAAATCAGAAGATTTAGGGCTTTACTACATGAACGAAAAAGGGGAAAAAATTCCAGTGTGGATGGGTTCTTATGGAATTGGTGTAAGTAGGGTATTGGGTTTGTTGGTTGAAAAATTTGCTGATGATAAGGGTATGATTTGGTCTAAAGAGGTTGCTCCGTTTGATGCTCATTTAATTCTTATACCAAGCGGAAATGAAGATACCTCGAGACGCGCACTTAATCTTTATCAAGTTTTGAAAGGTAAAAGTGATGTTCTTTTTGACGATCGAGATTTACGTGCTGGAGAGAAATTTGCGGATGCTGATCTTATCGGGATTCCGTATCAGATTATTGTGTCAGAGCGAGGAAATACAGAGAATGTGGTCGAGATCAAAGAGCGAAAAAGTGGTAAGGCTCTCGTAGTTTCTGCAGAGAAGCTTGCTGGTGGAAATTTTAGTGATCTATTTAGTTAATGCTTTTACTTAATCGATTTGAAAATGTTCGCCGATTCTTAATGAATGATATCGGCATCGATCTTGGTACCGCAAATACCTTGGTGTATATGCGTGGCCAGGGAATTGTAATAAATGAACCTTCAGTTGTTGCGGTAAATCAGAAAACAGGACGAGTGGTTGCAGTGGGCAGTGAAGCAAAACAAATGCTTGGGCGTACCCCTGCACACATCGTGGCTGTAAAACCTCTTACAGATGGTGTTATTTCTGATTTTGAAGTTACCGAAGAAATGATTACCTATCTTTTAAATAAGGCCCAGAAAGATAGTCGAAAGATTCTCGGCCCTCGAGTTGTAGTTGGGGTGCCCTCTGGAATTACAAATGTAGAAATACGAGCGGTGCGAGACGCAACAAGAAATGCCGGAGCTTCTGAAGTGCACATTGTAGAAGAGCCAATGGCCGCCGCTATTGGAATGCGTCTTCCGGTCAATGACCCTGTGGGAAGTATGGTTATTGATATTGGAGGAGGAACCTCGGACATCGCCGTAATTTCTCTTGGCGGGGTAGTACGAGCGAAAAATCTTCGAATTGCTGGAGATAAACTAAATCAAGATATTATTTCTTATATCCGTAGTGAATTTAAAATACTAATCGGAGAAAAGACTGCAGAAAATGTGAAGATTGCAATTGGAGCTGTAATATCTCCGGAGGGGTCTCTTGAATCTTCAATAAAAGGAAGAGATCTAGTAACTGGGCTTCCTAGAGAAGTTGTTATTACTGATTCTGATATTCGAGAGGCTATTGCCCAATCTATTGCAAGCCTCATTGAATCTTCTAGAGAAGTTCTTGAAACTACGCCGCCAGAGGTTTTGGGGGATATTATGCACCGAGGCATATTTCTCGCCGGCGGTGGGGCTTTGATTAAAGGTCTTCCGGATCTAATTGCTCTAGAACTCAAGATTCCAGTTCACGTTGCAACTGATCCGCTTACTGCTGTTGCGCGAGGTACGGGAATTATTCTCGAAGACATACCTCGCTTTAAGGATGTGCTCATTCAAAGCGAAGATGAACTTTTATCTACAAACTAAACCAAAACGTAAGAACATTTTAGGAAAGGTTTTTTGGGGCCTGCTATTTATGGTTGTTCTTGTTGCTTCAGTAGAAGCTCTGTTTCCTAGCGTATTTGGAAGTACAACTATTTCTATTGCAAAACCATTTTGGAAAACACGTGAATTTGTTGCTCAGGCTGTGTTTAATAAAAACCTATTTTCAACAAAAGCTTCTATTGTGGAAGAAAATAATAAACTTACCGAAGAAAATAATGACTTACGTAACCGAATGAATGAATTAGAAATTCTTCGGGCTGATAACGCATCTTTTAGGGAAGCACTAGCGCTGTCTTCTCAATTTGTTTTTTCTACGCACGCAGTTTTGGTCCATCCATCTCAGACTCCTTACGATACTTTTGTTATTGACGGCGCCCCAAGAGAAGTGGGTTCAAAAGTTGTTTCAGGAACAACTGCACTTGGAATAGTTTCTGAAGCGGGGGAAGGTTTTATGAAGGTTGATTTATATTCTAGTTCTAATAAAGAAACTGAAGGACGATTACTTCCAGGAGGTGAACCGCTTATACTGCGTGGACACGGGGCAGGGAATTTTTCTGTTCGTGTTCCAAGAGATTTTCCTATTGCTCCTGGCGCTTTAGTTGTTCTCCCTGGAGACCCGGCATTTGCTCTTGCAAGAGTCGGTTCTGTTGAAGAATCTGAAAAAGATTCTTTTAAACACATTCGGCTTATCACTCCTCTAAATATTTTTACTCTTCGATGGGTTGAAATCCTAAATATAAAATGAAAAAACGAAGGCTCCTCGGCCAGCTTATTCTCTTTGTGTCTTTATTCTTTTTTCCATGGTGGGTAAGTGCTATTTTAGCTTTCGGATTTTTGCTACTTTTCTCACATCCGTTCGAGGTTATCCTTGTTGGCTTTTTTATAGATAATCTTTACCGTACCGGAGATTCATTTTTTTCTTCGCATCTTTTATTTCTAATTGCCTGTGTACTTGTTCTGACCTCGTACTACCTTAAAGACCACCTAACTCTTGAGTTATACTAGTCTTGATGACATTTCGTAGACTTAAAAAGTATATCTTTAGAAAAGGTATCCCAATTTCGGGTGAAATTGAACCAGATCAGATTTTTCTTGATTCTAGTAATCTACCTAAATTTGATACACATCAGTTTGAAGGCAGGCTCGAACGACCTATTGGCAGGGGGACATTTCTTTTGCTATCAGTAAGTTTTATACTTGTCGGGTTTATTTTTGTGGGGCGTTTATTTTTTCTTCAAGTTAAAAATGGAGAAGCTTATGAAATCCGAAGTGCGAATAATCATCTAGAGCATACAACCATTTTTGCAAACAGAGGCATTATCTATGATCGAAAGGGAGACCCGATTGCCTGGAACGATTTAAACCCAGGGGGAGATTATGGCAAGCGAGTCTATTCTGCTAAACAAGGGCTCTCTCATATTTCGGGATATGTGAAGTATCCAGCGAAAGATAAGCAAGGTATTTACTATGAGCATACATTTACTCCAAAAGGTGGAGTAGAAGAGTTCTTTAATAACGATTTGGCCGGGGAAAATGGCCTAAAAATTACTGAGACCGATGCTATCGGTACTATCCAATCTGAAAGTGTTCTCACCCCTCCAAAAGACGGAAAGAATATCTATCTTTCTATTGACGCCGCTTTAACCGAGCGTCTACATCAAGCAATTCGTGATACAGCTTTTGAACGAGGTTTTGTTGGAGGGGCGGGAGTCATTATGGATATACACACTGGAGAAGTTGTCGCTCTATCAAGCTATCCAGAATTTGATGCAAACATAATGACCGAAGCGACTGATAAAGCAAAAATAGGGGCGTTACTTTCTGATAAAGGGAACGCTTTCCTTAATCGTGCAATTGGAGGTCAATTTATCCCAGGTTCTATCATGAAGCCTTTTATCGCTCTTGGCGTACTCGAAGAGGGAGTAATTGACCCTAGAAAAGAGATTCAGTCGACTGGATCTATCGTGATTCCAAACCCGTACGACCCAACCAAAAAAACTATTTTCAAAGACTGGAAAGCCCACGGGTGGACTGATTTAAGGAGAGCTCTAGCTGTTTCTTCTAATGTGTATTTCTTTTCAGTCGGTGCAGGATATGACGGTCAGAAAGGCATTGGAATAAGCAATATTGAGAAATATACGAAACTATTTGGTTTCGGGTCTTATACAGGAATCCAACTTTCAGGAGAAAAAGATGGAAATGTCCCAAGTCCTATTTGGAAAAAGGAAAATTTTGAAGATGGCGAGTGGAGGTTGGGCGATACTTATAACAGCTCTATTGGTCAGTACGGTTTCTCCGTGACCCCACTTCAAGCCGTGCGTGCAGTTGGGAGTCTTGTAAATGGTGGAATGCTTATTACCCCAACCCTTATCGCAAACACAAAGGGAGAAGTTTCGCGCCTTCCTTTTCAGGAAAAAAATTTTCAAATTATTCGCGAAGGGATGAGAATGGCAGTGGTTGAGGGAACTGCAAAAGGACTTTCAATGCCAGGAATTTCTGTAGCAGCAAAGACGGGGACAGCAGAGCTTGGTGGAGCAAAAGAGCTTGTTAACTCTTGGGTAATGGGCTATTTCCCATATGAATCTCCGAGGTATGCATTTACGGTTCTTATGGAAAGAGGCCCTTATTCAAATCAAATTGGAGCGACTTTTGCCATGAGGCAAGTTTTTGAGTGGATGTATATTAATACTCCTGAATACGTACAGGAATAAGTTTTAGTATAAAAAAAGACACACCGGGAGGTGTGTCGGGCAACGCTATATGTTGCAGTACCCAGAGGGTACGAAAGAGCAGGGGTCGGACCGGCGTTCTTCGCAGAAACATCGGAACATGCGATTGATCTTCGAGCTCGTGATGATGCAAGCTCCAAAGATCTGAACACGGGCCCTTCCCAGAACGATTCATCTCTCTAAATACTGATTGAGAGAAGGGAGACTCGGCTGAGTACATCCAGGCGAGTTGGCTAACTACAACCATGTCTTCGGAAGCGTTTTATCGAGAAAGATGTTCCGTTCTTTCTCGTCCCGCGTGCTGACAGTGGGGACTGCTTCCGGTTAGCCTTATAAAACAGTGAAAAGTACGCGGGGGTGAGCCCCGAGCCAGGCTTCGGCGCTACTCGTCAGAGTGGATCACGCGCCAAAAAACCCAACTAGTAAAAGTATAGCATATCTATATTTTTTGTCAACTCTTCAATAAGAACCCTTGTAAATATTTGTAAGTTTCTTTTATTTAAACAAAATTGACTTTTAGTGGTTGCGGTATACAATGTGCCCTAATATATATGAAAGACGAACACGAATATTTGACCCAAGCGAAGTACGATGAGTTTACAAAGGAACTTGAATACTTAAAAACTGTACGCAGAAAAGAAGTGGCGGAGAATCTTGAGTACGCAAAAGGTCTTGGAGATTTATCTGAAAATGCAGAGTACCACGAAGCTCGTGATAATCAGGCTGCGGTAGAAGATCGTATTGCTAAGCTTGAGATGATGCTTAAGTCTGCGAAGATTGTATCGACACATGATACAAGTGCGGTCTCTATTGGTTCTGTTGTAACAGTGCAAAAAGGCAAAGACCAAAATACATTTACTATTGTAGGTTCCGAAGAAGCTGATATGTCTCTTGGTAAGATTTCTGTTAAGTCTCCTTTTGGCGTAGCGGTTCTTGGAAAGAAAAAAGGAGAATCATTTTCCTTTCAGACGCCCTCTGGTATGATGGAGTATGAAATCCTCAAAATTCAGTAGATTCGCTAGTAGATCTAGATACTAGCACTAGACTATGGCCTCTCTTGAAGAAATACGAAATATCCGAATTGAAAAATTAAATCGCTTAAAGGAAGCAGGTGTTGACCCATATCCAGTCTCTTCGCATCAAGATCTTTCTCTTCTTGAAGTTATAAAAGGGTTTGCAAAGTTTTCTAAATCAAAAAAGAAACAATATTCTCTAGTTGGTAGAGTAATGTCTCTGCGCCCGCAAGGAGGCCTAATCTTTTTTAATTTTTCTGATGGCACGGGCCGTTTCCAGGGAATGCTTAAAAAAGGCGAAGGAGTAAGCCTTGAAGAGTTCGATCTTTTTTTTAATACCGTTGATATCGGTGATTTTGTGGAAGTGCGAGGAACTCTCTTTACGACAAAGAGAAATGAGAAAACTCTAGAGGTGAAAACGTGGAGAATGCTTTCTAAATCTCTTCGCCCCCTACCTGAAAAGTGGCATGGGCTTACTGATACGGAGGAGCGTTTCCGAAGGAGGTATCTCGATACGCTGATGAACGAGGAGGTGCGCGAGAGATTTATTGTGCGCACAAAGATAGTCTCACTTTTGCGCGAGTTCTACAATAAAGAGGGATTTGTTGAGGTAGATTTACCAATTTTGCAACCTCTTGCAGGAGGAGCAACCGCTGCGCCGTTTACAACACATCATAATGCGCTTGATACGGATTTTTATCTGACAATTGCTCAAGAGCTTTATTTAAAAGAACTTCTTGCAGGAGGTTTTACGAAAGTTTACGAACTGGGTAAACGTTTTCGTAATGAGGGGATAGATACCACTCACAATCCTGAGTTTTCAATGCTTGAATCAAACGAGGCCTATGCGGATTCAGAAAGTCTGCGCGCATTTACTGAGAAGCTTTTTCGATATGTGGTTAAAAATCTTTTTGGTGAAATGTCATTTGTTTATGATGGTTCAAAGATCAGTGTAAAGGAGAAATTTGTGACGGTTACTTTTTACGATCTCTTGCGTCGGCACGCTCTTATGCCCAATCCGGAATCTATCAGTCGAGATGAGGCGAAAGTTTCAGCGGAGCGCCTCGGGGTTAAGGTTGACACATCTGACGCTTTAGAAAAGATTCTTGATAATATCTATAAGAAAGTTGCTCGACCAAAGCTTATTCAGCCAACATTTATCATTGACTATCCTGTTTCTTTCAATCCTTTTGCAAAGAGAAAGGCAGATGACGAGACTTTGATTGACCGTTTCCAGCTTGTGATTGGAGGGGCGGAGTTAGTGAATGCGTTTTCAGAACTTAATAACCCTCTCGACCAAAAGGAGCGGTATCTCGACCAAGATAAAAAAGGGGATAAAGGTGAACAGGAGATTTCTCCTTCAGACAAAGAGTACCTGGAAGCAATGGAGTATGGTATGCCACCAAATGGAGGTATTGGTATTGGTATTGATCGTCTGGTCATGATTCTCACTAATACTAAAAATATTAAAGAAGTGATTTTGTTCCCAACATTAAAACCTAAGTCTGAAGAATAATTATGACATTTGAATTACCGCAAGAAGCATATGACTCTGTGACCCCATTACGTGAAGAGTTAACAACAGAAATGGGGCATGAATCATGGATGGTGCCGATTTCTAAGCTTGAGGAGTTAGTTGAAGGTGATTCAGCCTTAAGAGAAATGCTTGATGAGGTTTTTGATCAGTGTTTGAGGTATACGATGACTGTTGTTGACGAGCTAAATCTCCGCGCGACAGAGGGTCCGGGTGAGAATCATTCCATAAAAGATGAAGAACGATCACGGACCCATACCGCAACCCAAGATACACTCACTGCTTTCGCTAGAAACTTAGTAAAGGCAGGTAAAACAGCGGAACAGATATACCCATTACTCCCAAATGTTCGCTCTAGAGCTGCATGTGGCCAGTTTGCATTGAGACTTACCCTAACGAGAGGTTTTGAGATTTCTGAAAATAAATAATTGACTCATTTTGTATTTCATGCTTTAATCCTACTGGACCTATCTTGAGGTTTGTATGGATACCACCTTTTCTCGGCAGAGGACAGAGCTTGTTCTCGAGTATGGCAGGATCATGCTCGATAAACTCAAGAAGAAGAGACAGTACACGGAAGCAGAAGTTGCCCGAATGAAAGAGATTCAGGGCGCAGTAGGGCTCATTCATGACGCTCTCGTAGCAGAGCTTGAAGGAATCCTTACTGGTTCGGTAGGAAGGTGAAACCCCGATTCGCTAGAAGCGCGTCGGGGTTTTTTCTTGCCTTACGTCTTTTATAAGCGTACTATCTCGGCAGACTTCTTAAGGGAGACAAGCTATGTGGTCAGCGTACAAATGTGGTAAGCCGGGTTGTGGTAATCACTTTGAAGCAGCGCTTGGGGCTTGTCCAGAGTGTGGCACAAAAGTTGTTGTGGCATCTCGTGTAACTACTCCCCACAACGAAGTATGCCCCAACTGTAGCGAACTTTTGGATGAGCGCAGTAGGAAATGCCCGAAATGTGGTTTCGATGATAGGGCAGGTTAGAAAGTTTGAAACGCCTTGAAATAAGGCGTTTTTCTATGATTGACAAAATGGTATAATATATGATATAATATGAGAAGAGTATAGATCTCTGAAACATCCTCTTTCCTTCTCTGGAGGCTATCGTGGATATCAGTCTTCTGGCGGGTATTTCTGCGGTTATTACGATCGCAGCGTACGTGCCGTACATTCGGCTGATCATCGCCGATGGAACAGTTAAGCCAAACCGTGCCTCATGGCTCGTATGGCTTGTGGTTGATGGGGCGATGGCATGGGTGCTGTTCTCTGAGCGAGAATGGGCCCCGTTCGTGCTTTTCGCCTCCTTCACGATTGGAACGGCCACTGTGCTTCTGCTTTCTCTCAAGAACGGGGAAGGTCAGTTCAGTCGTTCAGACCTCTTCTACATCGTCCTCGGTATTTCTGGGGTGATTCTCTGGCGGGTCAGCTCAAACGAGAACATCTCTGTGGTAGCAAATATGTTTGCTGCTACCATGGGGACCATCCCAACTCTCAAGAAGGGGTACTTAGATCCAGATAGTGAAGATCAGTTGACGTGGGGGATGTTCTGGGTCGGAGGGTTTTTTAACACCCTTGCGATTGAGAACTGGACTTTCGTTGGTGCAGGTGCAACTCTCGCTGTCTGGATGCTTCAGTGGGGGATCAATCTCGCGATCATCGCCGGACGTGTGAGAGCAGGAAAGAAGAAGTAAGTCTCTGAAAAGGGAATGGGCGCTCCGATGAATGTCGGGGCGCTTTTCTTTTGCTTGAAATAAGAACCTCGCTCTTCGACAGGTTCAGGACAGGGTGAACTAAGGTTCAATAAAAATGTGGATAGGAAGTTAGGTTGAGTGGGAGAGTGTGTCATATACTTTTAGTTAAGTGGGAAGAAGTGGGAAATATAATTTTCCTACCCAGCCCTCGCCGGAGCACTCCGAGAAATTTTTTCAAAACAGAGTTGGTGTTTTTGGAAAGTTTTAAACAGGAGAAACGGCGAGGGCTGGGGGGCTTTCCACGGCGCGCGCAATGTTTATTGGAGAATACACGCACACAGTCGACGAGAAGAAACGTATCTCGTTACCGTCGAAGTTCCGAAAAGAGCTTGGCGGAAAGATCATCGTGACAAAAAGTCCCGATGCTTGTCTTATCGTGTATTCACAGAAGACTTGGTCAAAAATTGCAGAGAAACTCGGCGAACTTCCAATGGGCCACCGAGATAATCGCGATTTTAGTCGTTTCATGCTTGGCGGTGCGGTTGAGGTTGATGTCGACTCAATAGGAAGAATTCTCATACCAGATTTTCTTCGAGATTTTGCAGGCCTTAAGAGTAAAGTAGTTTTTGCAGGCCTCTTCAACAAAATCGAAGTGTGGAATGAGAAGGAATGGGAAGACAAACGGACTCAGATCGAACGACAAGCTGATGGAATGGCAGAGAAGCTAGGAACAATGGGGGTAATTTAGTGTTTTATGGTTCACGAAACCGTTCTTTCACAAGAAGTAGTAGATGGGCTTTCAATCGAAGATGGCGATGTTGTTGTAGACGGAACTCTTGGCAACGGCGGCCATTCTCTTGCAGTACTTCAAACCAGTAAGAGGGTAAAAGTTATCGGCATCGATCTTGATAGTGATGCGATAGAGAGAAGTAAAGCGCGAATTGGCAATGACCCACGGATGAATTTTATTCTTGGATCATACCGCGACCTTGAAACCATCCTCGCAGATCAAAAAGAAAAACCAACGAAAATTATTTTCGATTTCGGTTTCTCTTCAAATCAGATAGAAGAATCCGGGAGAGGTTTTTCTTTTCAAAAAGACGAACCGCTCTTGATGACCTTCCGATCAAATCCTCTAGAAGATGATTTGACTGCATTTGAGATCGTAAATCATTGGGAGGAAGATACACTCCGTACGATATTGCGACTTTATGGAGAAGAGCGATTCGCCGGACGAATTGCAAAAGCAATTGTTTCTTCTCGAGAAAATAAACCCATTAACACTACTTCAGATCTTGTGGCAGTCATACGCTCCGCGACACCGGTTGCGTATCAGCGAAGAAAATTACATCCTGCCACAAAGACATTTCAAGCCCTTCGAATCGCAGTAAATGACGAGCTTACTGTACTTGGAGAAGGAATTGAATCGGCCTTCAGGCTTCTTACTCCGAAAGGACGTATTGCTGCCATATCCTTTCACAGCCATGAAGACCGCATTGTAAAACATACGTTTCGAACATGGGCTCAAACTGGAATAGCGACACTTATTACCAAGAAGCCCATTACACCAAGCGTGAAGGAGATAGAGGAAAACCCTCGTTCCCGAAGCGCAAAGTTGCGAATTATTGAAAAGAAATAGTCACGAGCACATTTTATGTCGATTAAAACCAAAGTTCTTAATATTCATACGCACATCCATCTTTTTTGGTTGATGGCCTTTGTTTGCCTTTGCTCTATGGCTTTTTATATGTATTTCATCAACCAGACGATTCGCAACGTGGCAAGTCGTGGAGTGTTTGAACAAGAGCTTTCCGAGCGCACCTCACGTATCGGTGAGCTTGAGTTTTCCTACATCGCACAGTCAAATAAGATTGATCTCGCACTTGCACGCGACCTTGGTTTTGAAGAAGCAAATCCTTCGGCATTCGTGTCTCGCAAGCAATCTGTTGCATTTAGAGAGACACTTACGAGCTCTCGGTAGTTGTAGCGTATAATACTCTGTATGCAGAAGAGAGAACCTCTCACGCGTATACGAATTATATCGATTTTCACTCTCTTGTTTGCCGTCTTCCTTCTGATACGGCTTTATTCTGTGCAGATTATTGATGGGGAAGAGTATGCAAGCCGCGCTGATCGGCAGTATGTGCAGTCAACCTACGATTATTTTAATCGCGGGAGCATTTATTTTGAGACAAAAGATGGAGACAAAGTGTCTGCCGCCTCTTTAAAAACGGGTTTCACCGTAGCGATAAATCCTTCTTTGGTTACTGATGCAGATAAGACTTTTAATGAGATAAAAAAGGTTGTTCCCGCAGTCGATGAGAAAGATTTTTTCCAAAAGGTAAACAAACAAAATGATCCTTATGAAGAAGTTCTCAAACGCGTGGGAGGGGAAGAGGCAAAAGCGATTGAAGATAAAAAAATAAAAGGAGTTTCTCTTTATAAAGAACGCTGGAGGTATTATCCAGGAAATTCTCTCGCCGCTCATGCCCTTGGTTTTATCGCATATAAAGAAGATGAGCTTGCGGGTCGCTATGGTTTAGAGAGGTACTACGAAGAAACTTTAAAGCGAAATAATGATGATGTGTTTGTGAATTTTTTTGCAGAGATTTTCTCAAATATTCAAAAGGGATTATCGGCAGAAGAGCGTTTTGAAGGGGATGTTGTCACTTCAATTGAGCCATCTGTTCAGGTCTTTGTAGAGCAGGTGTTGGCAAAGCTTTCTCAGAACTGGAGCTCAGACTATAGCGGCGCAATCGTCATGGATCCTCGTGATGGCCAGATTATCTCAATGGCACTTTATCCATCTTTTGATCCGAATAATCTAAGGGAAGAAAAGAATTCAAATATATTCAAAAACCATATGGTGGAATCGGTCTATGAAATGGGCTCGATTATAAAACCCCTCACCATTGCTGCTGGTATTGATTCGGGAGCAATTACCGCGAGAACTACCTACTTTGACTCAGGTTCGGTCACGCTTGATAAGAAAACATTCTCAAACTTTGATGGAAAGGCGAGAGGTACTGTTGATATGCAGGAGGTGCTTAATCAGTCTTTAAACACGGGGGTTGCATTTGCGGTTCGGCAGATGGGGAAGGGTACTTTTGCAAAATATATGGAGAGTTTTGGTATTGGAGAGGAGACTGGAATCGATTTGCCAAACGAAATTCATGGGCTCGTTGATAACTTAAAGAGTCCGCGAGACATTGAGTATGCGACGGCATCTTTCGGGCAAGGCATTGCAATGACACCGATCGAGACTGTTCGCGCTCTTGCCGTACTTGGAAACGGTGGGAAGTTGGTAAATCCACATATTGGAAAAAGAATTGAATATTCAATCGGCACTTCAAAGAAAATTGATCCAGGGGTTTCAAAAGATGTTTTGAAGAAAGAAACTTCAGAAGAGATTACTCGAATGCTTGTGAAAGTGGTCGACAATGCGCTTCTTCAGGGAAAGGTAAAAATGGAACGCTACTCAATTGCGGCAAAGACTGGTACTGCTCAAATCGCTCGGGAAAGTGGAGGAGGATATTATGACAATAAATATCTCCACTCATTCTTTGGCTATTTTCCCGCATTTGACCCGCAATTTATCGTATTTCTCTATAGCTATGATCCAAAAGGGGTAAAATACGCATCTGAGACACTTACGTACCCTTTTATGGATATTGCTCAATTTTTGATAAACTACTATCAAATCCCGCCAGACCGATAATCAACTATGAAAAACATTTTGAAGCAGGCAGTTGTGTTTATTATTACCTGGGAAGCGAAGATTGTACTTCGTAAATATAAGCCTAAGATTGTTGCAGTTACTGGAAGCGTAGGTAAGACCTCAACCAAGGATGCAATCTTTTCTGTACTCTCTCATTTCTTTTTTGTTCGAAAAAGTGAAAAAAGTTTTAATAGTGAGATTGGAGTGCCACTCACAATATTAGGATGTCCAAATGGTTGGAATAGCCCTCTCATATGGCTTAAGAATATTTTTGAAGGAATTGCACTCATCCTTCTTCCAAATCACTATCCAAAGTGGCTTGTACTTGAAGTGGGCGCAGATAGGCCGGGGGACATAGAAAAAATTACCTCTTGGATTAAGCCGGATATTTCTGTGGTGACGAGATTATCGAAGACTCCTGTGCATGTAGAGTTTTTTGAAAGCGCTCAAGCGGTATATAAGGAAAAAGCCTTTCTGGTGCAAGCAACAAAAAGTGACGGGTTCGTTATCTTAAATAGTGATGACGAGGATGTGCTCGCTTTCGGTGAATTCGCTATGGGAGAAAAGATGTTATACGGCACACATACTCCCGCAGAGGTGATTGGTACGGGCTACACAATCTCTTATGAAAATAATGTTCCTACAGGGATATCTTTTGACGTATCTTACGAAAGTAAGTTAGGTAAAGTTGAAATTCTTGGTGGACTTGGGGTTCAGCAGATGTATCCGGCACTCGCTGCTCTTTCAGTTGGATTTTCTCAGAAACTTTCAATCGAAAAGATGATTAAAGCGCTTCGTGCTCATCATCCGTCTCGAGGAAGAATGAAAATTCTTCCTGGGGTGAAAGATTCTGTCATTATTGATGACTCTTACAACTCTTCTCCTGTTGCCTTAGAAGAGGCGCTCAATACTCTTGATAAGATTGAGACTTCTGGAAGAAAGATTGCAGTGTTGGGAGATATGCTTGAGCTTGGAAGTTTCTCTCCAGAAGAGCATAAAAAAGCGGGGGAGAAAGCGGGAAATGTTGTAGACCGATTGCTTACAGTCGGTGTGCGTGCTCGTGCAATTGCAGAAGGAGCTCTGAATGCAGGGCTATCTGAAAAGAAAGTATTTCAGTTTGAAGATTCGAGAGTTGCAGGTAAGGAACTAGAAACACAGATAAAGAAAGGGGATGTAATTCTTTTGAAAGCCTCTCAAGGGATTCGCATGGAGCGTGCAGTCGAGGAGATTATCCTTCATCCAGAAGACAAGGACAAGCTCTTGGTAAGACAAGATCCAGAGTGGATTGCAAAATAATCCATGTCGTACCTTTCTATTCTTCTCGCTCTTCTTCTTGTCACATTCTTTCTCGAGACGAAGTTTCGTATTCATCTTTTTTCTTCAAGAAAAGAGAGAATTATTATCCCGCTGATTTTCTTTGTTATCGGAGTTGTGTGGGATACCTATGCGGTATGGTCTGGGCATTGGTTTTTTAGCCGAGAGAAACTCTTGGGGATATACATAGGCATTTTGCCTCTAGAGGAATATCTATTTTTTGTAATAGTCCCTTACGCAGTGATTACAATATACAAAGTACTCAAGATAAAGATTTAGTTTTTCTTGATAAAAACCGTTATTTCTTGTATTCTTTTTTCTCAACCAGCCTTGACTCGCAAAGCTCATCGACGCGAGGCGGGTGGCAAAGTTAGGAGGCATAAAGGAAAGATTCCCATCGAATCGAACCTGATGTAGATTAGTAAATATTATTGGCCCTATCGTCTAACGGTTAGGACGAAGCCTTCTCAAGGCTTAAATCGGGGTTCGATTCCCCGTAGGGTCACAAAAAGACACAACAATCCCACCTGCGTGGGATTTTGTGCTTTTTGTGAAGTCGTAGATATGTTTCTTAGTAAAGAAACGGTCGAGACGGGGTCGGCAAGTACTTACGTATTTTGTGCGATTAGCTTCAAAATACTTAGTAACTTGTGACCACATAAAAACTGTGCGTAACAGCGCTCCTGGTCTTGTATTTATAGAGATACAAATTAATTGACAAAGTAATATATGCTATATAGTGTCAAGTCAGATAGCCAGTCCTTAGACAACACAAACAAAAGGATAAATCATGGACCTTACGAGCATTCCTATTGTGTGGGCTTCGGCCTTTACTACAGGCAATAGGACAGTCTTTAACACTCTCGACAAGGAAGTGGTTGTTGAAGTCCCCCGAGCCGTTATTGCTCAGCTTCTTGATCTCTGTAATGGAAGCAGGAAGTTGGGTGAGGTGATCGATGTTCTTTCTCAAGACTGGGAACGAACTTCAATCGAGGGTCTTATCGAAGAGTTATTTCAAAAACAAGTAATTGTTGATGGAAAAACTCTCGAGGGTAGATTTTGGGAAACTGTCACGAATCCAATGCGTTTCCCAAGAATTGTCAGCGACAGTGAGGTGGCATTAATGGTCTCTCAGTCGTTCGAAAGACACCATCAAGATGTCTTAGAACGGGCTTATAAACCTTCAGGAAATAGTCTTTCTGAAATTATAAGTCGACGTAAGTCTGTTCGCGTTTTCTCTGGAGAGACTGTGGATTTTCAAGCTGTTGTTGATTTGCTTTGGAGTGCGTATGGAGAATATCAGACCACTGATGGGCGACTACATCGGTCTGTACCATCCGCCGGTGCGTTGTATCCTCTCAAAATTCACATCGTCCTGTTTGCAAAGACGGGCGACTTGAATCCTGGGATATACCAAGCAATTTACAGTCAAGCAGGTTCCGTAGGCTTTAGCTTGATCTCGGCAGATGTCTTGAGATTTGCGAGAGCTTTCTTGAATCCTGCAGGCATCGAGAAAGGGGCACATGGCGCAATCGTCATTAGTGGTTCATTTTCTCTCGCGAATCAGAAATACGGTAATCGAAGCATGCTCTATGTTCCATTAGAAGCTGGGCACTCTGCTCAAAACATTCTTTTGGAAGCGACTCGACAAGGGATTGCTACTCTAGAAATTGGAGGATTTGTGGATGAGCTCGTGGCTAACGCCATAGAGCTTCCGGATGAGTATCGCCCACTCACTCTCATTGTCTTTGGTAAAGAGGGCCAGCAAGTAAATCCACAAGAATCCTCACGTATACAAGTGGATTGGGCAATCCCAATGGCAAAAGGTTATGTGCCTGATTTCGCTATTGCATCAGCTCGCTTGTCAGATAAACGAAGCTGGTCGCACGGCAGAGATCCTTCTCCTGAGATGGCTATGAAAAAAGCTATCTCAGAAGCTAGAGAGTGGGCGTCTTGTGGGTGTATACCCAAACTGACCTATGCTGCCTATCGTGAATTGGATAATGTTGTAGACCCCCGAAAGGTCGTCCAATTCCATAAGGATCAGTATAGGGTAAAGGATTTTCCATTCGCGCCGTTTGATGAGCAGATGAGGTATGCCTGGGCAAGGGGTTATGACTTGAGAGGCAATGAATCTTATGTTCTCGCTGATCATGTCTATTTTCCATACTTCCCAGAAACACCTTACTACTGTTTTTCAAACTCGTCTGGATGCGCGGCTCATCCTGATAAGCAAGTGTCAATTGAGACTGGAACCCTTGAGTTGGTTGAGCGAGATGCATTTATCAACTCGTATTTCTGTAAACTCGATATGCCTACGGTGTCTGAAAGGTCTCTGCCAGAGATCATTCAAAAGAGGATTCGCAAGCTACAGAATATTGGGTTTAAGGTGTGGATCGTTGACCATTCACTCGATCTCGCGCCCGTGGTATTTGTGATGGCTCAAAGCACAGAGCACACCTTTACCACTTGCGCATCTTGTTCTAGCTTTAACATCGAGTACGCTGTTAGTCATGCACTCACAGAGGTGGAGGCTTCGATTCTCCATCGCTTGCAGAATGGTGTGCCGAGGAAGATTCTGCCTGAGGATGTTGTTTGGCCGAATGATCACGGTCGTCTCTATGGTCAAGAACGGTACTTCCGTCGTGCAGATTTCCTGGTTGCAAGTCGGAGGGTTGTCCCGTTCCAAAAAGTCGGATCTGAAACCTCTCGGACTTGGGATGATCTTCTGGCTTGTTTCGAGAGTAAGAACTGGAAACATTTAGTTGTTCCACTCGAACTCTCGGATGAGTATGGAGGAAATCGCGGGCTGAGTATCATTAGGGCGATCGTGCCGGGAACTGCTCAGATGACGTTTGGTTATCGGCAAGAACCAGCTGGAATGAGTCGCCTCTATGAGGTTGCTGAGAGGTTTGGGCGAGGCAGACTGATGTATGGGCAGTTAACTAGGTTTCCTCATCCTTTTGAGTAGCTCGAGAGGCAGAAGGCTTTTAGCTTTCTGCCTCTTTTTTATTTTGCTAGTATGATCTGATGAATAAGGATTTATCGCAGATTGAATTTTATTTTCCAAGCGAGGAATTCAAAGATAGGAGTGATATGGTTGACGCTATTATTTCTCTAATGAAAGAGAAAGGAAGTGTCGATTATTCTGGCTATGCTGATATTAATTTATTAAAACAAGGTCTATTGGATCATATTGGAGAAGGTGACCCTGGTAAATATAAAGAAATATCTGAAGGTCAAAAATTAGAGATTGGGGAGATTATATTGGAGACTATTCGGAAGTGTAATGAAAAATTAACTGTTCCTACAAAGAATTTTATTTTTGTTCATCCATATCTCACCACTGAAGAAGATAAAGTTTTTGAAGGGGTAATGGCTGTGGCGGTTTACAGCTGTGTTTTCCATTTATTTATAAACCTAGATGAATATTCAAATAAATCTATTGAAAATACTGTGGCCCATGAATTAAATCACACTATCTTCTATTATCATCACTACGATAATTTCAATAATTATACGCTCCTGGATGAGATATTATTGGAGGGCCTCGCAGAGAATTTCAGGGAACAGTATTTTGATACTAAAGTAAGTAAGTGGGCTGGATCCCTCACTAAAACTGAAGCACTTAAGCTCCTAAAGGAGTCAAAAGATATTTTGCAATCTAAAGATAGGAATCTTATAAAAGAATTTCTATTCGGTAATGAAATGTATCAAAAGTGGACAGGATATTCCGCTGGATACTGGCTGGTGAAAGAGTTTAGGGATAACAATAAGAATTTATCCTGGGATGAGTTGATGAAGATTGGATCTAATAGGTTCACGGAGGCATTAAAATAGAAATGAGTACAACAACTTTGGAAGTGTTGTACTCATGAGGGCTAGGCGATCTCGGTTACTTACCGGTGCCGCACTTGCCGTTGCCACCACCGCCGGAGCTGCACTGTTCCTGACACACGATCGTGCCAGAAATAGGCTTTTCCTTTGAGGTGGCTTTCCAAGAGAACTTTTTCGGGTTCTTCATGGCGAGCCTCCTGTTTTGAGGATTGTGTTTGGTTTAGCAAAGAACATCTTTGCAACCATTTAAAATGTAAGTTTTATATAGATTGTTGTCAATGGCCTGATTTATCTATAATAGAATAGATAATATGCAAAAAGTAATTCCCAATTTGTGGTTTGATCGTAATGCAAAAGAGGCAGTAGATTTTTATCTGAGTGTTTTTCCAGATGGAAAGATTATTTCAACGATGTATTACCCAAAAAGTGAGGCTGAGGGACTTGCGGATTTTCAGAAGCACTTGGCGGGAGAAGTTTTGACGATCGAGTTTGAAATACTCGGAATGCACTTTATTGCTATTAATGCGGGGCCAGAATTTAAGTTTAATGAAGCTGTTTCATTTTCGATTAGCTGTAAAGATCAAGAAGAGATTGATTACTATTGGAATGCTTTAACCACAAATGGCGGACAAGAAAGCGTATGTGGGTGGCTGAAAGATAAATACGGTTTGAGTTGGCAGGTTGTGCCAGAAGACTGGGAAGGGCTTATCAAAAAGCCTGGCGCATTTAAGAAGATGATGGGTATGAGAAAGTTAGTAATCGCTCAATTTTAGGGGGCTTGGTTTTTGTTTTTGACAACAATACTTCTTTGTATTATAAAAAACAAAGAGAGTTCATATTTTCAAGGGGGAACACATGGGACATGGCAAAAGGCTGTGGTTTCTTGAGCCACTCAATGCTCACACGAATGGGGTGTTTTCTCGCGAACTTGATGCCGAGGAGTCTCCCCGAGAAATCAGGGGATATAGAAGGAAGGAGCCCTTTTTTGTGTGGCAGTGTACCGAACGAGAGAAGGACTTCTTTGTTCAATCTCGTACGGCTGGGCTTAGCTTCAATCTCTGGTCGTCTTTGGGGGATAATCCTCCACGTCTCGTTCCGTTTGATGAGGACAAGCGTAAGAGGATTGATTGTGTTCGGAAGAAAGCGGAGAAGATCAAGAAATCTCTTGCCCGCCGTTAGGACCCTCCTTGAGAGGGTCTTTTTTTATGTAAGAAGAGTTCTTATGGTACGTCTCCAATAAGCGACAGATCAGTGTATAATTGATCTGGTTATTAACTTATAAAAACGTATGAATTTGAAAAAGATTAGTGCTTTCTTTCTTGTTGTGGCATTTGCACTTACTTCAACTGCTGCATTTGCTGAAACAGGAAGTGAAAACAAGAATAAGAACTTTATTCAAAAGATAGAGGAGACCGCAAAGAAAAGGATTGAAAAGATTGAAGGGGAAATGGTTCGTAGAGGAGAGTACCAGCCTATTATTCTTGAGGTTGGGCCAAAAGGAAAGGCTTTGATTCGCGGAAAGATTGAATCAATCTCTACCACAACCGGGTCTACTACTGGTAAGATCATGGTAAAAAGCTGGGGCGGATCATGGACAGTAAACATTTATCAAGATACGGAAATTGCGGGTAATAACAGATCACTTACAGGATGGAAGGTAGGAGACTATGTTGGCGCACGAGGCCAAATTGATCCTGACAAGACTCTCACAGTGGATGCAACCGTTGTTCGCAACTGGTCAAATAACGGCGAGGTTCGCATCCAAAAAATAGAAGATAAGACTGAAAAGAAGATAGAGAAAGTTCTTGAAAGAGATAGTGATGTGCCATCGACTTTCGTTCCTACAATAAGTGCAGAGAAGGCAAAAGAACTTGCGCTCATTGCTCTTCCCGGAAAGGTTGTAATCAAGATACAGCTTGATATGGAAGAAGGAAAAGTTGTGTGGGCAGTACGCTTTGACGGCGATCGACGGGTAGATATCGACGCTACAACTGGCGTAGTAGTTCGAGTGAAGTAATCTCTTCATAGTAATTAGATATCAAAACCCTCTTAGGCTTGTCCTTTGAGGGTTTTGATATACTTGTATTTAATTATGAAAAAAGAAACATTTGCTGAGAAAGTCTACTCGATAGTTAAAAAGATACCAAAAGGAGAGACCCGCACTTACAAAGAAGTTGCCTGGGCGATAGGGAAACCGAGTGCATTTCGTGCAGTCGGAACCGCACTTTCAAAAAATACAGATCCTAGGGTTCCGTGTCACAGAGTAATTCGTTCAGATGGAAAGATTGGAGAATATAATCAAATAAACGGGCCAAGTAAAAGGGAGTTACTAATAAAAGAGGGTGTTTCTTTATAAAAAATACACCACCCCGAAGGGTGGTGTTACTGCACTCGCGTTCTGATATCCAGAACTCCACGGTCGATTTCGAAATCGACCGTAACGATCTGGTTCTCGCGCGAACAAACAGGGTTGCTACGTGAAGAGAGGTTCTTCTTGAGAACGCTTCCCGAAACAGGGAAGCACTGCCGAGTCTCTTCCGGCCCAGTCCCCACAGTGTTTGGCACTGGAAGGGATATGGTGAAGCTCTGAGGGACTCCCAGAACAACAGAGCCAAGCTCCTGCCCGGCAGCGTATGCTGTTACTGGGTCAGGGCTATTGATGTTGTTTACCACGACCCTGAAGTCTCTCTCCTCGAACCTGTCGCACCCTGCAAGGCTCAAGGCAAGCAGAAGCAAGACGCCGATGAGGATCACGTATCCGAGACTCTTGCTCGGCTTCTTTTCTGTTCCCATATAAAGATCTCCTATGAAGGTTGTCTTCATACATTATAACATATTTACTAGAAAAAGCAAGTATTTTTGAACCGTGGCAATAGTTTAAGTCTACGGGCATTCTTCGCGGCTTAATCTTTCTAGGTTGGCCTATTGAAGGAATCGTGTTTTAGGTCTGGGTTTTATTTTAGATGGTATACTGTATTAAATAGTATATGGAACTACGTTCGTTTATTCCCGAAAATAAATTTAAAACCACTGAAGAAGAGAAAAAATTTTTTCAGGAACGAGTTGCTGAAAAAGGAACAAATCTTCAAGAGCGTGGAGCGGAGATATCTCACGATGATCTGATTCGTGAGAGCCTCTCTACATACAGAGAACTCCCTTCCGAACATGTGCTCGACAGCAATCTTTCGTTAAAAACGGATACAATACACTCTCTTGTAGAGAATCTTTCTCCCGAAACTCATGATAAGAAAATAGAAGAGCTACTTATTCTCTTAAATACAAAAGGCATAAAAAATACACTTTCTGTTATTGAAAATCTCGGTGATACGCACGTAGAGGATGATTTTCATCGTTTTCTTGTTCAGTATGTGAAGAAGGGTCTTGGCGTGAAGGGGCTTCCTCCAAAGGCTCCTCTTTCCAAGGCGCTTCATATGGTACTTTACGAAGTGGTACTTCCAGAGAAAAAAGGAGAAGCAGAACGGCCACTTAAGGAAATTGTTTCTGGGATGGAGCAGTTTTATTCTGGGATGTTATCTGTATCTTCAGAGAATGACCCAATGGAGAATCATATTGTACTTGAAATTGCGAATAGTAATGGAAGCGCAGAATTTGTATTTTATGTATCAGTACCAAATACAAAAAGCGATCTCTTTGAAAAACAAATTCTATCGATTTTCCACGATGCAGAAATCAGAGAGGTCGCTGATGATCATAATATTTTTCATGAGCACGGGGTTTCTCTCGGAAGCGTAGTGCGTTCACGAGGTAATTCCATTTTTCCTATAAAAACATATGAAGCATTTGATCACGATCCGCTCAATGTGATTCTCAATAGTTTTTCTAAGATTGCTAAGGATGGAGAAGGGGCGTGTATTCAAGTGCTCATGACTCCCGCAGGAGACTCTCACTCAAAACGGTTTGAGTATGCTCTTTCGCAGATAGAAAAAGGGGTGCCTCTCCGTGAGGCAATTGATCTCCCAACTACTTTTTCTGGAGAGATTAGTAAGACTTTACGAGGGATACTCTTTTCCAAAAAGAAAGACGAGAAAGAGGAGCGAAAGCCGATCGACCAGGTACCGATTGAAAAGATTCGTCAGAAAATAGGGAAACCTATTGTATCTGTAGCCCTAAGACTTGTTGTTTCTACTCCAGATAAAAATCGATCTGAAAGTGTTTTGTCTGAAATTGAATCAGGATTTAATCAATTTGATAATCCGCAAGGGAACTCTTTGCGCTTTGAGCGATTGAAAGGTGGTGCGCTCCGAAAACTCTTCAGAAACTTTGCCTTTAGAGCTCTTGATAGAAGCGAACTGATTCCCCTCAACCTTTCAGAACTTACTTCTCTAATTCACTTTCATACTCTTGCTTTAAAAGGTGTCTCACAGTTAAAGACTCTTGCTTCAGGCGGAGCCCCAGCTCCAATTGATTTACCTAAAGAAGGCGTACTCCTCGGGCTTAACTCTCATCGAGGTGCTAAGACCGAAGTATTTATGTCTGATGAAGATCGATTGAGGCACTTCTACACTATCGGGCAAACGGGTACTGGGAAATCAACCCTTCTCAAGAATATGATCATTCAAGATATCGAAAGAGGAAATGGGGTATGTATGATTGACCCGCATGGCTCAGATATTGTGGATGTGCTTTCTCGGGTCCCGAAAGACAGGGTAAAGGATGTTATCTATTTTGACCCGAGCTATGTAGAGCGCCCGATGGCGCTAAATATGCTCGAGTATGATAAAAATCTCCCTGAGCAGAAAACATTTGTGGTCAATGAGCTTTTTAATATCTTCCAGAAACTTTATGGTGCTGTGCCAGAATCTATGGGGCCAATGTTTGAACAATATTTCCGAAATGCAACCATGCTTGTGATAGAAGACCCAGATACTGGCTCGACGCTTCTTGACGTCTCTCGAGTGCTTTCTAATAAAGAATTTCGTTTAATGAAATTATCTCGATGCAAGAATCCTATTGTGAGCCAATTTTGGAGAGAAATTGCAGAGAAAGCCGGCGGAGAAGCTTCTTTAGCAAATATCGTTCCGTACATCACTTCAAAGTTTGATGTATTTTTGGCAAACGATATTATGCGACCTATCATTGCTCAGGAAAAATCCTCCTTCAACTTCCGGGACATTATGGATAACCGAAAGATACTTTTAGTGAATCTCGCTAAAGGCCGTCTTGGGGATATAAATGCTAACCTTATCGGACTTATTCTTGTGGGTAAGATTCTTATGGCCGCGCTTTCTCGAGTAGATTCTTTCGGCAAAGATCTCCCACCGTTTTATCTATATATTGATGAGTTCCAGAATATTACCACTCCATCAATCGCAACCATTCTTTCAGAAGCTAGAAAATATAAGCTTTCTCTTTCAATTGCGCATCAGTTTATAGGGCAACTTTCTGAAGATATAAAGAATGCTGTCTTTGGTAACGTGGGCACACTAGCATGTTTTCGCGTGGGGACAGATGATGCGGAGTATCTTGCGAAACAGTTTGAGCCAGTATTTTCAGCAAGCGAAATAATAAATATTCCGAACCGGCATGCGTACTTAAAGATGCTTGTTCATGGCAAACCAGTAAAGCCGTTTGATATAGAAACACTTCCGCCAGGAGCTAAGAATGATATTCATGCCGAAGATATAAAACTTCGTTCATACGATACCTATGGCCGAGATCGAGTTGATATTGAGCAGGAAATCCTTCGCAAGTACGAAACTCGCAAAGAAGGATTTGTATAAATAAAAAAACGCGGCAACCTTTCGGTTGCCCTGTGTCCAATGAAGCCTTATTGCTTGATGGACCAAGAATTGCGCGCATTTTTCGCGCCACACTGCCCATGGCTCCTTTTACGTATCGGAAGCCACTCTCTTCGAGTCCTCTGATGAGAGCATCATCAAAGCTTACCCCATCGAGATATAGGCCTGAAGCGTATTGCGCCATGGTCTCCACCTCTTCGTCGCTAGGGAAATGAGTCTTCTTCCTCTTTTTCCCTTTTGACAAGATACGTCCTGCTCGAGACATGAAGTCTCGGAGCTCTTCGTCAGACTCTCCGTAGATAGGGAAAAGATCCCGTGCCACAAGCAGGAAGTCGTCCTGGTGGCTTTTTCCGCCAGGTCGAGCCTCTCGTATGCGTGCAAGTTTTGCGGAGAAGTCTGCTTTCAGTGAGGCTTCTCGGGGATTCAGATCCACATTGCCTCCTTGAAGGATTGGAAATGAGCCTACGTTCTGGCCTACATCTTATCATATTTTAATAGAAAAGTCAAATGTCTGTGGACAACAAAAAACCCACTTAAGGGCTTTTTGTGTAAACGGTATTTAGACTAGAAGAGAGTCTATAATCTTTTTTACCAGAGCCCCATCGGCGCGACCTTTTAGTTCTTTCATAATTCCTCCTGTAAACATGCCGAGCTTTGTTTTATCAATATTTGGGTTTTCTTCGATTTTACTTTTTACAAACGCAGTAATTTCTTCTTCACTCATTTGTTCAGGTAAGTATGTTTCCAGGATCTTAAGTTCAGCTTGCTCGCTTTCAACCAAGTCTGCTCTCCCTCCGGCAGTGAATTGTTCGATAGAGTCTTTTCTTTGTTTTACGTTTCGCCCGATGACTTTTAAAACTTCTTCATCAGACAATAGCTCCGTTGGTTTCCTTTTTTGAGCCACAAGCTCATTGGTGAATGCCGCAAGGAGTCCTCGAACTGTATTTAATCGAACCGAATCTTTGGAAAGCATTGCTTCCTTCACTTGTTCTTTTATTTTTTCATGTAACATACCTTTCAGTATAGCCGTTTCGAGCTTCTTCTCAAGGGGTGTTATAATAGTTTCACTGTGGCAGAATCCTCTCTATTTGTGATTATAATTTTTGTTATTCTCGCGTTAAACGCTGTGATTTTGTGGCGTCTTATGAAACGTGGCGGGGGAGTAGAAGAAGAAAGTTCTGGGCTTGTCTTAATCCAGAATCAGTTCAATGAATTAGTAAGGAATATGAATGATCTGACTCGCGTGGTGGATGATCGAATGGTTGAGTCTTCTAAACAACTAAATGATGCCTTAAGGCACTCTTCAACAGAATCAGTGAAGATAATTCGTGATATTACTGAACGCCTTACTCGACTTGATGAGACTAATAAGCAAGTGGTTTCTTTTGCCGATCAGCTCCAGTCTCTTCAAGATATTTTAAAAAATCCAAAGCAGCGCGGGATTCTTGGAGAGTATTATTTGGAAACGTTACTTAAGAACGTACTACCACCGGGAAGTTTTGAAATGCAGTATCCATTTCGAGATGGAAATATTGTTGATGCAATTGTGCGAGTGAAAGACTATATTATTCCGATAGACTCCAAATTTTCTTTGGAAAACTATAACCGTATCACTGAAACGAAGGAGCAAGGAGAACGAGAGCGACTCGAAAAAGTATTCTTAAACGATTTAAAGCTAAGAATTCA
>CAYVDB010000003.1:10837-47501 GCA_964450705.1 uncultured Candidatus Saccharibacteria bacterium | reverse complement strand
AGCAATCAGTCGACGCATTTAAGGTACGAGAAGGTGATCCGGTAGGACTTCAAGTAACATTGCGAGGAAAAAGAATGTTTTCATTCCTCGATAAGCTTATTCACGTGGCGCTTCCTCGTACTAAGGATTTTCGTGGCACATCACTCTCTGCAATTGATGAAATGGGTAATTATACTCTAGGGATTCGTGAGCATACGATCTTCCCTGAAACGACAGATGAGGAGCTTAAGGATGTTTTTGGGCTTGCGATTACGATTGTAACGACTGCTCGCAACAAAGACGAACTCCGAGCTTTTCTTGATTATCTTCGCTTTCCTTTTAAAAAAGAAGTAGATTCTCGTAAGTAAAAATGAGCTTCTTTGAGAGCTCATTTTTACTTACGGAGGACGAGAAATTATACCTAGAAATAAGGGCTAATTCTCTCGAAAGATCTTTATTGACAAGGGTAACCCCCCTTGATAGGATAAGTCGCAAGCTTTTTCGAGCTTTTTTTGTTTAAACACTAGAGTTATTACCCCACATTTATCGCATGGCAAAGAAATCAGTCATCGCTCGGTCTCTAAAGAAACCGAAATTCACAAGCCGAACAACAAATCGTTGTTTTCGTTGTGGTCGAAAGCGTGGCTATATGAGAGATTTTGATCTTTGCCGAATCTGTTTTCGAGAGTTTGCAAATGAAGGTAAAATCCCTGGTATTAAAAAATCTTCTTGGTAATTATATTTTCCTATGACCGATCCAATTGCTGACATGATAACTCGAATATATAACGCTGGAGTTGCTCGAAAGGAAACGGTATCTTTCCCGTACTCAAAACTAAAGAATGAAATATGTGCCGTTCTAGAGAAAGAGGGATTTATTGGAGAGTTTAGTAAGAAAGGCAAGAAAGTTATAAAAAGTATTGAAGCAGGAGTTCTCTATAACAAAAATAATCCTCTTATAAAGGGAGTTCGACGCGTTTCTAAGCCTTCACGAAGGATATATAAAAAAGTTGGGGAAATCAGACGAGTTAAACAAGGTTATGGCTCTCTTATACTTTCCACCCCTAAAGGCATTATGACCGATGATGGGGCTCGCAAAGAGAAGGTCGGAGGAGAGGCTTTGTTTGAGATTTGGTAATTTTTATATGTCACGAATTGGAAAAAAAGTAATAGCTATCCCTTCGAACACAGAAGTAATTGTTTCTGAAGGGCACGTTGCAGTTAAAGGCCCCCTTGGAACACTTTCCCGACCTTTGGCTAAAGAAGTAGAGGTTTCTATTTCTCCAGACGGGGTTTCTGTTTCTCAGAAAGAGGAAAATCTTGAGGCGCGAGCTTTATGGGGAACTTATGCGTCTCACTTAACCAATATGATTCGTGGGGTCAACTCCACTTTTGAGAAGAAATTGGTACTTGAAGGTATTGGTTATAAAGTTGATGTAAAAGGAGACACCCTTGTTATGGCCCTTGGTTTTTCTCACCCTGTAGAAGTACTTATCCCAAGTGGCATTAAGGTGGGAATAGAAAAAAATACTATTACCATATCTGGGATCGAAAAAGATCTTGTTGGAGAATTTACCGCAAAAATTAGAGCCCTTAAGAAACCAGAGCCGTACAAGGGCAAAGGCCTCCGTTATTTTGATGAAGTAATCAAAATAAAACAAGGCAAGAAGTCTGTATAGAAAATATGAAAAACGCATCAAAGCAAAAACAAGAAAAGAGAACCAGACGACATGCTCGTATTCGTTCAAAGGTGAAGGGAACTACAGAGCGCCCTCGCTTTTCTGTATTTAAATCAAACAAGTATCTTTCTGTACAGATTATTGATGATGAAGCATCT
Organism: uncultured Candidatus Saccharibacteria bacterium; assembly: GCA_964450705.1. Lineage (GTDB taxonomy): Bacteria > Patescibacteriota > Minisyncoccia > Phycocordibacterales > Zambryskibacteraceae > CAYVDB01. The sequence continues at coordinate 45,685 of CAYVDB010000003.1, read as the reverse complement.
GTGACATTAGTTTCTGGAAGCACTAAAAATATCAAGGGTAAAAGTGAAATGGAAAAAGCGGAAATGCTAGGGAAACTTATCGCAACAAAAGCGCTCGAAAAGAGCATTGGTAAGGTGGTGTTTGATCGCGGGGGATATATTTATACCGGTCGAGTTCTAGCGCTTGCGCAAGGTGCGCGTGAGGCAGGGCTGTCATTTTAGTTTTATTTACCCCAAATTTTCTTATGAATACCGAAGATCAAAAAGACATAACAACAGAAGCTCTTCCAGAAACTGAAGTGAGCGTTTCTTCTCAAGATAAAGTAAAGAAGGAGCATAATCCTACTAGAGAATATAAGAAAAATCCTCGACGCGCTCCACGAAAGGATACTCGTGTAAGATCAGAGTTTGACCAAAGAACAGTATCAATTCGTCGAGTAACTCGTGTGACTTCTGGTGGACGCCGTTTTAGTTTTTCTGTAACTCTTGTTGCTGGTAACCGAAAGGGCTTGGTTGGGGTTGGACAAGGTAAGGCTGGAGATACCCCAATTGCAATTGATAAAGCACTTCGTGATGCTAAGAAAAACATGATTTCAGTCCGCACTACAAAAGAAATGTCCATTCCGCATGAAGTAGATGCAAAATACGGAAGTTCCCGAATTCTCATTATGCCAGCTCCTGGGCGAGGTCTTCTTGCTGGAAGCTCTGCGCGTCTCGTACTTGAACTTGCAGGCCTCTCTTCTGTGAACGCGAAAATATTATCTGGCTCAAAAAACCGAGCAAATATTGCAAAGGCTACAGTGCGTGCTCTCGACAGTTTATCTCAGACGATTTCACGAAAAAAATAATTTTTTATGCAGCACCACAATTTAAAAAGGAGAATAAAAAATAAACGCTCTACTCAAGTTGGCCGTGGAGGTACTAGGGGTAAGACTTCAGGGAAAGGTACTAAGGGGCAGAATGCTCGTTCAGGTAGAAAGAAAAGACCAGAGATGAGAGATATTATTAAGAGACTTCCAAAGCTACGTGGACGAGGAATTTCGCCTTTAAAGAGTATTCGCAGAAAATCATATGCGGTAAACCTATCTCTTCTAAATGTCTTTTCCTCAGGAGACACTGTATCTCCAAAGACATTAGTTGAAAAAGGTATTGTTTCTCTAGAAAAGGGGACCTATCCACGGGTGAAAATTTTAGGAGGAGGGGAGTTAAATGTGAAATTAAATATTTCATCTTGTGAAGTCTCTGAGCCCGCTAAAGCAAAGATCGTTGCTCTTGGTGGTGTAGTACGCTAAAACAGTATGAAAACTTTTTTTGAGAAGATACGTCTTGTGTGGGGAGATCTCACGCTTCGAAAACGAATGATGTTCGTGCTTTTTGCTCTTGTTGTATTTCGAGTTCTTTCTCATATTCCAATTCCTGGAATTGACGTTGCCCGCCTTGAGAGTTATTTCTCTGGTAATGAGTTCTTGGGACTTCTTAACCTTTTCTCTGGAGGAGGACTTTCAAATCTCTCAATTATTATGCTTGGTGTCGGTCCTTATATTACGGCGTCGATTATCATGCAGCTTCTTACGATTATTTTCCCAAAGCTCAAAGAACTTTACCAAGAAGAAGGCGAAGCTGGCAGAAAGCGTTTTGCGCAATATTCTCGTATCATCTCTGTACCGCTCGCCTTGATTCAAGGATTTAGTTTCTTAACTCTACTTTCTCGACAAGGTGTTATAGCGCCACTCGCTCCTTTTGAGATGGCAACTAATCTCATCATTATTACCGCAGGGTCTCTCTTCCTGATGTGGCTTGGAGAATTGATGACAGAGTTTGGTATTGGAAATGGAACCTCGCTTATTATCTTTGCTGGTATCGTTGCTCAATTACCGCAGGCACTTTTACAGCTTATCTTTACCTTTGATCCGTCTCAAATCCCTCTTTATATAGCATTTTTGGTTGCTGCAGTAGCGGTCATATTTGGGGTTGTCGTGATTACAGAGGCAGAACGACCAATTCCTGTGACCTATGCTAAAAGAGTTCGTGGCGCAAAAGTATACGGAGGAGTTTCAACCTATTTGCCTTTGCGAGTAAATCAAGCTGGTGTTATCCCAATAATTTTTGCACTTTCTATACTCTTATTCCCTCAGCTTATTTTCACATTCCTCCTTAATGTTGATAGTGCGATTGTGAAGACGATATCTACGTTTGTTCTCGGTATAATTGCGAATCCTTGGTTCTACGCTGGAGCATATTTCTTTCTAGTTTTTGTCTTTACGTACTTCTATACAGCTGTTACTTTCGATCCTGTTATGATTGCTAACAATCTTCAAAAAAGCGGAGCCTTTATCCCAGGTGTTCGCCCGGGCGCACCAACTATCGAACATGTCTCTAAAGTTGTTACAAGATTGACACTCGTTGGGGCTCTCTTCCTCGGCCTTATTGCCGTTTTACCCCTTATCATGCGAGGTATTACAAATATTCAAGCGCTTTCTATTGGTGGCACAGGGCTTCTCATTGCCGTTTCTGTGATTATCGATCTTATTAAGAAGATTGAAGCTCAGATTTCTATTCGAGAGTATTAAAAGTTAGATCTTCTCGCGTGATATACTAGAGTATATATGTCCTACGCTTTTGTATTCATTGGGCGCTCTGGATGTGGGAAAGGTACTCAAGCGGAACTCCTAAAAGCTTTTCTTGCCAGCAGAAACATTGCTCCGGTTTTATACATAGAAACAGGCAATTTATTTCGAGAATTTATTCAAGGAGAGACTTTCTCTCAAAGACGTTCAAAAGATCTCTATGAGCGTTCGGTTCGTCAGCCAGATTTTCTTGCATGTCATATGTGGTCACATCTACTTCTCTCTTCTTTTGAGGAAGGCATGTCGGTTATATTTGACGGAACTCCACGTTCTCTTCCTGAGGCGCAGGTTCTTGTGAGTTCATTTACTTTCTTTTCTTTTTCTAAAGTTTTTGTTATCAATCTCGATGTTTCTCGGGAATGGTCAGAGAAGCGACTTCGTGAACGCGGGCGTTTTGATGATCAGGGTTCGGATAAAATTACTAAAAGACTTGATTGGTATGACATGGATGTTTCCCCCGCGGTATCTTTTTTTGAAAAATCTTTAGGAGAAAATTTTGTTCGAATCAATGGCGAACAAAGTATTGAATTGGTCGAGAAAGAAATCCAAGAGAGCATTGTCTCTCGTTTATGATTTCCTTAAAGACAGAGGAAGAAATAGAGATTCTAAAAGAATGTGGACGTCGCCATGCGCGTATTCTTCGTTGTCTTTCCGAACTTGTTTCTGAAGGAGTCTCTACTGATTTTTTAAATAAAGAGGCGGAGAGACTCCTAGAAGAGGAAGAGGCCAAAGCGTCTTTCCTTGGGTATACTCCTCACGGCGCACGACGCCCATATCCTGCTTCTCTCTGTGTTTCAATAAACGATGAGATTGTTCACGGTATTCCAAATGAGGTGCCGAGACTTCTAAAAGCGGGGGACATTGTCACTTTAGATTTGGGGCTTATATATAAGGGGCTTTTTACTGATATGGCTGTTACTCTTCCCGTAGGCTCCGTTTCAGATGAAGATCTTCGTTTAATCGCAGCCACTGAGGAGTCCTTAAGTGCGGGGATTTCTATGGCAAAGGAAGGGAATACTATAGGCGATATAGGTTATGCAATTGGTCAGGTTGCAAAAAAATATAACCTTGAATTAGCCGAGGACTTAGCTGGTCATGGAGTAGGGTATGCGGTGCATGAGGATCCTTATGTGCCAAATACAGGGAAGCCTGGAGAAGGTCTAAAACTCGTTTCGGGTATGGTCTTGGCCATAGAACCAATGCTTGTGTTGGGCAAGGGTAAAATTGTTCTTGATAAGGATGGGTATACATATCGGACTCGAGACGGTAAGCGTTCTGCTCATGCAGAAAAAACAGTTGCTGTAGGGGCATCAGGACCAATTATTCTAACAATATGAAGTGGTGACTATGGTGTAACAAATTCGCGCGATCGTGTGAATTTGTTACAAATCAAAAGGTCTTCCTAAAACTTGAAATTTTTGATATCCTCGGAATCTAATTAAGATTTTCTATGAATAATACAAAGCAAAAGACATTCGTTTTGATCAAGCACGATGGCGTTCAGCGGTCTCTTATTGGTGAAATAGTAAAAAGAATTGAGCGGACTGGTTTAAAGATTGTTGCAATGAAGATGTTTGTACCTGATCGAGAACGGGCTATAGTTCACTACGGAAAGGATGACGTCTGGTGCCAAGAAAAAGGCCAGAGGATTGTAGACAATCTTAAAAAAGAGGGGAAAGAGCCTCAAAAGAGTGCGGTAGAGTATGGAAGAGATATTGTCGAAGCGCTTTTGAAATATATTACCTTAGGCCCTGTGGTCGCTCTTGTTATTGAAGGTAATGAGTCTGTTGGTATTGTGAAAAAGCTTGTTGGAGGAACGGAACCGCTTACCTCTGATGTGGGTACAATTCGAGGAGACCTTACTTTAGACTCTTATGATGCTTCGAATATGCAGGGACGTGCAGTTCGTAATCTAATCCACTGTACTGATAAACCTGAAGAAGCCGAAAAGGAGATTAATATTTGGTTTAAACCCGAAGAGATTATCAGCTATCGACTGATCCAGGAGCAGATTCTTTACGATGTAAATATCGACGGAATTCTTGAATAGGGACGGGTTTTTGTTTTGTAATACTTTTATTTTCTAGTTTTATTCAGAAACAGGTTTAAAATACTAATAGGGTTATTTGGCATATTATCTAGATTAAAGATATTTTCAGGGAGCTTTATAGTACTTGTCCTTGTGAGTGCGTAAGCAGTCTAATAGGATAATGTTGCGAGCACCCACCTAGTATTTCTACTAGGGCAATATGACTAAGTAGCCCCAACAAAAAACCTCCTGCGTCCCAGGAGATTTTTTGTTTAGGATGTATAATGAAGCTTCATGAAGTATAAAAGAGCTCTTATCCTTACTCTTATTTGCGCAGGCGCTCTTCTCTGTCTCCATCTTCTCGCTCTTAAATATTATCTATACTGGCTTATTCCATGGTTTGATATCGTTCTCCATATATTAGGAGGGTTTGTAATAGGTATGGGTGTTTTTGCCATTGTTCCTTTAAAGAAAAGCTCGGTTTGGTTTACTCCACTTTTTTGTGTGCTTCTTATGTCAATTTTTTGGGAAATATTTGAGTTTAAGATAGGGCTTACTTTTGCAGGAGATAACCTGTTAGTAGATACTTTGGGAGATATTGCTTTTTCTTTAGTAGGGGCTTTTTCAAGTATTGGGGTATACCTTAGAAATATTAGTAATGAATAATCTTTCGATTACATTTTGGGGAGGAGTCGGCACGGTTACAGGAGCAAATTTTCTTGTTACTCACGGTAATACAAAAATGCTTATTGATTGCGGAATGCTTCAGGGGTTACCTGAGGCTCAGACAGAAAATTTTAAACCATTTCCTTATAATCCTCAGAATATAAACTTCTTATTTCTCACACACGGCCACATTGATCATATCGGCAGAGTCCCTAAGTTAATAAAGGATGGTTTCCGAGGGGAAATTATATCAACTCGAGAGACGAAAGAGATTGCTGAGCTGATGCTTTTTGATGCTGCCCGTATAGGTCAATTTGAGAAAGAGGAAGGGAAAGAACCTCTTTTTGAAAAAAGTCATGTCGAAAAGGCTTTGTCACTATGGAAAACAGTTCCTCTTCATACAAAAACTATTGTGAATGGTGGCATTACTCTTGAGTTATTTGATGCTGGGCATATTCTCGGTTCATCAATGTTTCTTTTTTCATTCGACCGGGATGGGGGAAAGACAACAAAGGTACTTTTTACTGGAGATTTAGGAAATTCTCCGTCTTCTCTTCTCAAGGATACTGATTATGTTGAAGAAGCTGATTTCATTGTTGTTGATAGTGTCTATGGCGACAGAAACCACGAGCCAAAAGAGGAGAGAGAGAAGATTTTTAAAGAAGCTCTTGTTCAAGCTATAAGGAACAAGGGTGTTGTGCTTATCCCAGCGTTTTCTCTTGAGCGAACACAGACAATTCTTTATGAACTAAATGAGCTCATTGAAGGAGGGCATATTCCCTCAATCCCTGTTTTCTTAGATTCTCCTCTTGCTATAGAGCTTACCCAGATTTATGAGAAGATATCTGGGCTTTATAACGATAAAGTTAAAGACGATATAAAAAGTGGTGATGATATTTTCCGTTTCCCAAAACTTAAAGAAACTATTCGAGTCGCAGAATCTAAGTCCATTCAAGGGGTTCCGCCACCAAAGATTATTATCGCTGGTTCTGGGATGTCGACTGCCGGGCGTATTTTGCATCACGAGACTCGTTATTTGCCAGACCCAAATGCAACACTTCTCCTTATGGGCTATCAAGCGCCGGGAACTCTAGGGAGACTACTTGAGGAAGGCCAAAAGAAGGTAATTATTGATGATAAAGAAGTTTCTGTACGGGCTAAAATTATAAAGATTAATGGGTATTCGGCCCATAAAGATCAAGAACATATTCTTGATTTTGTCGACCATATTAACAAAACGCTTTTGAAGAAAATATTTGTTGTTATGGGTGAACCACGATCATCTCTATTTTTGAGCCAAAGAATACGAGATTACGTGGGAATAGATGCTGTGGTTCCAGAAAAAGGTATAGAATATTCACTATAAAAAACACCCCGCCCTGTGTGTCCAGAAGGGCGGGGTGTTTTTATGAAACTTTTTCTACAATTTTCTTGAAGGTCTCTGGATTATCATGGGCGATTGTCGCCAAAACCTTTCGGTCGAGGGTTATGTTCTTTTTTTTGAGAGTTCCAATAAATTTACTATAAGAGTGACCAAGGGGGCGTAAAGCAGCATTTAACCGAACCGCCCAAAGTTTTCGGAAGTCATTCTTTTTGTCTCTACGATGAGCGAATGCATATGTTCCTGCATGAAAAATAGCTTCATTTGCTTGGCGTTCCTTTGTGCTTCTACCAAAGCGGTATCCTTTTACTTGCCTTAGGATATTTCTGCGTGTTTTTAGCGCATTTACGCCCTTTTTTACTCGTGTCATGTTATTGGTTTACCAAAAATCTACTTTTTGCCTTGAGAGGTATAATAAAATCACTCGTCTTCTTCTTTTTGAGTTGAGTTCGGCTACGACTTTCCTTCGAATTGAAGTGGTTTTGGCCAGGCTTTCTAGCGAGAACTTTCCCATTTCTCGTTATTTTTAACCTTTTTGCGTAAGATTTATTGGTCTTCATCATATACGTAAGAAGCTCTCATAATACTTATTTTATTGCCCTTGTCTAGTCTATACCCCTCCTTTGTCGCGCTCTATGATTGCAGTCATTCCCTTCGGGCTTTTTTTAGGGGAGTCCGCTATTTTATAGCTTTCTGGGATGAGTTTTAGGAATCGCTCCATTCGGTCTCTGAGAAACTTTTCATCAAGATATTTTGCCCGCCCCGGCAAGAATAGGTCTAGTTTTATACGATGACCCTCTCGGAGCCATTCTCCAGCCTTTTTAGCCTTAAGTGATAGGTCGTTTTCTCCTGTGCCAATCTTGATCTGAAGACTTTTTACCTCGGTAGTATGAGTTTTTGCTTTTGCTGCTTTCTGCTTTTTATTTTCTGCGTACTGGTATTTCCCATAGTCCATTATTTTAGCTATAGGGGGGTTAGCATTGGGGGATATCTCTATGAGATCAAGCCCAAAATCTTTTGATTTTTGAAGGGCTTCTCCCAGAGAAATAATTCCAAAGTTTTCTCCTTCTGGGCCGATAACGCGTAGCTCTGTCGCCTTAATCTGATGATTGATACGTGCCGTACTCAAGATAATTTAGTAGATACTGTATATCATTCTTTTTCCGCTCTCGCAATAGTTTTACAAAAATCTACGAATAGGGAGAGTCAGGTGTTCCAAGAGTTTCTCTCTTTTAGATCGATTTTTCCAATGTTCGTAGGTTATTTCTTCTGACTTAAGGAGGTCTTCTGAGAAGAAACCTCTTACCTCCTCAATAACTTCCTTCTTGGTACTCACAATATTTCCTTCATAGTTATAAAGAATTGATAGAGAGTCCAAATTAAAGCTACCGACACTTGCCCAAGCGGTATCAATTACAGCGGTCTTAGCATGAAGCATCTCTCCATTGTAGAAGAATATTTTTACTCCATGTCTTAGGAGTTTTTCAAAGTATGCCTGTCCTGCTCTGTCTGCCCATATGTGATTTGATTGTTTTGGCACAAGTACTATGGTTTCAACCCCTCGTTTTGAAGCGCCTATAAGAATTCTTCTTAATCTCCTGTCAGGTATAAAATATGGGGTAGTAAGGTATATACTTTCTTGCGCATTACGTATTGCTTGGACAAGCTCTTGATAAAAGAAACGTTTTTTGAGAAACGGTGAATTAGTCACAAAAGAAAAGCCTTTAGTAAAGCGACGCGTTTTTCTAATTCTTTTTAGCGCATTCCTTTCTTCTGAAGCACTCCACATTTCTTCAAAAGAGTGTTGCATTTCTTCCACGACCGCGCCGGTTACTTTCACGTGAGTATCTCTCCAGAGTCGAAAGTCTCCTCTGATGCCTACCCCTCCAGTAAATCCTATATATTTATCAACAACCATTATTTTTCTATGATCCCTAAAAAACCAAGAGAAAAAAGTGTGCGCCCTCCACGGCTTTATTACATTCCAAAATCTAATTTCTATACCGATGTCTCGTAGTGCCTCGGGTATAGAAGAGGCGAATGTATCATAGCTTCCGACCATATCGCATAGAATTCGGATTCGTACACCCTCCCTTCTTTTTTGTACTAAGACTTCAAAAAATTCTCCCCCAATATCGTCCTTTTCGAGAATGAATTGTTCAATATCAATTGACGTGCGCGCGTTAAGACACGCTTCTTTCATTGCGCGCCACGCGTCTTCGCTTTTTAGGTAGAATTTCCAGTTTGTATTATTCAAAGTTTATCGTAGCAAGAAGTGTTTCAAAATCTGTAAGAATTTGATCCTGCGGAGTGAGAAAAGTAACGCTCATCATGACGATATTATCTTTGTGAGTAAATACAACGGAGTTTCCTTCATAGAGTCCAGACCATCGGTAACTGAATGCATCTTTTTGATTAAGTGTCAGGGGAACTAAAGTACCATCACCAAGTTTATAATTCGAGTCGCTTGTATTTTTTATCCACGATTCAACTGATTGTTTCTCTAGATTTTGGAATATATCAATAGAAATCGCGGTCGGGCCTTCTCGTGGGGGAGACTTTCCTTCGCGGACTAGACGATTTTCCTCGGTATCTTCTGTAAGGATAATGGTATGTCGAGAACGTTCACCGTTTCCGGTATTTTTTTCTTCAATATGGTATATGTCGTTGTACGAGAACGATATCCCATAAGATAGTGAAGAGTATTCTTTTGTATCTTTTTGAATATTTATTTCCCGTGAACGAGATACCCATATGAGTCCAATAAGAATAAGAGCAAGAACTACAATTGAAATTATTTTTTTTCGGGGCATAGAAGATAGTATACCTTACGATTTTTTGTTTATCTTTTATTTTAATAGACTTCTATAAGAAAACCGCTCGCCTAAGGCGAGCGGTGGGATTCTTCCTCCCGAGAAATGTTGAAAGAAAAGGGGAGTCGCACTCTCTGGGGCACCTTCTGTTCTCCAACCTTTGCTGGTATGAAACGCATACCGAGAAGAGCGTTTTTCCCAGCCTGGCTAAACAAAGGGTGAGTTTCGGACACCACGTTCACCGAATTCATGAGGACGCGACCAGACGTGTCCACAGTGAATTCAAGGATTGATTCCCCCTCGACCCCGGCTTGCCGTAGGATGTCCGGGTATCTCGGAGAGCCTTTCCCTGAAAGGGCAACAGCTTGTTCCGAAACTTCGTGTTCACTGAAGACCTTACCTGGTGTTGCTATGGCAGAAGCGCTTGAAGCGAGGCCTTCCTTTCCTAGAGCACGACCCCCAGGTACACCCGTTCCAGAGTAGTCATCCGCGTTCGTGATTGCTCTGCCGAGGTCGATCTTCGGAAGTTGATCCGGGATATCGACCGGGGCGATAATCACTTGATGCCCCTTGGGTACTTCGATTGAAGGTAACGGAGCTTGGTCGGTTCTCGGGGTCTCGATTACAGGCGGGGGCAGTTCGACCTTGTAGGTGGTCTTGTGCTCCTCCGGCTTCGAGAGACTGGTGATCGCCTGTTGCCCCGCAGTTGCAAGTACGAGAGCGATCAGCCCCGTGTGAAGCAGAAGACTTACCAACCTACTTCGAAGGTTGGCTTCGCTGTGCCGTCCGGATTCCAGAAGCAAAACCTGTCCGCGCATACGTCCTCCTTGTTGAAAATGAGCCTGCTTATATAACTATACACCTCCCTTTGCCTAAGGGTATAGTTTGTTGCCTAGAGTGAGGCACTTTCTTTTCTGCTACTATATAAAAAGCGTCGCTAGTTTCAGTATGAATATAGTTTAGTGTTTCTTAAAATAATAATCATTAAAAACATTAAGATTCGACATGAAGTATATATTTTCTCTTCTTTCTGCTCTCTTAACGCCACTTGTTGTTGGTGCTCATGTTGGGTATGTAATTGAGGGAAGCTTAGAGGGGACTAATGTTGAGAATAATATAGGGTTTCTATTGGGGCCTTTATCTCAAGCTTCAAATCTCATTATCATATTAATTACAATAGTTATTGTCGGCTTTCTTTTTTTGATTTATGAAAAGTCTGGCTCTCTTAAGGATTACCTTGTGAGAGTAGGCAATCGCGCAGGCTCATACAAAGACTTGCTTCCATGGATGCTCCGTCTTTCTCTGGGCATTGCGCTTCTCGGCGCAGGTACATCGGGAGTTTTGATTTCGCCAGCTCTTGAAGCAACTCCACTCTTCTCGCTTATTCAAGTAGTGTTGGGGTTCTTTTTGCTTTCAGGTTTTCTAACTGGGCTTGCTGCAACAGGGGCAGCGTTCCTTTACCTCACTGCTTTATTCTCTGATGCTTATATTTTGGGGAACCTGGATTTCTTCGGGATTGCAATTGCACTCGTATTTTTTGCAAGTAGTCGTCCGGGTATTGATGATATTTTCGGTATCCCTTTTTTGCCGAGGTCTCTAAAAATGCAAACGTGGGCACCTGTGGTCGCCCGAATAAGTATTGGTCTTGCCATGACCTATCTTGCAATATATGAAAAGTTTTTAAATCCAGAAATATCTGCCCTTGTGGTAGAGAAATTCAATATGACTACGGCAATTCCAGTCAGCCCTGCAATGTGGGTGCTCTCGGCCGGCCTCGTTGAATTAGTTGTGGGACTCCTTCTTATTTTCGGATGGAGACCACGGTTAGTATCGGCAGTTGCATTTCTCGTTCTTACCGCATCATTCTTTTTCTTTAAGGAGGCTGTGTACTCTCACATTACACTTTTCGGAACTCTCTCGGTCATCTTTGCAAGCGGAGGGAAGAAGCTTTAAGTTTGATCTCGTTTAGTTATGAAAAAATTTTATGAACAAAGATGATCAGATAGATTTTGAAAAAGAAGCTTTGGGAACTATCACCTCTTTAGGCAGGGTTTATGAGAGAGCCTCAAATGATCGTCTAGCTTTAATAAAAGATTTTCGAAAAGAAAGAAGAGCTTTATTTAAGTATTTAGCAACAATAGCTGGAGGTGCGGCAGCTCTATCTCCACAAATGATAGGGTTTGTTATCCAGACTGAATATTTCTATATTGGAATACTCTCCTTAACTCTGAGCTTGATAATTGGGATAACCTACCTATTGTCTACCAATGAGAATGAGTATGAGCTAGAGATGCAAACTTATGATCGTATACTAAAAGATATTGAGAATGTAAAAGAGCCTTGGGTTAATTTTATTGAAATTGGTGATTACAGCAAAGAAAAATGGATAATTGCACATAAACTTACCAAGCAGGCTAATGAAAAAATAAAATTATCTTTACAGAGAGAAGGTAATCCAAATAAAGAAAATTTTTATATTCCTAGAGAATATACTAGTGAATATCTAATTTTATTTTTTGTTGTGGGGGTGGGTTCAATCACTTTATCGACTACTTCATATTATTTACCAATTTCTAATTACATTCTTATAACTATCGGAGTTTTAGCAACTATTGTGATGTTAGGTATATTTCCTAATAAAATCTTTGAAAAATTGGGTTTTCCGATTGATTTTATCAGAGGAGTATTTCGTTTTCTATTAAAAAATAGTAAATAAAAGAGTATCCTTTGTGGTAAAAATGGGCGGAATCGAGTCACGATAATTTTTTTGCTAAAAAATTTCGCGACCCCGTCTCGCACTGTCGCGCTCCGACCGTTCGATCCGCCAAATAGCTCCAGCATATAAAGCAAAACCCCGCTCAAGGCGGGGCAGCTTTATCTGTGGAGATGGGCGGAATCGAACCGCCGTGCAAGAAGAGATTACCATGACATCTACGGAGACTAGTTTGCTTCATTGTTTCGAGAGTAAAGATACAAAACAAACGAAAGCTCTTTATTCTCTAGTCTCTTGATTTAGAAGGGAAGTGAGACACAACTCTTCGTAGCCTAAAGATATATCACGATAGCTAAAAAGTTAGGCACTTTTTAGTATCGCGCCGCACCGCGAACGTATTACGCTCGAGCGTATGCGAAAGCAAATTCATTAGCTCCAAAATATGGAGAAACTACTTTATTTGCCCGTGCAACAATTGATTTTGCACTTGAGTTTTTGAAAGGGATTAAGGAGTCCTTTCGGCTCCTCTCCGCATCATAGTAATGGCGCTTCTTGTCTAGGCCGATCATCCCCTGAAACTTCTCGAAAAGACTTCAAGTCTTTTCAGGGAATGCCTAAACTATTTTGTTTTCAAAGTCCTTCGTATCTCTCTATCGCTCTCTCGTTTCTTCAAAGCGTCACGTTTATCGAACTTCTTTTTCCCGCGAGCAACAGCTACTTCTATTTTTATTTTTCTACCCTTATTATACATCGAAATAGGGATGATTGTCAATCCTTTGGTTGCTTCAAGCTTTTCGAGCTTTTGAAGTTCTTTTTTAGTAAGTAGAAGTTTCCTATTTCTTCGAGGATCGTATTCTTTTGGTGTATTTGCTTCTTGGTAAGGCGGGATTGTCGCTCCAATAAGAAAAGCTTCGTTGCCACGAATCGTTACGTGAGAACTCTCAAGGCTTATTTGCCCTTGCTTTACTGATTTAACTTCAAAACCAAGAAGCTCCACTCCAGCTTCCATTTTTTCTAGGATTTCATAGTTAAAGCGAGCTTTGCGGTTTTCTACAAGAGACATACGAGTCAGAATATCATTTCAAATTTTATTAGTGAACTCAAATTTTAGAAATTGAAAACCGCTCACTAAGACACGAATCTTAGTGAGCGGTGAGGCGACTCATGAGCCTTTGGCTTTTCGCCTCAAATTTAGGGCTATTTACTGTTGCGTTGGTGAAGTCGCTTGACATCAACTGGCGACCCAAGCGCCTTTCGAAATCTCCGATACAGAGCATGCCGGTTGTAGAAGGCATGACTCTGAGCCAGAGTTCAGTGTGAACAAAGTAGTGCTCGTGGATTTTTCCTGTGTCGACTCCACAGTCAACACATAGGAAACGACGTCTGCTCGATGCCATCCAAAGCTCCTGTTAATTCTCTTTTCCCATTATATCATAATACATACATATTGTCAATATAAGTTCGTGTATCCTTGCTCTATTTGTTTTTAGCAAAGGATAGTATTTCATGTATAATCCTCCCATGAATACAACAACCCCTAAACATAAAAAACCTTCACCGAAAAAGGGAGATCTTGAATGGAGTAAAATGCCAGAAATTCGCAATCCTATTTTTCGTAATCTAGTTTCAACGATCCTTCTTTTCTTTATCATAATGTCTCTGTATTCAGTTATTTCTTCTGGGAAGAAAGAGGTAGAGATAGTCCCTATTTCAGCGCTTGCTTCTCAGATAAATGAAGAGCAGGTTCGCTCTATTAAAGTGGAAGGAGATAAGCTTACGATCGAGTATAACGACGGCTCTTCTCGAGAAGGAAAGAAGGAAGGAGGGGAAGCTTTGTCTCAGACATTGGTGAACTATGGGGTGTCAGGGGAAGCTTTGAGAAAAGTCTCGATTGCCGTTGAGGAAGAGTCGGGGGCTGCTTTCTGGCTTGTTACTTTTCTTCCAATTATTCTGCCAATTGTTTTTATTATTGTATTTATATTTATTTGGTATTTATCTCGACAGGTAAAAGGGGCCGGGATGCAAGCCTTTACATTCGGCCAGTCGAAAGCTCGTATTATTCCACCTAACGATAAGAAGCAGAGAGTTACTTTTAAAGATGTTGCGGGTGTTAAAGAGGCAAAACAAGAACTTTCAGAAATAGTTGATTTCTTAAAGAACCCGAAGAAGTTTCTCGATATTGGCGCGCAGATTCCAAAGGGGGTTCTTTTAATGGGGGCACCTGGGACCGGAAAGACTTTACTTGCACGTGCAGTTGCTGGTGAAGCGGGGGTCTCATTTTTCTCGATATCAGGTTCTGAGTTTGTGGAGATGTTTGTGGGAGTGGGTGCTTCTCGAGTGAGAGATCTCTTCCAAGTTGCAAAACGTGCGGCGCCCGCAATTATCTTTGTTGATGAAATTGATGCTGTAGGGCGTGTTCGTGGGGTTGGGGCCGGTGGAGGAAATGACGAAAGGGAGCAGACACTAAACCAGATTCTTGTTGAGATGGATGGTTTTGAGCCGAATGAAAAGGTGATTGTTATGGCAGCAACTAACCGTCCTGATGTGCTCGATCCCGCACTTTTACGACCTGGGCGTTTTGATCGTCGGGTTACTATTGATCTACCCGATCGCTCTGAAAGGGAAGAGATTCTTCAAATACATGCTCGTACAAAACCTCTCGCAGAAGATGTGAATCTTAAAATTATCTCAGAACGCACGCCAGGATTTTCTGGCGCAGACTTATACTCTCTTATGAACGAAGGGGCAATCCTCGCTGCTCGCGAAAATCGCACCAAGCTCTCACAGTACGATCTCATTCGATCTATTGAAAAAGTGATGCTTGGTCCAGAGCGCAAAAGTCATATTCTTTCTCAGAAAGAAAAAGAAATTACAGCGTATCACGAAGCTGGGCACGCGCTTGTTTCTTCTGTGCTCGAGTATGCCGACCCGGTACACAAGATTTCTATAATTTCTCGAGGTCGTGCCGCAGGGTATACACTTAATCTTCCAATTGAAGATAGAAAGTTACAGTCCCGAAAAGAGTTTCTTGCAGATATTGCAATGTCGCTTGGCGGTTTTGTTGCGGAGAAGATGATCTTTGGCGACACTACGACAGGACCATCTAATGATTTACAAGTTTCTACAGCTCTTGCGCGAGATATGGTAACCAAGTATGGGATGTCAGAACGTCTCGGACCCATCGCACTTGAAGGCCAAGGCGGACGAGCACTCTTTGGAAAAGGAGTTGAAGATAAAGAATATTCTGAAAAAGTTAGTGCAGAGATTGATGCAGAAGTGGCTCTTCTTATGAAAAACGGTCTCGATACAGCTCAAGAAGTTCTTACAAAACACAAAGCGGTACTTGATGCTATTGCCAAACAACTTATGGCGGTTGAAACAATTGAAAGAGATGAGTTTGAGACTATTCTTGTAGCTCACGGCATCACCCCCAAAAAGAAAAAAGACATTGAGCATCAGGCGTAACAAAAACCCCGCGAGTAGCGGGGTTTTTGTTACATTGCTGGTTTTGTATCGCAGTCTTTGCAGTTTTTCTTGTGAGTAGCAATTTCGTAAATTGCTGAAAGTCCTACAAGAATGTACACAAGCTTTACAAGCATCATCGGAAGACCCCAAGAGGCGAGTCCGTATCCAAATGCTTCAAGAAGCCAGTTTAAGCCTCCAATAATGAGAAGTATAAATGCAACTTTATGCATAGTTTCTAAATAAGTTAATAAACGGAACAGCCTTTATTATACCAAAGAAAAGTATACTACTTGTCCACCCTCCACGATTCGAACGTGGGACCCTCGAGGGGCGAGACTAAGAAGATTGCAGAGTCCGCCCTCTTGGATTTGAACCAAGGACCCCAGAGGTATAAGCTCTGTGCTCTAACCAACTGAGCTAAGGGCGGACTCTATTATCTTCACAAATTTGAAACATTTTCTCTACCAACTCCCGCCCGAACGTACCGTTCGGTACGGGCAGGGAGCTAAGGGTGGAATAGAGGCAATACTAAACCAAAAAAGAATAGAAAACAATTTATTCAAAATGAGTAGTTATGTTTCTTGTACTTAGCTCAGCTTGTATGGATCTATGTTTAAGAAGGCTTGGGTCTTTTTCGATAATGGATAAAGCCTCTTCGCGTGCTGCTTGAACCATTTTTAAGTTTTTCATTGCTTCCATGCCAAGGTCAGTAATGCCCCATTGTTTTTTTCCTAAAAGATCACCCGCTCCGCGTTGTGCAAGATCAAACTCCGCAAGCTCAAAGCCGTTTTTCGCTTTTTTAATTGCTTTAAGTCTTTCTACGCTTGTCTTACTTTTACTTTCAGCAAATATGAAGCAATACGGCTGGTGGGCGCTTCGCATAACACGACCTCGAAGTTGGTGAAGTTGCGCTAAACCGAATCGCTCTCCTCCTTCGATAATAATAACTGTCGCATTAGGAACGTTTACCCCTACCTCAACTACCGAAGTGGCAACAAGGATATCAATCTCTTTATTTTTAAAACGGACCATCGTCTCTTCTTTTTGTTTAGGAGTCATTTTGCTGTGAAGTATGTCAATTTGAAAATCTGCAAAGACCTCTTTCTTTAAACGTTTTGCCTCTTCTCGAACTGATTTAGCAAGTATAGCTTTTTCCTTGTTAGGGTCAGGTTCTTCAATTCGCGGGCATATCACATACGCTTGCCGTCCCAAGTGAAGCTCTTGCCGAACTTTTTCATACACAGACTTTCTTTTATCGGGAAGAACAATTTCAGTTTCAATAGGTTTTCTTCCTTGGGGGAGTTCGTCTACAAGAGACAGGTCTAAGTCTCCGTAGAGTGTTAAAGCAAGAGTTCTTGGTATTGGCGTTGCGGTCATTGATAGGAGGTGGGGGATGAGAGACTCTTTTTCTCTCAGTTTTTGTCGTTGTGCAGTTCCAAAACGATGTTGTTCATCAATGACGACGTAAGCGAGGTGTTTGAAGTGAACTGTTTTTTGGATAAGAGCATGAGTGCCAACGAGTATTGGTATTTCTCCATTCGAAACCCATGTCAGGAGTTGTTTTCTAGATATGTCTGTCCACCCACCCGGATTTATCTTTGAAGGAAATTTTTTGCACCCACTTCCTGTGATAAGTCCAACGGATATCCCTGAATTTTTAAAATATTCAATAAATGACTCAAAGTGCTGAGTTGCCAGGATCTCCGTAGGAGCCATGTAGGCCACTTGGAGATTACCAAAGTTTTGGCCTTTTGGTCGTGTGGTTACAATAGCGTATGCTCCTGCTGCTGCGACCGCAGTTTTACCACTTCCCACATCTCCTTCAACTAGACGAGACATAGGTTCTCCACGCTTGAAGTCGTTTAAGACATCAGAGATTGATCTTTCCTGTGCGTTAGTCAATGGAAACGGGAAGCGATCGGTGAAGGGTTTGAGGTCCTTAAGTGTAGTTTCGACGATATAAGCTTGGTGTGATTTCCATTCTCGCTTTTTTTTCTGTCGTTCAATTTGAATAAAAAAGACTTCTTCAAATGAAAAACGTTTCCGAGCCGCGAGAGCATCACTTTCTTTGTGAGGAGCGTGTATCCATACAAGAGCAGTTTTGATTCCCGGTAAGTTATATTTTGAAAGAATATTATCTGGCAAGGGATCTTCTATTGTTGTAAGTATCCCAGCAGTAAATATTTTTTGGATGGTGTGGTATATCCATTGTGATGATATTCCTCTGGTTTCTTTGTACACCGGATAAAGTGTCCCCGTGTCGTCTGTATCTCCAAAAAGGGAAGAGCCAATGGCAATCGGGATCTTCGAAACGCTTTCTATCTTTGGGTTAAGAAGAGAAAAAGAATCATTTTTTCTTGAGACTTTCCCCGAAACTCTAACAAGTGCTCCTTCAGAAAACATTTTTGCAAGATATGCTTGGTGAAGCCACAGGATTTTTATTGATCCTGTTTCATCAGTCAGGAGCGCTTCTGCCATAGGTATTTTTCTGCGAAAAGCTTTTTTTGTCTTGAGTCCTGAAATTTTTCCAAAAATAATAACCTCTTCTCCTTCATTTAGGGTTCCAATAGTGCGCAATTCTGCTGTATTTCCATAACGCACTGGAAAATAGTAGAGGATATCTCTTACCGTTTTAATTCCTAGACGCAGGAGCGCCTTTTTTTGGATTTCTGATATGCGGAAATGATTCGAAAGAGGAGAGTCTGTGTTCACAGATAATATTTTACGCTGAAGTCTTTTTATAAACAAAAACTCCCCCGAACTTGTTGGAGGAGGGAGTTTTTGTTTATTCGTAATTCACAACAATCGTTCCGTCTCTCCTGGTATCTACGTGATTATGGAAGGGAAATTTACCAGTTGTAGTAAAAGTAAAGTCATATGTTCCGTTGTATCCAACTGAAGTTCCATGATCAAACCCTGGATAAGCACTATGAGATGGGTGAGGACCAGAAGCTACCCACATGCGGGTCGTTGAGGCTTTGTTTATAAAACGTATTGTCTCTCCTTTTTTTATAACAATGATTGAAGGGCTAAATCCTGCTTCGGTATAGGTCACTGTTGCGGCAATTGTTTTTCCTCCAGTGACTGTATTTGTGGTTGGTCGTGGGGCTGTGGTAGGTTTTGTGGAGCTGTTTTCTACTTTCGAGCTCTCTGTTTTTTCAGAGGTAGCTTGAGAGGTTTCCTCTGGAGCGACAGCTTCCTTTTTATCAAAACCGAACCATGCAAGTAATACAACAACCAGCACTATTAAAATACCTATAGTAATATTTTTTTTATTTTTCTGTTCCATAAATAAGATGTAGGCCGTTCTAGGCTTTCCTTATTATAGACTCGAAGATAAAGACTTCAAAGTGTAATATCAAAATCTGTTGATTTTAAAGATTGTATAGATTAGGATTCCACAA
The DNA here is from genome assembly GCA_964450705.1 of uncultured Candidatus Saccharibacteria bacterium. GTDB lineage: Bacteria > Patescibacteriota > Minisyncoccia > Phycocordibacterales > Zambryskibacteraceae > CAYVDB01. The sequence goes on along the minus strand of CAYVDB010000003.1, from coordinate 26,608 downwards.
GAAATCTAACCAGGAGAGGGTAATGAGGTATTCGGGATTGAAAATCGCGCGCCTGCTCTGTGGTTTTGTTTTTTGCAGTGGTATTTCGAGCTCCGAAGTAAGCGGGCAACAAGTCGAGCAAATTCCAGAGTCAGTTTCTCTTATCCAGCTTATCGCTTCTCCCAGAGAGTGGGATGGTAAGTTGGTTCGGGTGATTGGTTTTTGTCGCCTTGAATTTGAAGGTCATGCCCTCTATCTTCATAAGCAGGATTTTGATCAAGCTATTCCGAACAATGGAGTGTGGCTTGGAGCTCCGTGGCCTGTGCCGGATAGCTTGGTTTATCTTTCTGACGAGTATGTCCTTGTTTAGGCGTTCTTCAATGCCAAAGACAAAGGCCACTTCGGTATGTTCTCGGGGTCCCTGGAGCGACTTCAGAGAATTGAAGTGTGGGAAGGACGGAAAAGAACTGAGAGGCTAACGAGGCTTAAGTGGTACAAGATTCCTCGCTAGCTCTGAAGCACAAGCACAGATATCTCTGTGCTTTTTTGTTCCAAAATTTGCGGTGTATTTTAAAAATATCTCGAACTTCCGCCGCCTGCGGCGGCGGGTCTGGCGGGCAAAAGATTTCGCGGCTTCGCCGCGTCCACTGACAATTTCAAGTTTTTCTTTGGCGGAATCATTTTATTGAATTCAAGAAATTGTGAAAAATCTCATCACCACAACTTTTTTCAACAAACATTTCGGGGTGGAATTGAACCGCATAGATTGGTCGAGTTTTGTGTTTGAAAGTCTCTATGCCGTCTTTTGAGCGTGCAAGCACCAACATTTCTTCGACAGGCTCTTTAACAACCCAACGATGGCTTTCAAACACTTGAAAGTTTGGGATATTCAAAAATATTTCATCAGGTTCTATAACTTGAATATCCAAAACCCCACGCTCTTTATTTTGCATAAGTTCAAGTTTAGCGCCGAACGCGTGAGCGATAACTTCAAAACCAAAGCAAATTCCAAAAATAGGTTTTTTGGAATTTGTAACCAGATCAATCTCTTTTTGAAGTCTCTCGTCGTTTCCTCTTACCGGAAACTCATGTCCACCAGAGAGGACAACGGCATCAAAATCATCAGAATTGCCAGTGCCAATTTCGGAATATTTAATTATTTGAAAAGTATGACCGGAAAGAAGATTTTCAAGTTGAGGAAGATAACTTGTGCCGTTGTCTATGATTGAAATTTTCATGGAAAATTTTCAAAAACATGACGAAAAAATTTCTTTTGCCCTTACAAAATATGGTTCGAGCCGATTTGTTTTCAGGTTCTTTGGCAGTTTGGAGTGGACGCGGCGAAGCCGCGAAATCTTTTGCCCGCCAGACCCGCCGCCGCAGGCGGCGGAAGTTCGAGATATTTTTAAAATACACCGCCAGACAGGAAATTGCAAATTCGAGTTGCCCGCCTCGCTACGCTCGGCGGCTAATTTATATGGGATTTTTGGCGAAAAAGAAATGCTTTTATCAATAAGGGCAAAAGAAATTCTTTCATTCTGAATTCTCCTAAGAAGCGGCTAAATGCCGCTTCTTGACGTGTTACTCCAGTTATGCTATGGTACTCTCGACTCCAAGTTGAATGATATTTGGGAAAAGTCACGAACCTTGAAAGGAGGGATGGCACATGACAGAGGTAAAAGCGCTCGACAAGGGGCAGCTGGATACGCTCTATCGCGACTACCCAAGCGGCAGACCACTCCGGTTCTCCACACCTGCGGCTCCGGGCGGATTCTCGCTTGTCGCGGCTTTCTCGAACTTCTTCGAGAAGCTCGGCCTGCGTGAGAGAACACCCGACTGGGTGCAAGAAGCCTGCCGGAAAGCCCAGAAGGAGAAGGTGGAAGACGGCACCATCAACGGTACGACCTACATGATCGTCCCCGGTAGTGGAAAGATCGAAATGCCCAACCGCGGCAGTCTCATCCGTGCAGCCGCGCGGGAAGGGGACAAGCGCATCGCGCTTCTTCTGGATCTTCGCCCGGAACAGCCGCCGCGTGGTTGGCTCGTCGCTGCGTGGGATGGAAAGACGGGGCAGCCGTATCCCTTGCTCGTCTGATTCTGATGTCGTGTCGTCCCAACATCTGAGCCCCCTGCGGACCAAAAATCTGCTCGGGGCTCTTTCTTTTTGCAAAATTGAAATTTTCATAAAAATTCTTTATTCTTTAGGTATTCGCTTCGCGAATTCTGAATTTATTCCGCCAAAGAAAAACTTGAAATTGTCGCCTCCTTTCAGGAGGCCCAAACTGCCAAAGAACCTGAAAACAAATCGGCTCGAACCATATTTTGATTGATAAATCCTTTTTCTTTTCGCCAAAAAAGCCCCTTCAAATTCTATGCGAGCGGCGCGTCTCGCGCCGCGAGCTTGCCTCTGCAAACTTGCATTTTCCCAACCGGCGGGCACCGTGGGTTCAGTACCAGAGTGGCGAGGCGCCGTAAGGGTATTCTAACAGGGTTTCAGAACTTAATTCGAGGCTTGTGGGTCGCCAAGTAAAATTCGATATTTGAGCATTTTCTTGCCTTCTTCGGGAATCATGGCATCCTCAACAAAAACACCTTCGTTGGCCTCAATAATTTTCTTTGAGCCAATATTATCTTCCATGCATGTAATAGAAATTTCTGCTAGACCAATCTTTTTAGCTTCTTCAAGACCGAGAGCCAATATCTGCTTTCCATAACCTTTTGAACGATATTCAGAGAGTATTTCGTAATAAACATGACTTGCCATACTTTCTGGAATACCAACTCCATGAGAAGGTTTGTGACGAATTTGGATTTTTCCAACATTAATATTTTCATCAAAAAGCTCGTATTCCGAAGTCGGCAATCTTCCTGATGTTTCTTTGTGTTTAAGATAAATCATGTATGTGGGTCATGCCGGTACTAAATACTTTTGGCGGAGACGGAGGGATTCGGTCACGAGTTACTAAGCTTTTTATTTCGCTTTGCTCATAAAAATCTAAGTACTCTCGACCCCGACTCGGCAACAGTTGCTTCGCAACTGGCTTCGCGCCTCCGTCTTTCGAATCCCACCTAACTCACGAAATGATGAGTCGCTCAAATAGCAAAAGCTATTTTTGCGAATCATTGCGGGCCGTCTCGGGCTAGAACCATTAGCGGTTAAGCCCTGCTTGACGGAATTAGCTCCACTTTAACATCTTGATCGACGTATCTCGAGCGCATCAAAAAGTTACAAAAGTGACACGAAAAGGCATATAAAATTACACTGCCCTGTAACTTTATATTCTTAATAAGCCATCATCCCCAATCTTTATAGACATTGCTTGTTGGCTAACTCTATATAGCTTCGAAAGCTCAGGGATGTTTTTAATGTTGAGAAAGTCTTTTTTCAGTAAGCCCTTAGGCATAAGTAGCTCTGCGGCAAATGTATCTGCCTCCTTCTCTTCCTTTGTATTCTCTCCGTGTCTGCAGTCGTGGCCAAAGAGTAAATGACCAATTTCATGAGCAATTGTAAACCGACGTCTACACCATGGGTGGTTCTCGTTAAAAACAATAGTCGTGTATTCCTTGTCTACTGACCTACAATTGACCATTAACCCTGACACCTTATCACTAAAATTCTCTCTAGATACATCCAGAGAGAATTCCGATTGCAGGTGCTCGATCACTTTTTGGAGAGATACTGGGGCTTCAGTAATTTTAGCGTCCTTAATTAACCTCTGCGCGAGTTTACGAGCAGCTGGCTTGTTAACCTTTTGCTCAATATCATTTTTCTCCATGCTTCTTCTTAGCCATTTCTATAATCTTTAGAATAGTGTCCTGATCCTTTTTATCAATATCCTTAGAGGCTCGGAGGGCAACCTTCACATCTGGCATTTTTTCCTCTATGCCCAAGAAATAGCCAACTGGGCGATGTAGTGTTTCAGAAATTAGCTCTAAGTTTTCCGCTGTGAGCTTCCTGTCGCCACTTTCGATGAGAGAAATAGCTGTAGGGGTCTCAAACCCTATAGCTTTAGCTAAATCGGCCTGTGAATAACCCTCCTCCTCACGAGCACTTCTTATACGGTCTCCTATATTTTTAGCCTTATTTTCTTGATTTTTCATACTGATATTATAGACGTTTCAAAATGATTTGACAAGCATTTGCCATTTTGCTAAACTAGAGTTAGCAAGTTGATAATCTCATGGATTAGCAGGTTGCCATTAACATAACTACTTAAAATACAATGGTTAAACAATATCAAGGACACTACTCATATGACAAGAAGGTTATAGACGACTGGAACTCCAGTGCTATTGGAGTCTACTACCTAGGCACACTAGCTCCTAACGGCAACCTCACCGTTTATTACATAGGCAAAGGCTGTGGTGATGGTGGTATCAGGTCTAGACTACAAGATCACCTGAACGAAGATTATTGGCCAGATGTCACTCACTTTGGTTATTGTCTCTGTGACTTTGGAAGCGACGCCGATACTCACGAGATGGCTGAGATAAGAAAATTCCAACCGAAGTACAACAAGGTCGGCACTTATTAGAAGTAATAAAATAAATCAAATGACTAAAAGAACACATAATTGGAGCAAGGAAAAACCACATCATGTGGTTACTGGTAGAATTACTACTAAGAAATTTGCTGAGAAACACCCTAATAAAGTTGAGTGGGTCAAGGATAAGAAAAAATAGCATGCCATACGAGCTCAAACTAAATAAATTTGAGGGTAAGAAGGAGGGTTGGAAGTATAGGAGAATCCTGATTACCGATGTAATGCTTCATTCGAACAAGTATCGCCCATCAAACCCGGCTCACGCTGTAGAAACTGCCTTCAAGAAAAACGAACCAGGGAGGATCTATTCCAAACTCAATAGGCCAGATGAGTCATCAAAGACTATGGTTATTGAGATACTCAAGTTAGACCCCGAATTCACGAACTACATAAAAGAGCAGGAAGCTCAAGGGTACAAGGTACTTATGGAATTCCCTAAAGAAGGTATTCCTATGTTACTAGGCCCAGACACTGTTGACTTTATGGAGAGCATTAAGGGCAAGAGGATACTCCGGCGTCTTGCCAAGAAAATAGGTCAGGAGTAAAATATATATGCGTCACAAAAGCAAATAGCTACTGCCGAGGAGGCCGTGCCTATTTCGCGCAAGAAGTTCAGGGTTTAAAGCCCCCTGCTTCGTGTGTGGAATAGGCATTTTCTCTTTCCATACATTTTATTGGGCTTCTAATAAAATGTAATGCAAAAACTTCAATGGCGGACAGTTCAGAGGAAAGTTAACAATCTCATTCCTCAAGAAACAAATCCGCGCACTATTACGGACAAACAAATGTCCGATCTTCAGAAAAACCTGAAGAAGTTCAACTTAGTAGAAATACCAGCAGTAGATACAGACGGCAAGATACTGGCTGGGCATCAAAGAATCAAAGCCCTTCAACTCCTTGGGCGAGGAGAAGAGCTTATCGATGTTCGTATTCCTAATAGGAAACTTACTAGTGAAGAGTCCGAACGCTACCTTATAGCTAGTAACGCTCTTGGTGGAGATTGGGATTTCTCAAAACTTAAATCTTTCGATCTGGATCTACTCTTGGATATAGGCTTTGATGCTTCAGAGCTTACTTCCTTTTGGGATAAGGATCTAGAAGTTAAAGAGGAAGAATTCAACGAAAAGGTAGAATTAGCCAAGATCAAGAACCCAATAACTAAACTTGGAGATCTAATTCATCTCGGGTCACATAGGTTACTTTGTGGCGACTCAACAAACATCGATAACCTCAAACGTCTTTTCGGTACTGAACAAGCCTCGATGATATATTCCGATCCAATTTACAATCTTCGTGGCGGAGTTAACTACAATTCAGGCATAGGCGGTAAACAAAATTACGGCGGAAACGTAAATGATAATCGCACTGACGAAGATTATCGAAACTTGATCAAGAAAAGCATGGAGGCGGCACTTTCAGTAGCTAAGAAAGATACTCATATCTTCTATTGGAGTGACGCTTCGTATATCTGGTTGATGCAAACCCTTTTTAGGGAGCTTGGCATCGTCAACAAACGAGTCTGTCTCTGGATCAAAAATGGTCACAATCCTACTCCCAATTCCGCCTTCAACAAATGCTACGAACCTTGCACCTACGGCATTCGTGGGAAGCCTTACATTGCCAAAGATGTTACTAATCTCAACGAGGTTTTAAACAAGGAGATCACAACTGGAAATAATCTCCTGGAAGAAACTCTGGATAACCTAGATGTCTGGCTTGTAAAACGACTACCCGGCAAGGAATATGAACATGCCACATCTAAACCTCCTAAGCTTCACGAGAAGGCTATCAGACGCTGTACAAGGACTGGAGACATTATATTGGACAGTTTCTCGGGTTCAGGTAGCACTTTGATTGCTGGAGAGCAATTGAAGCGAAAGGTCTATGCGGTCGAACTTGAACCTATATTTTGTGATCTTGCGATCAGGCGCTACGAAAAATTAACAGGCAATAAGGTAAGAATCGAACATGGCAAAGAAAAATAAAGTCAAAGATGCTTTCTTGGCTGAGCTTCGCAAGATTCCAATTGTACAGGTTGCCGCAGAAAAATCAGGTGTTTCTCGACAAAGTGTCTATCGTTGGAAACAAAACGATAAGAACTTTGAAAAGGAAATGGAGGATGCTTTAGCAGAGGGCGAAGCGTTGGTCAACGACATGAGTGAGAGCCAATTACTCACTCTCATCAAGGAAAAGAACTGGTCTGCGATCAGCTTCTGGTTGAGACATAGGAATCCCAAATTTAAAGATAAAATCGAAGTGACTTCTAGATTTGAGGATTCTGGAGAACTTACACCTTCACAGGCGGCAGTGGTACATAAAGCTCTTCAATTAGCCGAAATATTACCAAGATTAGCAAACGAAAATGACAAACAAAATGATTCCACAAGATCTGGTCGAACAGATGACGACGGACAAAAAAGTGCGAACAGCAATAACTAAAGAAAGTTTCTCGTACTTTTTCCACTTCTATTACGCCCATTACGTTAAATATGCGACGGCCAACTTCCAGAAAGAAATAATCTATCTTCTTGATAATGATGCACAAGAAAATCTGTTTGTTGTTGCATTCAGAGGTTCTGGTAAATCCACCATGATCACTACCGCTTATCCCATTTGGGCAATCCTAGGCAAGCAACAGAAAAAATTTGTAATTATTTTCTGTCATACCCAAGCCCAAGCTAAACAGCATATGATGAACTTAAGACGAGAGCTTGAAGACAATGATCTCTTAAAGAGAGACCTGGGTCCTTTTCGTGAAGATAGTGATGAATGGGGTTCTCATTCGCTTGTATTCTCTAATACCTCGGCTCGCATTACAGTTGCTTCTACGGAACAGAGTATAAGAGGTTTGAGACACCATGAACATCGTCCAGATTTGATTATCTGCGATGACGTGGAGGATATCACTTCCACTAAGACACGAGAAGGAAGAAATAAGACCTACCAATGGCTTCGAGGCGAAGTAGTACCGGCAGGAGATAAAAGCACAAGGTTAATTGTAGTTGGCAACCTATTGCACGAGGACTCACTTCTCATGAGACTCAAGAGTGATATTGAAAACGATAACACTGATGGGAGGTTTCTTCTCTTCCCACTAATTGACGATAAAGGTGATTGTCTGTGGCCTGGTAAATATCCGACAACAGCAGATATAGAAACTGAACGAAGAAAAGTTGGTAATGAAATAGCTTGGCAGAGGGAATATCTACTCAATATCATTCCCGACGAGGATCAGGTTATACATCGCGAATGGTTTAGGTACTACAAAACTGATAAATTACCCTCAACAAAACACAAAGCATTCCACGGCACCTATTCTGGAGTCGATCTTGCCATATCAGTCAAAGATACAGCGGATTTCACGGCGATTGTTTCTGCGAATGTCTACGGTAGAAATGAGAGGCTTCGTATATTTGTACTTCCAGAGCTTGTGAATAAAAAACTTACATTCCCACAGCAGGTAGAACTACTTAAGATGCATAGCAACACCGTTCTCTCAAAAGACGGCGATCGTCTGTTTGTAGAAAGTGTTGCGTATCAGGATGCTCTGCCACAAATGCTGGATGCTCAGGGTATTAAGGCTGAAGGGATAAAACCGCAAAACGACAAAAGAACTAGGCTGGCCCTTACTTCGTCACTAATAAAAAATGGAACTATTCTCTTCCCAGAAACGGGATGCGAGAAACTCATTGAGCAGATGTTCGGGTTTGGCGTAGAGAAACATGACGACCTAGCGGACGCCTTCTCTCTTCTGATTCTCCAGATTGTTGAATTACACACCAGACAAGGAACTATTATTATGGCCTTCCTCAATTTCAACGATGATGGAGATGACGATGATGGTATCATCTACCATTGTGATTACTACGACGTCCTGAAAGATGTGGACTGCTTAGTTTCCCCGTTAGAAGTTAATCCACAATAGTACAACCTCTCACTAAAACATTACCTATCAACTCTCCGCTCACCTTACCCTTTAGTGTAATAGACTGGCCCTTGGAAACTTGTGCCAATTCTCCTTCACTTGCTCGGCTAAACATACACTGAACTCCAAACAAGCTGTACTCTCTACCTTTTAGGGTGATGTAAGGATCGTCCAGAATATCTTTACCGATGCTGTCTACAATTCCAGAGACTTCGAGAATCTTATCCTTATATTTAGCATCCGCGGCAACTTTGTTGTTGTCGTATGCTCGGCTAATTTCAGTAGCACTAACTTTCATCTCTGCTACTTGAGCTTCATTCTTTTGCTGTTCTCTCTGCTCACTCGCCACCTGAACATTCTCGTTACTTCCGATAGCTCCGAGAATTACGAAGAGTAGAAATATACCTCCAAGTCCAGAGAGAATATAATGTCTTCTGAACCAATTTTTCTTTTGTTGTTCCATTTGTTCGTCGCGATTAATTTATAAACACAAAGCCCGCTACCAGGAAGGGACCTTGCGGTCACCCCTACCAGAGTTTCCCCTGGTAACGCGACGAACGCCCTGATAACGGGTTTTCTATGTTCGTCGCGTATTTGTGTGACCATGCCTCTTTCGAGGTTTAGGTCTCTAACATCTACATAATACCTCAATTTAAGGTATTGTTCAGTATCCTATCAGAATTCTTGTCTTTGCTAAGCCCTAAACGCGAGTATGCGACGAAAAAGCTAGTCTGCATAGCTATGCACCAGATCTGGTTCTGACGTAATGGAGCGTATGGAAACATATACAACAGCTCGTGTGGGGCCTCCTGTAGCAGGAGAGGTCCAAAAGGTTAAATACTGCTTATACGCCAGAAAGAGTACCGAATCAGAGGAACGGCAAGTTCTTTCGATTGATAGCCAGGTTAAGGAGATGCTTGAATTAGCAGAACGAGAAAGTTTAGAAATTATAGATATTAGGCGAGAAGCTCATTCAGCCAAGGATTCAGGGCAACGACCAGTATTCAAGGAAATATTAGAAGATATTAGAAAAGGTAGATACACAGGAATTCTCACCTGGGCACCAGATAGATTAAGCAGAAATGCCGGAGACCTAGGAAGTCTCGTAGATCTCATGGACGAGAACCTTCTTGTAGAGATTAGGACTTACGGTCAGCATTTTCATAATTCACCAAACGAGAAATTTCTCTTAATGATTCTCTGCTCTCAAGCAAAGCTCGAAAACGATAACAAGAGTATAAACGTAAAGAGAGGGTTGAGAACAAGAGTGGAGATGGGGCTATGGCCTGGCACTCCTCCCACAGGTTATTACAAAGAGAAAAGAACTGATACCAAATGCCAAGTCTTTATAGATACCGAGAGAGCTCCAATTATCAAAAAGGTGTTTGAAAAGGTAGCTTATGAGAAATGGAGTGGTAGAAAAGTATACAACTGGCTCAAGTTTGAGCTTAACTTCAGAACCTTGGCTGGTAAAAAGCATTTAAGTTTAGGAAATATCTATAAAGTTCTCGATAATCACTTCTATTACGGTTCATTTGAATATCCGAAAGGATCTGGCAACTGGTATTCTGGTAAACATGAGCCAATTATCACTAAAGAATTGTTTGACCTTGTCCAAGAACAAGTCAAAAGCCAATTTGTTCGGTCTGAAGGTAAAGAATTTGCTTTCACCAAACTCATGGAGTGTGGTTTATGTGGGTCTGGCATATCAGCAGACGAGAAATTTAAAAAGCAGAAGAATGGGAACATACACCGTCATGTCTACTACGGATGTACTAAGGCTAGAGATAAAAACTGCAAATGCGGTTATATCAATGAAGTAGACCTGATTAAGCAGTTTGAGAACCTAATCGACACCATAGACATTGATGAAATAGGAGTTAAAGAAAAGATTAAGGAGGAGGTAGAGAGATTCAAGAAATTTCAGCAAGTGCTATTAAACGAACAGACAAAAATCGTAGTTAAAGATATCGATATCCGTAACTATACCAAGTACATCCTTCGTGATGGGAGAAATGTAGAGAAGAGAGAATTACTCGGGTGCCTGAAAGGCAAAATAATTCTAAAAGAGAAAAAGGTTTCGTTAGTATAGTATCTAGCTTTATCTAACCTCAAACTTCATCATCATTCCAGCTTCCAAGTGCTCGGCAATGTGGCAGTGTGCCATCCATGTGCCGGGGTTTGATGTGTCAAGTAAAATATCGAGTGTTTCTCCGGAAGGAATAAGCACTGTGTCTTTCCAGACAAGGTTGGTTTCTTTTTTACCATTTCGCTCTAAGACAAGGAATCTTTGGCCGTGGAAATGCATCGGGTGTTGCATCGGATGCATTGAGTTTGGATCGTTGAATATCCGAATTTTAACCGGCTGGTCTTTTGCAAACTTCCAGTCGATATCCATATTTTCGAGACCGGTATCTTGATCAACAATTTTCCATTTGACGGATTCCGAGTCAGACATCTGGTTCATCATCTGATTCTCATCCTCCCATTCAATACCGTCGGGGCTCGCACTCATCATAGAACCGCCCATCATCGTTCCATCTGGCATCATGTGACCGCCGTGTCCCATACCCTGCATACTCATCATGTTACCGCCCATGTCGATGCTAAGTTTGATACGTTTGTCCGGTGATTTCTCAAAATACTGCCGGAAAGGCTCTATACTCTCAATTGTTTCTGCGTGACTCTTTAGCTGATTAAATGCTGAAGCATATGAGGCAGTAACAGAATCAGAACTTACAGTTACATTGCCGAGAGTATAAGTTATCTCTGGCGTCTTGTTTTGAATTGCAAAAGTACCACTTGAATCAAACAGGACTTCAATAACTGCTCTCTCCGAAGGTCCGAGTGTTACTGAATCTTTCCACTGGTCTTTTTCATATGCGCCTCCGTCACCGCCAACCAGCTTCATTTTCGCGCCGGAAATGGCAAAGTTGAATGGTCGAGTGTTGGCGGCATTCGTGACGTAGAAACGTATTACTTCGCCCTTTTGCGCTGAAAGAGAGTAGTTAGCTTCTCCGTTTACCAACATGACGTTACCGAATCGCCCCATAAGAGTATGGTCGGCTCCTTCTTTGCTCAAAGAGATTCTGCCATCTTCGATCAGAATATCGTCTAAAAACAAAGTGACTTCACGATTGACTGGAGACCAGTAGTTCGCATTGCCGGGAACTACTAAGTAGTTACCATAAAGTCCCAGTTCTTGCTCAAAATCTTCTCTAACATGAGGGTGATACCAGTACATGCCAGCATCTGGGAATTTGAGTTTGTATGAAAATGTTTCTCCCGGCTTCATCTCTTTTTGTGACATTTGTGACCCATCAAAGGCATTATCCATCCGGACACCGTGGGAGTGGAGAAGGGTTGGCATATCCATGCCGTTTTTGAAATTGATAGTTACCTCTGCTCCTTGAGCAATTTTAATTAAAGGCCCGGGAATTGAGCCATTATAGGCAAGCATACGGTACTCCTTGCCATTAATATTTTTCTTAACATAGCTTGCTGTCAGATCGTATGTGTCTCCATCTTTAAGTTCGACAACTTGCGCGTCATTGCTTTCTTGCAGATTTTGCACTTCCGAGCTTACGTACTCACGACCTGACACCGGTGGCAGATTGCCAACAGATGTGAGGTACACTCCGCCAATCAAAACGATCACGACCACTAAACCTATGTATAAATAATTTTTGTTCATAAATTTGATTAATTATAATTCACGCCGTTTTAACAGTACGGCATTAATAGCCACAATTACCGTAGAAAGCGACATAAATACTGCCGCTACAGCCGGGTCAAGGATAATGCCTCTTGAATAGAGAACACCGGCGGCAAGAGGCAGGGCAACCACATTATATCCGGTTGCCCAGAACAAGTTTTGGATCATCTTGGTGTATGTCATTCGAGAGAGTTTGACAATCTTAACAATATCTCGAGGATCGTTCCGCACTAAAATAATTCCAGCCGATTCGATGGCAACGTTCGTGCCGGCACCAATAGCGATGCCAAGGTCTGCCTGTGTGAGAGCAGGTGCATCATTGATACCGTCGCCAACCATGGCAATCTTGAGACCGCGATTCTGAAGCTCTTTGACTTTCTCTGATTTTTGATGAGGCAATACCCGGGCAAAGTATTCGTCGATTCCGAGTTCAGAGGCAACCCACTTAGCAACGTCTTCAGCGTCTCCAGTAATCATAGCTGTTTTTACACCATTTTCCTTTAGTGCTTTAATAGCTTCTCGTGACTCCTCACGGATAATATCGGCAAGAGCAATCGCGCCAATCAGATTTTTGTCTTTCACCGCAAAAATGACAGTCTGTCCCTTTTTACCAGCATCCTGAACAGCACCGTTAATCTCATTTGGGATTTTTGTGCTAATACTCTCAAGGAGCGCGGGTCCGCCCACCATTACTTCTGTATCATCAATATATGCTTTTACCCCACGTCCTTTTAACGCTTCAAATTTTTTCGGGTTAGCAAGAATAAATCCTTTCTCTTTAGCTTTTGCGACAACAGCTTTGGCAATAGGGTGCTCCGAAAGAGCATCCAGTGATGCGGCGAGTTTGAGCACGTCGTCAATACTATTTCCATTTGTTGGCCAAATATTTACAACCCCGAATTCGCCCTTTGTGAGCGTGCCGGTCTTATCGAAAAGAACCGTGTCAACTGTCCGTGCGGCTTCGAGTGATAAACGCTGTTTTACCAAGAAGCCATTCTGTGCCGCTTTGGTAGTGGAAATGGAGGCAACAAGAGGAACAGCAAGACCCAATGCGTGAGGACAGGCGATAACAAGTACTGCTACGAGCCGAGCCACCGCAAAACCGACTTCTGCACCGGCTATAAGCCATGCGGTAAGTGTGACTCCACCTCCAACAACAGCGACAATCGTCAGATAGAAAGCCGCTCTGTCAGAAAGCATCTGAAGCCGTGACTTGGATGCCTGGGCTTCGGCTACCAGACGCATAACTCCAGCAAGAAATGTTTTTTCTCCTATATTTGAAACTCTAATTTTGAGAGCACCATCACCATTGATCGTCCCAGCAATCACAGAATCACCTTCTTTTTTAGAAACCGGCTTTGATTCTCCGGTCACCAAAGATTCGTTTACATCAGATTCTCCGTCTGAAATTGTGCCGTCAGCCGGAATCTTTGTTCCGGGACGAACGAGCACCATATCATTCTCTCGAAGTTCAGAAAGTGTGATTTTTTCTGTCTTTCCGTCTCGAATCACTTCTGCAGTATCGGGAAGGAGTTTTGATAGTTCCTTCAGCGCACCTTGTGCTCCGGAAACTGCTCGCATCTCAAGCCAGTGACCAAGAAGCATGATGGTGATAAGCGTGGTAAGTTCCCAGAATAGTGCTTCATCTCCGGCAAATACCGCGTAGACGCTCCAAATGTAGGCCGCAGAAATAGCGATGCCGATAAGGGTCATCATGCCGGGGAGGCGCGCTTGAATCTCACGCCATGCGCCAGCAAGAAATACCCACCCTCCGTAGAAAAAGACTATTGAGCCGAATATTATGGGCAAATACTCTGACCCGGAGAAATCAGGGGGAGACCATTTGAAAATTTTCTCGATTACATCTGCGTAGAGGACGACGGGAATTGTGAGTAAGAGACTTATCCAGAATTTGCGGAAAAACATAGCGGTGCTATGACCAGCGTGCTTGTCGTGACCTTCGTGCTCCGTGTTTGTCTTTTTCTTTTTCACTGGAACAAGATTCATGCCGCATTCGGGACACATGCCGGGTTTGTCCTGTTGCACCTCCGGATGCATGGGGCAAGTGTAGATAATTTCTTTTGAATTGTGATTGTGACTATTCATGGCAATTATTTGAGATTCCACTTAAATGAACGCTCGGGGACTCCGCCGACGTCCTTTATTTTTAATTCGATTGAAGCTGACGTTGGACTAACTGATTGAAATACCAGAACTCCTTCACGATGATGACCGCCGGGTGGAGCTCCTTCCCATGCAATCGGCTTATAAGTATTACCCTGACCATTAATCAATTCCGCGATCTGCACCATGTCATAGCTTAGGTCGACAGAGTGAGTATCGAGCACAACATCAAACTTCCATTGATCACCGTTCAATATCTGTGGCGTTACCTTAACAGTAACCTGCCCCTGCTCGTCCGCCTTCGTCTCGAAACTGTTTTGAGTTGTTTGCTGTGACTCTAGGAAATTTTGTGTCTTTTCGTCTTTAGCATCTCTATTTGCCGCAAAGAAAAAGTAGGCAAGAGATACGGCAACCACAGCTATTACAATGAATTTAAGATATTTCATGTCGTTTGAATTTAATAACCTTGTTTGCGATATAGATAACGCCGCCGAGGTTGAAGAGGAGGCCTACCCAAAACAGTTCGACCTGATACTGTGCGACAAACGTCACAATGCCGACCGTGCCTAGAACAGGGAGAAGGTTGGCAAGGTAATGGGTACAACAGGAAATCATTGCCGCCGTTGACGTTGTACCTGTTACGCCCAATACCTTGCCTTCGCCGTGCATCCCTTTGATGAGATTTCTTAAATATGTATAGAGTCCAATCTGAATCCCGAAGCCGATTGCGAGACTTACAATGAAATACCAAAAGTCTGCAAATTGATCTTGAGCAAAATTCCATCCTGATACCAAAGTTAGTACCGCAAAGTAGACTCCCAGTAGGAGTGAGCTAGACAACACTCCGTATATGATTGATTTTGTGGTGTTATTTGTCATTGCCGTGGCCGCCATGACCTTTGAACATCATCCAGACGTGTGCAATTACAAAGATGCCGATAAGGATTGGCCAGATGTATCCGCCTCCCGATAAATTGCCTCCTCCTAGAAATAGAACGCCCAGCAAAAGAAGGCACGGAATCATCATCCACATCATTCCCCAATGTCCACCACCTTTGCCATTATGGTTGTGCATATATTTTTAATTAAATTAGGTGATTAAACGATCTCTCCCTTTTTCTCAAGCATCATGTGATGGATAGTTGCAGTCTGAAGCCAGATGGCTATAAGAAGGAGAGGTATTACCGAACTGCCGAGCATCATTCCACCCCATAGACCAAAGAATGCGAGAACACCAAGAACTCCTGATACGACACTAAGCACATGGAATATTTTTGATAGCTTCATAATTTTTTAAGTTATTTAATAATTAACCGACATATTTTTCCGGATCATGCACAAAATGATTTTTGCACGTCATACTGCAGAAGTAATAGACTTCTCCATTGTGCTCGACGTGGAGCTTCGTGGTCTTGGGATCAAGCTCCATGCCGCAAACCACATCGAGAGCAGACGGCTCGGCTTCAATGTGCATCCCAGACCTT
>CAYVDB010000003.1:0-10827 GCA_964450705.1 uncultured Candidatus Saccharibacteria bacterium | reverse complement strand
TTTAGTTGTTTTTTGAGATTGAACATTGTTTTAAGGATTGGTTAATAATCTATCGACCTTCGCGCTCTAATGACCTGCGATAGATGGCACAGACACCACCGGAAATTGAGAGAAGCGTAAGAACGATTGCGTCGTTAAAGAGATGCGATTGGGAGAAGCCCCAAAACGTTCCGCTTTGCCCGGCGATCCAGGCGGCAAGGAGAGCAAGTGCACCCCAGATGCCGGTTACGATGGATACGCCGTGAATGAATGATGACTTTTTCATGGATTTGAATTTACTTATTTGATAAGTTGTAAATCCTGATCAATTCTTTAACCGCTTTCTCATCCTGACCTTTGCTCTGCATTTGATGTTTTACATGCGAACGCAGATGGTTCTCAAGAAGAAAGCTGTCAAGGCTTTTGAGCGACCTTTGGATTGATAGAGATTGTTCAAGCAGAGTTGGACAATACTCTTCTTTCTCAATAGCCTTGATAAGACCATCAAACTGACCTTTAAGAATCTTCGCTCGATGCAAGGATCTGCTTTTTATTTTTTGATCTACTGAATGATGCATAGAGATGGATAGGTTATTAATAATTATCGACCTATCTATAGGGTATACCCCTATATCCTATTTGTCAAATCCAGCACCTGTGGATAACCTTATAGGTTAAAACCATTCACTCATTAGCTTGTCTTTTTTGGAATTGAAATCGGCTTTTGATTCAGTGTCTATTGCCTTTCCCGGTGGAAGATCAGCGGTCAAAGGATTTAAGGGGGTTCCATTTTTATACATGGCGAAGTGTAAATGCGGTCCAGTAGAGATTCCGGTCGAACCGACATAGCCAATGACCTGACCCTGCTTCACTTCAGTACCATTTTTGATGCCTTTGGCTATACGGGAAAGGTGGGCATACAAAGTTCTATATGAACCCTCGTGATTGATTTCAACGTCAATTCCATAACCACCTTTCCAGTCTGCGTAGATAACCACACCGTCAGCAGAGGCGACAATGGGAGTTCCGGCTGGAGAGGCGTAGTCAATCGCTCTATGTGTATCCACTGTTTTGGTAACGGGATTTATGCGGCTATTTGTATACTGGGTACTTATGTACTTATAGGTTAGTGGTGATTTCAAGAATTGTTTTGCGAGAGAGTTTCCATCTTGATCGTAATACTTTACGTCTCCGGAAGCGTCTTCATAAGCAACCGCCCAGTACGTTTCTCCCTGATTTTCAAATCGAGCCGCCAGTATCTTGCCCGGCTTAGCAGGTTCGCCATCAAGATGATAACGCTTTTCATAGAGAACCCTGAAGGAATCTCCTTCACGAATATCAGTCGCAAAATCAATGTCCCATCCGAAGATTTCAGCAAGCTCCATGATGGTTTTGTCCTCAAGTCCGGCGGATGACGCATCGAGAAATAGTGATGATGTTATGGTCGCTTCCGCAACTTCGGACTTGACGTCATATTCGATGTTAGACTTCTCTGCCACAAAGTTTTCACCGTCCTTTTCTATAGTTACTACTTCGTGATCAGTTACGACATATTCCACTGCCGCGAACGCATTCTGAGCAAAGACTACTTTGAACAGCTGACCAGTCTTGATTTTAGTGAAATCATAGACCTGGCTTGATACAGCAAGCATCTGATTTATGTCTGAACCAAGAACCCCGAATGACTCCATAATCGTGGAGAAGGTGTCACCTGATTTCACGCTATACTCTTTGACTTCACGTGTGTCTTCCAGCACTTCTGTTTCAACCGAGTTTTTTGAAGCGTATGTCGTGGAATTTCTTTTTGCATACAGGGTGGAAAATAGTCCTGACAGCAAAACAACCCCAAGTATTATAAATACAATAGGTTTCGCTGATTTGTATTTTGTATAGCGTCTATTCATAACGCAGTTCGATCTCATCTTTATCTCTCATGACGTAATTCTCAAACTTTTTGATTAGAAAATTATTAATAACCTGTAAATCCTTCATAGGATATCCTTGCTTCATCTATACCTAGCAGAGCAAGTAAGTTCCGAGTATTATCAACCATTGCTGGGGGTCCGGCAATATACCATTTGCAGTTTTGCATGTCTTTTACGCTTTGTTGTATAAATTGCTCGTCAATTTTTCCAACCTTATCTTTGAGAGTGAAGTGTGTATTATGGTTGGCAATGTTTCGCAGCTCTCCAAAGTAAGCGGCGTGTTCTTTACTTCTGTTTGTGTATAAGAGCGTTATTAAGATAGTGAGACGTTTCTCGTCGGCAAAGCGTATCATGCTCAAATAAGGGGTGATACCGATACCTCCAGCTATTAGGATAACAGGGTCAATTGATTTTTCCGGCATTGTAAAAAATCCATGAGGTCCCTCGATATTTACCAGCGCGCCTTGCGGCAACTCTTTTAGAGTGCGTTTAAATCCGCTTCCGGTTTCGCGAAAAGCAATAGATATTTTTTCTTGATCAGTTGGAGAGGAAGCAATAGACATCGTCCTTGACTTACCCTTAGGATCTGAATATAAGAGATTTGGTACGCCGAGCTGGATGTATTGGCCTGCTTTGAAAGAAAATTTTGGGGGTCGCTCAAAGGATACTTCAAGAGTATCTCTGGCAACAATTCTTTTCCCGATAATTTTTGAATGGTAAATCATTGCAAGGTATTTATTACAGGATTTGCGTCTGTGGGGATAGCAAATATGTCATCCGTTATTTTTTCGTCCACGCTATAAATCGAGACAGGTAGCGTATTATTTCCAATCTGAATTTTATGCTCTCCCAATCCGTATGTAGCGGCCCATACTGCGGGGCCAGCTATAATGTTTGCGATACCGATATTTTGAGGTGTTACATTTCCAGTCTTTGACCATGCAAAGACACCGTCAGGTCCTGCTTTAGCTTCATAGAGTGTCTGTTCATTGTTTCGGTAAATTTGATGTTGCACAGCTAAGTCTCCTATAGATATTGTTTGGCGAAAATAAAGATCGCTGTCTATATTTTGCGCCCACAGAGAAATATTCTGATTTCCGTCTTTTATAACCATATAAAAGGAGCGGGCGTAGTTTTGTGGAATTGATTGTGCAACTGATACAGAGGGGGGTGTAATAATACGACTATCAAGAAGCGATACGGAACCAACAACAAGAGCAATTGGAGATATGAGTAGCATACCGATTCCAATAAGAGCAAGGACTTGAAACCCACCTTGAGCTTCTACAGCAAATCTCTGGAGAAATACTGTTTTTATGAAAGCGACGGTTTGTAGTATGACCACAAACAACGCCATCCAAAGAAATGGATACAAAAACCAGATCGGAGGATACATTTTAAAATCCGGTATTGCTGGCTGGAAAAAAAAGAATGCATATAGTACCCAACGGAGAACAATAATGTAGAAAATCACATGAACAAGTGAGTTGTGTACCCATTTCCATGAAGATATACCGAGAAAGCTTACTGCTCGATCAGATGAAGTAATGGCAAGAAGCATAATCATGGGGAAGATAATAACCGCCATCATATTCATAATTCCCAGTTCAGGCCTAAACATGGCGTATCCTCCCAGCGCTTCAACATATTCAAGTCCAAAGAAACGCTGTATGTCCCACAATGCCCAGCGATCTAAGATGGCGTATCCATGCCCAGCTGACAGAATTGCGAACCATATGCCAAGCTCTCGACGCCACGGAATAAATCGAGCAAACCACGGCCATAGTTTCGCTAAGGGCCCAATAATAAGAGTCAGAAAGAGCAATATAAACGCTGCGTGGGCAAAAGATCTCCAAAATGCATGGTCTATACTCCAGTCAGGCCACAAAGCTGGTACGACACCCCAACTCTGGTATGACAGATAGAACAAATAAACCAAAATCAAACCAAGCCCTCCTATAAATAAGTGGCGTAAAAAAAGTTCTTTTTTTGTTTTTATACCAAGTAACATAGTAATCTAATTATTTATTGAACATTGATAATGCCTACAAACGAAGGTTTGATGTGATCGTGATAAGGCCACGAGCCTTTTTTATCAAACGTGTACATGTAATTTTTATCCTTGCCGACCCCTCTAAACTGATCGAAGGTGGGAAGAATATCATGTTCGGGGTGAACATTTGATGCAACCCACATTTCTTCATCACTTTGGTTTATGAATTCAACCATCGTGCCTACTGGTACTGTAAGCTTTGCTGGTTCAAAGCCAGAGTCGGTATAACGGACTGTCACCATTCCCATCCCATCAGCCGGGGCCACCTCATGTTCGAATATCGATGCAAGTACAGGTCTACCAGTTTCAGCGAATACTGCCGATGTATTTATTGGCTGGTCTAGCTCATTGAATGATTTGTCACCGTCGTCGTGATAGATCATTACGATAAGCTGATCATCCTCCGTGTAGGTATAGAATTCGCCAAGCTCAATGATTATGTTTTCGTTTGTACCTTCTGGAAGATATTTACTTATCTCAATTACTTGACCGATTCTCTTCCCATCGCTTCCGCGAATGACAATAAAACCAGTTTTAGATAGCGTAACTCGTTGGATTGTGACCGAATTTTTTACCTCTTGGGGAAAGACAACTAACTCATCCACAAAAGATTTTGATACATTACGATTTTCTCCGAGTTCTGATTGGTTGAGGTAGATTATGGAACCTATGATTCCAATTACTACTAAAATAGAAATTATAATTTTTGATTTCATAATTGTTAATTAATCGTAATTGAGTTCGATTCTATCCTTGTCTTGCATGACATAATTCTCAAGCTCAAGGTTTTCCTCTCCATTGACTGTCATTTTTACATTTGTGCCGAATGAGTTTATGTCTTTACCCCAGTTTTTCAAGAATTGGCCGAGTGTAGCGTTCTCTTTTCGCACCAAACCTTGAAATTCCATATGTACGATTCCTTGACTACTATCGTCATGCGTATGGATTGGCTGATGCACGGCGCCGATGCCGAGGTTCGGCGGGATTTCCTGCTTCACACCTTTGACGTAGACTGTAAGCTCCGGATGCCAATGGAAACCATTCCGAGACAAGATATTTGGGCTGTTTTTGTTTATGGTTTTTTGCCAAAAGATCATTAACCCAAAAAATATAATGATCCCTATTATCCAATACATTGTTGATCTATTCTTCATAGTTTTTAGTGATTAAATTTTACAGACAACAGGATTTTGAATTTGCTTTGCGATGAGGTAGATCGAGACTAATAGCAAGATTACGCCGAGGATACCAAACTCACCGCCGGCAAGTGGTAGAAATGCAAGGATACCGGATGCACCAACAATCGAGAGACCGCTTGTTAACAGAAGCGATCCGCATGCAGCGCATCCCATACCAAGCACACCGCTTGCCAAGCCAATAAATCCTGTTGTCACTCCGCTCTGTCGCACCTCGCTCACTTTCCGTCTCAAGAAGTAGACCATCATAACAAGATTTATGCCAAAGAGCAGAGCTATGGCAATCGTGTATGAAGCGGAAAGCAGTGTGAAGTTTGTTGCGATAGAACCTAAGAGACTTATCGGCAGATCAAGTTTCTGCGACAAAGATATTCCGGGATGCCCCATGATTTCCACGATCAGTGAAAGATTCGGAAACCATACGGCAAACGCAAACACGACCACGCTGGTTATAAGAGCAAGGATCGTGTATTGAGGTTTGCGGAATACCTTTTGTAGAGCTTGAAATACCATGTCTATTTCTCCTGCAGTGCAAGATCAATTAATTGTTTTACAGACGCATAAGGTTGCGCTCCGGAAAGAGGATACTTTTTACCGTTCGGAGCAACAACGATGCTCCATGGCGTACCGTTGCCTCCGGTAGCGACCGCATTCTGTACATCGCTCTCAATGTGAGCGTCGTATTTGTTGCTTGCAAGACACGATGCGAATTTTACCTCGTCGAGTCCGATCTCTCTCGCAATCTGCGGAAGCACCGTATCTATGTTTGTTTGATTGTTTGAAGGAGTAAGTTCAAAGAAACGATCAGCATATTTCCAAAATGCATCGTTTCCTCCAAGTTCAGCGGCGCACTCGGTTGCCACTGCTTCTTTTCGAGCTTTCACAGGATGAAGCTGATCAAGCGGAAAGTGTCGGTATACCCATGCGACTTGTCCGTCTTTTCCATATTCATCCATGACTTGGTTCATAGTGTCGTGGAAACGTTTACAGAATGGGCATTCGAAGTCCGAATACTCAACTATTTTGACCGGTGCATCAGGGTTTCCTCTAACATGATCGCTGGCGGTAATTTTTGCCATCTGATCAAGGTTGCCCGCCTGCTGTGCCGCCGGCTGGGGTTGTGAGTCGTTTACTACAACATTTCCTCCACCTTTCGATGTGCCAAGATAGACTGCTCCAGCAATAAGCACTCCTGCAATCACAATAGCTACAGGTATGGTTAATTCATTTTTAGCCGAAGTTACTTGTGCTTCCGGCGTCTTTGTTTCGTGTTCATGATTTTCCATAATTAATTGTCTTTAGAATTTAATTTTTTAGCAAATAAGAACAAAACAGCATCTAGGCAATCCGCGACTTCGGATCGATGCTGGTTAATCAAAAACACTAGTGGATTTTTGGATTTAAAATTCCTCTTGCGAATGCAACTTTGAGATAATTGAAATTAGAATGATCGAGGTTGTTTCTAGTATAAAGTTTATATTGAAATTGATGAAAATCGTCCGGACCTCGCTTAAATATTGAGCCTGTAAGTATAAAAGTGGCTATAAGCCCAGATAGGAGTAGCAATCCGTCTTTTATCTCGCGGGGCAGGACAAAAAGCGCCCCTTTCCTTAATTCAACATGTTTGGAGATACTGGTATTGCAACACTGTTGCTCATCGTCCGGAATCGTTGTAATAATCGAAGCTGATGCTGTATGTATTGATATGTGGCTTATCATGCCAGTACAGAAAAATCCAAACACTAAAAAAATCATTACCAACAGAAAGATTGGGAACCTAATTTTCTTAGCATATCTTGAAATCATACGACGGAATAAATTATAGCAAAAAATCACCTATGTGAGCGATCTTCCGTCCGAATGGGGCTGTAGGTGGATACCTTTTAGAGTGGCTCCATTTTGGTTATCCACGCACCTCGTGCGGGATAACCTATCACGACTTGGCGGAGACGGAGGGATTCGAACCCTCGAGGGGGTTTAAAGCCCCTGCCTCTTTAGCAAAGAGGTACGTTAGACCACTCTGACACGTCTCCTTAAGTTCTTCGAACTTTAACATATCTTAGAAAATGTATGTATTTTTAGACTAGCTTATTTTTTTGTCTCTTAATGTATCATATATGGTACATTAAGAGGCTGAGCCTAAAAAGCGCTGAAAATAAGATTGTCTATTTTTAATAACCAAGCTTTATTTAGGATCAAAATTATAGCTATATACGATGAATGTATATTTGTTATGATGGCCAGATATTAGAAATTGGAGAGATGGATGAGTGGTTTAAATCAACGGTTTACTAAACCGTCGTTCCTTAACTGGGACCGCGAGTTCGAATCTCGCTCTCTCCGCAAATTATTTATAAGAACAATTTGAGGCTGTTCAAGCAATGCATCATTTGGAGAGCGGTATATGTCAGGTTTAGTGAGCGATTGAGAAACAAAATACTTCTGATGCGCCAGCTTGCCTAAGTACGTACTCAATTTCTCGAAATGTTGCTCCTGTTGTTCTTACGTCATCAATCACTATTACTTTTTTGTTTTTAACCAACTCTCTATTTTGTATGATGTATGCTCCAGCTGCGTTTTTCATACGCTCTTCCTTAGAATGCATCTCAGTTTGAGTTTTTGTTTCTTTTTTTGATATAAGAGTTTGTGAGTAAGAGAGAGCATTGGTATTGTCGTTTGCGATAATTGCTTTTGCGATTTCTTCTGTTTGATTGAAACCTCTTAGGCGTCTGCGTTTTAATGACATGGGGACAGGGATGAGAAGCGTTTCAGAATTGCCATCAAATAATTCTTTGTCAGAAAGCATATCAAGTATTTCTTCATATAAAAGAACACCTACTTCTTTGGTAAATAGGGGATGTTTATGATATTTAATCTGCCAAACAAGCTCTTTTACTAGAGGGTCTTTATATGAGAAAAGGGAAAAGTGGTTTTGAAAAGAATTGTCAGCCTTTGGAAGAGATCGTAGGTCTCGAGCTGAGATTAATTTTTCAAGGAATATTACTTTTTCCTCTTTTGGGAAAATAACTTCCAGTACTATTTCGAGAAATCGCTTCAGATATTCTCTCATTGAGATATTTTATAATAAAATGAAGTGTGTCCGTGGTATACTATTGTTGATTTTCCTATGGTAGATTTTTTCTCGACTCTTTTTAAAAAGAAACAAACCGGCTCTGTTCTTGGCGTCGACATTGGCTCATCTGCAATAAAGGTAGTCCAATTGCGTGAGAAAAGTGGAAAGGCTGTACTCGAAACCTATGGCGAGCTTGCTTTAGGCCCCTATGGAGGGGTAGAGATTGGGCAGGCAACAAACTTATCTACCGACAAGATTGTAGAGGCTCTTTCTGATCTTATGAAGGAAAAAGAGGTGAACATCAGCACCAATCAATGTGGTGTTGCAATTCCTTTTGCTTCAAGCCTCATGTCTTTAATAGAGATGCCAATGCTTTCTTATAAGCAACTCTCCTCCATGATCCCACTTGAGGCACGGAAATATATACCTGTGCCGATTTCTGAGGTAACGCTCGACTGGTCTATTATTCCTAAGGAAGAGGTTGCTCCGGCTGAAGAAGATGAGACTACTCCAAATAAAAATGAGCCGGTAAAGGTTCCAAAGACAGATGTGCTTCTTGTTGCGATTCATAATGAGACCATTACTCGTTTTCAAGAGATAATTCGCAAGACCGGCTTAGAGTCTTCTTTTTTTGAGATAGAGATATTTAGCACAATGCGTGCCGTTCTTGATCAAAACCCTGATCCAGTGATGGTTGTTGATATGGGCGCAGCAACGACCAAGCTCTATGTTCTCGAGAGAGGTATTGTCCGGACATCACATACTATAAATAGAGGTTCCCAGGATATAACCACGACTATTTCGAAATCAATGGGGGTCTCTGTTCGTGATGCTGAAATATTGAAGCGAAGCCAAGGTGCGCTTCCCGGGGGGAATGTAAATATAAAGGATATGGTAAATTTGTCTCTCAGTTATATTTTTTCTGAGACAAATCAAGTGATTTTAAATTACCAGAGAAAATACGGAAAAACTTTATCCCAGATTGTTTTAGTAGGTGGCGGGTCTGCTTTGAAAGGAATTGCCGATTTAGCAAAAGAAAGTTTCCAGATTCCTGTGTTTCCAGGAAATCCGTTTGGAAAAACCGAAGCGCCAGCATTTTTGGAACAAATTTTGCGGGAAACAGGCCCAGAGTTTGCAGTAGCTGTTGGTTTAGCGTTACGAAAATTGCAGGAAGATAATTAATTTCTTTCCTGTGGATTAAAAAAGAAGGCTTTTTTAATAGACGCATAGTATAATATGGAGCGTAGCACCTAGTAACTCATGGACACACGGATTCAGACCTCTTTTATCCCAAAGAAGCCAATAGATGGAGCATCGACAAAAGCTTCGGGTGGAATTTTTTATCTTCTCGGCGAGATTATATTTGTCATAGCTCTTATTGCATCAATTGGCGTGTTCGGGTATCAGAAATATTTGGAGGGGCGTATTAGTAAAATGGAATCCGATCTTTCACTTGCTCGACAGAGTCTTGATCCAGAGCTTGTTTCTGAACTTTCTCGCGCTGATCGTCGCTTTATAGCCGCAGATCAGATAATTAAGAAGCATACTACTTTGTCAGCAATGTTCTCTCTTCTTGAAAGTCTTACCCTTCAAAATGTGCGTTTTTCATCTCTTAACTACAAAAATGACTCTCTAGGTATAAGTTTTGAACTTGAAGGAGAAGCGCGTAGTTATTCAACATTAGCCCTTCAAGCGAAAGTATTTGCTGAAGATCCACGTCTTATTCGGCCACAGTTTTCAGAGCTTGATCTAAATGAAGATGGTAATGTTCTTTTTGTCGTAAGGTCATTCTTAGATGAGAAAGCAATATCATATGACGATCTATTATCTCCAGTTGTTGCGCTTCCTCCGATGACAATTGAAGGAGAGGGGACGCAAGCAAGTAATACTCAAACTGCAAGCTCTACTCCAAGTGCTACATCATCTTCACCCATAACGCCATGAGAAGTCTTATCCCAATATTACTTATAGCTGTATCCGCCGGGCTATTTTATGTCCATATCGACCCTCGTTTCCAAGAGGTTAAGGGTCTTGTAGAGCAAAGACGACAGTATGAAGAAGCGCTTCAAAAGGCAAATGAATTAAAGACTGTCGGGCAGGAACTTGTTACAAAATATAATGCTATTCCTCAAGAGGATCTCTCTAAACTTCAAAAACTTGTTCCAGATTCTTTGAATACAGTTAAACTGGTTACCGACATAGATAGTATTGGCGGAAAGCATGGCATTACAATAAGTGCGGTTGAAGTTACTGAAGAGCAAGTTGATGACGCTCAACAGATAACTGAAGGAAATGCAAAACCGTTTCGTACAACTACTATTTCATTCGGGTTCTCTGCTACATACGATAAGCTAGTTCTTTTCTTGAAGGATCTTGAAAAAAGTCTTCAGGTTGTGGATGTAAAATCGGTGTCGTTTCGTTCAGAAGGTCAGGAGTCGGATGGTATTTATGAGTATGTTATGGCAATTGACGCCTACTGGTTGAAATAAATTTATGGAAACAGAAAGCTCAAATACAAAGAAAATAGTGATCGCTCTAGTTCTTATCGCGGTAGTTGGTTTTGCTTTGTATATTTTCTTCTTTCGTAAAGTTGAAGTGGCG
>CAYVDB010000002.1:0-54954 GCA_964450705.1 uncultured Candidatus Saccharibacteria bacterium | reverse complement strand
GGGGCTAAACACTCTTTCAGCCTCCCTATCTGAAGAAGAAGAGACGCTCGAAGAGTTTAACGAACCTTATCTATTACAGATTGGATTTTTAGAGCGAACCCCGCGTGGACGTGTACTGACTGCTCTTGGATACGAACACATGGGCTATAAGCCTCCGGCAAATTTACAGGAAAAACTCTTATAAACATGGCAGGACATAATAAATGGTCAAAAATAAAACGTCAGAAGGAAAAAACTGACGCCCAAAAATCAAAAATATACGGCAAACTTGTGCGAATGATTTCGGTTGAAGCAAAAAAGGCTCAGGGAAACGTTTCTGCCCCAGGACTTCGGGCAGCTATTGAAAAGGCTCGTTCACTAAACGTTCCAAATGATAATATTCTACGCGCTCTCAAACGAGCAGGAGAAGCGGACGGAGACCTTGAAAGTATTACTTATGAAGCATACGGACCCGGTGGCTGTGCTCTTATTATTGAAGCTTTGACGTCAAACAAAAACAAAGCGGCTCAAGAAATTAAACACATACTATCAAATCACAATATTTCGCTCGCGGGAATCGGTAGTGCAAGTTGGGCATTTGAAAAAACAACGGAAGGATGGATTCCGAACGTTACGGTTTCACTTGAAGAAAAAGATGGCCAACTCTTGGAACAAATCATTGATGAACTTGAGGAAAACGATGAAGTTCAAGAAGTGTTTACCAACGTCTCAGAATAATATGATTGTTCTTGGCATAGATCCTGGTTACGAACGCTTAGGTATTGCCCTCATTGAGAAAAATGCTCGCACAAAAGAGAAGTTACTTTATTCAGAATGTTTTGAAACAAAGCGCTCACTCTCACACCCAGAACGACTTCTGGCCATAAAATTGCATTGCCAAGAGATCATAAGCACATATAAGCCTACGGTTCTTGGAATAGAAACTCTTTTTTTTAGCGCAAATCAAAAAACAGCATTTCCAGTATCTGAAGCGCGAGGAGTAATTCTTCTTACCGCCGCAGAAAATAGTTTATCAATATACGAATTCAGCCCTCCAGAAATAAAGATGTCGGTAACTGGCTATGGAAAAGCTGATAAGAAACAAATTATTGATATGGTTCGAATGCTTTTAGGGTTAAAAAAGACGCGAGCTCGTGACGATGAATTTGACGCCATCGCTGTAGCCCTAACAACACTTGTTCATCTATAGACTTTTATCCACACAAGACCTTACCCCCTCTTGCAAAGAAATATCGATTTGGTACAAATAGGAAATCCAAAATTCTCTTAATGTATTTTGGGTATTGTTAACAAGTTAAAACATACATTATGGACGACGAATTGCGAGACGAAGAAAGTGGTGCTGAAGAAAAAGAAGAGGTCTTAGATGAGGAAGCTCTCGAAGAAGGCGATGAGGAAGATTTCGGAGACGATGACGAACTCGAAGCCGACGAAGAAACTATGTAAATAAAAACCCCGGCATACGTCGGGGTTTTTATATTAAACCTTGCAAAAGATACGCATGTTATGATTGACTAACCGTCTATGAAAAAGGCCTTGGAACGCGTGCATAAGAGCGTAAGAAAATACTCAAAAAAAGAAATTCTGCTTCTTATTACCATTCTGGGGTTTATTTTTATTGGTATATTCTTTATTTGGATATCAACCTTCACTCTTCCCAACCTGGACTCTTTTAGTGAACGCAGGGTAATCGAATCAACAAAAATTTATGACGCTTCTGGAGAAATTCTTCTTTACGACGTCAATCAAGAAACAAAGCGCACAGTAATTCCTTTTGAAGAAATCTCCCGCTACGCCAAAAACGCAACAATAGCAATAGAAGATAGAGAGTTTTACAGCCACAATGGAATCAAACCAAAAGCAATCATAAGGGCTGTTTTGGCGAATATACTCTCTTTAGAATACAACCAAGGAGGCTCAACTATTACCCAACAGGTAATAAAAAATGCTCTGCTCACGAAAGAAAAACTTCTCTCTCGTAAAATAAAAGAGTGGGTGCTTGCGCTCAAACTTGAAAAAATAATATCAAAGGAAGAGATACTTTCTATATATTTGAACGAAATGCCCTATGGGGGCGCTCTTTACGGTATAGAGGAAGCGAGCCAAGCCTATTTTGGAGTAAGCGCCCGAGATATTAATCTTCCTCAGTCAGCTTATCTGGCTGCCCTTCTACAAGCCCCAAGCTTCTATTCACCTTACGGAAAAAATGTTGATCGTCTTGTTGAAAGAAAAAATATAGTACTACGAGAAATGCTTCGAAATGGTTTTATTACAGAACAAGAGTTTAAAGATGCTTCTGTCGAAGAAGTCTCATTCAAGCCACGCGAGACTTCCGGAATAAAAGCTCCGCATTTTGTATTTTATGTTATTGAAGAACTTGAAAAAGAATACGGGGAAGAAACCGTCCGTAATGGAGGGCTCCGTGTAAAAACCACGCTTGATTACGAAAAACAAATAAAAGGAGAAGAGATTGCAAAACGTTTTGCAAAAGACAATAAAGAAAAGTTTAACGCAGAAAACGCGGCGTTTGTTGCTCTTGATCCAAAAACAGGCGGTATCCTTGTAATGGTTGGATCTCGCGACTATTTTGACGAAGAAATTGACGGCAATTTCAACATTGCGACCGCAAAACGACAGCCGGGCTCAACGTTTAAACCTTTTGTATATGCCCAGTCTTTTATAAAAGGATTTACGCCGGAAACTGTTCTTTTTGACGTAAAAACTCAATTCTCGACTCGATGTGCGCCTGACAACACAACGAGTGAAAACGGTTGCTATTCTCCAGAGAACTACGACAACCTCTACAGAGGGCCTATAACGCTTCGTAATTCACTAGCTCAATCAATAAACATAACCTCCGTAAAAACCTTATATCTTGCTGGCATCCGAGACTCTATTAGACTTGCTCAAAACATGGGAATTGAAAGCCTTGGCACTCCAAGTCAATATGGCCTTACCCTTGTACTTGGCGGAGGCGAAGTGTCGCTTCTAGAAATGGTTGGGGCTTACAGCGTCTTTGCAAACGAAGGAGTAAAGAATAAGTCCTTTGCGATACAAGAAGTTCGAGATGGCTCTGAAAAAATACTCTTCGAGAGAAAACCTGAACCGACAGAAATTTTACCTCGTGAAGTTGCCTTGAAAATATCTGATATTCTTTCAGATAATGAAGCTCGGGCTCCGGCATTTGGACAATCTTCTTATCTGTTTTTTGGAGAAAAAGACGTTGCTGTAAAAACAGGAACCACCAATGATTATAAAGACGCTTGGATCATTGGATATACTCCTTCTATAGCCTTAGGTGCGTGGGCAGGAAACAATGACAATACCCCTATGGAAAAAAAGGTTGCGGGTTTTATTGTCGCCCCCATGTGGAGAGCTTTTATGGATGAACTTTTACAAACACTTCCTAGAGAATCTTTTCCTACGCCCCTAACTGAGAGTTCTCTGTCTTTAAAGCCAGTACTTAGAGGAAAGTGGCAAGGTGGCATATCAGACAAAATAGATCTTGTGTCAAAAAAAAGAGCAACGGAATTTACTCCTGAAGAAACAACAAAAGAGTATCTTTCTGGAGGAGTACACTCCATTCTCCATTGGGTTAACAAAGACGATCCCCGAGGAGAAGCTCCGCAAAACCCAGAAAATGACCCTCAATATAAATACTGGGAATATGGGGTTAGTCGGTGGGTATCAGCAACTGGATTTGTACCAGAGCCCATACCGCCCCTTCCAAGCGACTTTGACGACGTACACACAAAAGAAAACCAGCCCATTGTGACACTTTCGAAAATCGAGGATTCGTATTTCCCAGACGATACAATTTCCATAACGCCTCTTATTGTTGCAAAAAAACCAATACAAAAGGCCGAATTCTTCTTTAATGAGCGGTACCTCGGAGAAGTTAAAAGTGTTCCGTTTACAAAAACATTCATAGCCGAAGACGTTGGTTTCGTATCTGGAGAAAACAGAATCCGAGTAGTTGTAGTTGATGACGCCTATAACAAAGGAGAGGCTTCAGGGTCAATCTTTATCGAAGATCCTCAATAAAAAATCCTTTTTCTTTTAGGTTTTCTATTAGAATCTTTTTTTTAAGAAAAAGGTCATTTTTAATATAATTATTTTCTTTGATATACAAAGTTTTGTTTTGAATAGATATATTGTTTATATCTACAACAATTCCAGAAAAACGCTCTATAACTTCTTGTATTTGCTTCTTTTCAAACGTCTTGTCTTTTAAAATGGAGCGTAGGCGCTCTAGATACGAAGATAGAGGATTCATTATTTATTCATTGGCATAACAACATAAAGAAAGGTCTTATCATGAAGTCCTCGAATAAGAAGTGGTTTTCCTACTCCGTGGAAAAAAAGTGTTAAGCTGTCATTCTTTATAGAAGAAAAGCAATCTGTAATATATTTATAATTAAAAGAAAGGATAGAGTCTTCCCCCTTTACGACAGCCTCGATTGAAGTTTTGTTTTCTCCAAGGTTGGCATTCTTTGTAGTTATTTCAAAGTTTTTTTCTTTTGGAAAGACCTGGAGGATCACCTGATTAAATGTGTCGGAGAAAACATGAGATAGTTTTAAAGCTTGAAGAAGATCTTGTTTTAGAACCACGACCTCAGTTTTTGCTTCTTTAGGAATTATCTGTCGATAATCTGGGAAAAGCCCTTCAATGACACGCGAAACTAAGTACCCTCCTTCTCTAGAAAAAGATACCTGCCCGCTATCGAGAGAAAGAGAAACCTCTCCCTTGCCGGCCTCCAAAAAACGCAATATCTCAGGAATATTTTTAAAAGGTATAAGAATTCCTTCCATATCTATCTCTTTTTTTATAGAAACCCTTTTTTCTGCGAGTCGGAAAGAGTCTGTTGCAACAAAAACTAATTCTTCTTTTTCTGCATAAACGTAAACACTCGATAGCTCAGGCTTCATACTTGTAACAGCTGCGCTATACCATACAGACTGAAACCCTTGAACAAAATTTTGAGTATCTATCTCTATTATTTTTGAGCTGGTTGTTTTAGGGATTAGAGGAAAATCTTCTGCCGATACAGTTTTCAGTGTTGAGCTAGTATTTTTGGTAATAATAAAAAGCTCACTTTCTCTTGTTTCAAGAATAATCTTTTCTTCTTGTAAATTAGAAAGTATTCCATTTAATAAAGAGCCAGGAACAACAACCTCCCCTTCCTCAAGTACTTTTACTGGAATTTGTATTTCAATTCCTAAATCTAAATTTGTTCCCTTTACGGTAAGGTTATTTTTTTCTGCTCGAAGATATAAAGATGAAAGTATTGGTAAAGATAAGTTTTTACCAGTAACCTTCTCAGCTGAGGCCACTCCGTAGAGAATCTTTTCCTTAATGCATTCTATTTTCATATATCTATATATAAATACTTATAGTTACTACTAGGGTTGTGGAAAAAGGGAAAAATCAAAAATAAGGCTAGTTATAAAACCCTTTTGGATTCTCGAACTGTGTAAATGTGAGTGAGTTAATTTCATAAGAGTAGGATTTCTTAAGATTTTTATAATTTTATCCACAAAATCATTTTTTATCCCCAGAATATTTCACAGCCTTTACACAAGAATTGAACGCAATTGGTTTATCTCCTGAAGAAGATCCGGATCTTTTTTTATATCCTCTTTTATCTTTTCACAGGAATGAATTACGGTCGTATGGTCTCTTCCCCCGAGTTTTTGGCCAATAGAAGGATAAGAAATACTAAAATCTTCTCTTAATATATACATAGCAACCTGGCGAGGTTTTATAATTTCTCGTCGCCTAGTTTTTTCGTAAATATTATTTTCTTCTATTTGATAAAAATCAGCGATTGTTTTCACTACGTCCTTGATAGATATTGTTTTTTTAGGACGAGCGCTAGTTTTTATAAAGTTTCGGACTTCATTTAAAGACAAAGGCCTTCCTTTTAGCTGCATTTGGCAAACAACAATATTGAGCGCTCCTTCCAAATCCCTGATATTTCCATTGATTGTATCGGCCAAAAAATCAACAACCTCATCTTCTAGGTTTATGTTATTTATACGAGCCTTTGTTGAAAGGATAATAGCCCGAGATTCTTTATCAGGAGCGCTAATATCAACGGTCATTCCTGCTCCAAAACGAGATTTTAATCGGTCCTCTATTGAAGGAATAAGATTAGGGTGTTTGTCAGAGGAAAAAATAATTTGGCGATTATTATCATAGAGAGTGTTAAATAGGTGAAAAAGCTCCTCTTGGGTTTTTTCTTTACTTGAAAGAAATTGAATGTCATCCATGATCAGGACGTCGTATTTTCTATACTTGTCTTTAACTTGGTTTATTTTGCCTGTTTGGATTGCGCCGATTATGTCAGAAGCGAAACGCTCTGAAGTCACATATAAAACTCTTTTTTCTTTCGAGCCTGTTTTGATGTGGTTTCCTATAGCTTGTATGAGGTGGGTTTTCCCGTGGCCAGTATTGCCGTATATAAAGAGAGGGTTGTAAAGGATCCCTGGGCTTTTTATAATCGCCTGAGAAGCAGCATGAGCAAGCTCATTAAAGGGCCCAATAACAAAAGAATCAAAGGTGTATCGAGGATTTAAGCCGTCTTCTTTGTTTATATACAGGCTCTCTAGAGGTAGTTCTCGGTTGTTAACCACAAAAGATGCGTCCTGGGCCTTCGGAGGCTCCTTAGGCCTTCCATCGTCTTTTGAAACTATGTATTCAACTGAATGAATACCAGGAGCAAGTTCGCGGAGATGCTTTAAAATAGAGTTGTGGTACTTGTTCATTAGCCACTCTTTGGCGAAAGCGTTAGGAACCGAAAGAAAGATGGCTCCATCCTCGTGTTTAGCAATAAAGGTATCCCGAAACCATGTTTGGAAGCTTGCTTTGGAAACTGCAAGCTCCATTTCTACCAGTACACCGTCCCATAATTGTCGAGTATCCATAATTTTTTCTTAGGTAAACAAAGTATATACTAGTAGCCTTTTGAAAAAACTTGTCCGAAATCAAAAATTATGTTGATACTTTGTGTATAACTTGTTTACAAACTGGAAAACAGTTCTTGACTTGAATAATAATCTTCTACAAGATACAATCTCACTATATGTCTCAAACATACCAACCTAAAAAGCGTAAAAGAGCCCGATCCCACGGATTTCTTAAGAGAAAAAAGAGTACCCCTGGTAAAAAAACGGTTCTTAGACGAAGAAGAAAAGGTCGCCGAAAGCTTACTGTTTGATCTCTAATGCTTTCACGTAAGGAGAGAGTGCCTAGAAAGCTGTTTCCAAAACAAAACAAAGGAAGTCTTTTCTCTACCGAGTTCTTTTCTGTTCGTATTTTACGGCCAAACAAGGAAGAAATTACTCAAGCCTCATTTCGTGGCGCTGTTGTTGTTTCAAAAAAAGTTGCAAAAACAGCTGTTCAGAGAAATCAAATCCGTCGAAAGATATACGAGATTCTCAGAAGTCTTAAAGAAAGGTTCCCCAAGAGAGCTATTGTTGTTGTGTACGTTAGAATTCCAGCACTTAAAGCCTCTTCAAATGTGCTTAGAAAGTCTTTAGAAGGTTTGTCTATTTGAAAAAAAGACTTTGCTCGCGTAGGATAGGGCGATGTCAAACCTTTTTCATACGCTCCTTTTCAAACCGCTTTTTAACGGTTTTATATTTCTTATGGACGCCCTTCCTTGGCTTGATGCCGGGGTTATTGTCGTAATTTTTACGCTCCTAGTTAAGTTTATTCTCTATCCCCTATCTAAGAAGGCTGTTTTGGCTCAGATTCAAATGAAGTCAATTGAAGCCGATCTTAAGGCTATTCGTGAAAAATATAAGGAAAATAAGCAGGAGCAGGCTCGTAAGACTATGGATTTGTACAAGGAAAAAAACATTAATCCATTTTCAAGTGTTTTTATTATTCTTATCCAGCTTCCGATAATTTTTGCTCTATACTATGTATTTTTAAGGTCTGGATTACCGCAAGTAAACACAGAATTTTTATATTCTTTTGTTAATCCTCCAGATAAGGTAAGTATGGATTTTTTGGGGATTATTAATATAACCGGGAAAAGTCTTATTCTTGCGCTCTGTGCTGGTTTCTCAAGTTTTCTCCAAATAAGAGCCTCTGTACCAGCTCTTGCCCAAACAACAACAAACGGACCCCGGTCTTTTCAAGATGATCTTGCTCGAAGCATGAATGTTCAAATGAGGTACGTTTTTCCTGTTATAGTTTTTTTTATTTCGTATCAGATTTCAGGAGTAATTGCACTATATTGGTTTACTAGCAACGTCTTCACTCTTCTCCAAGAGCGCTCATTGCGGAAAATAAGAACGAAGTAATTTGAGATTACAAAGAGAGGGCCCAGAGAATACCATCAAGTTTGTTGGTAAAAATTAAAGTTTTTTCGTCTCCGCTAAGGGTGGGCTCTATTAGATCAATGTTACCTCCCGCGATCTCTGAGATTTTTACGGATTCAGTTTCTAGGAGCCCTTCTTCTCCATCGAAAGATATGCTCCAAAGAGAATCTTTGAAAGAAATTACCCCTTGGTACCACAAGTCAGGCAAGGTTTCATTTGTAAGGTTTGTCGGCACTGCGCAATAGATGTTTTTTGAGCCCCAGACACACTTTTCTGGAAGAGTTTTTATACCTAAAGCTACGGAGGAGCGATTTTTTAGGTCGTAAAGAAACAAAGAAGATGTATTTTCTCCGGATGCTCCGTAAAGAACTTTTAATCCATCAGGACTTGATAGTGTGGTTAACCCTGGTATGTCGTTTAGGATTTTAGAATTTGCTTTTGTGCTAGGGTTTAGGGCATACATATATCCTGGTACCCCGTGTGACGGTTTGGTGGTGAGGGTTATCGTGTCTTCTTTTGGCCATTCAATAAGCCATTCTGAGGTTGGGAAACTCCACACTAAAACAGGCTTTTCAAGTAATTTGTCTGTTGTGAAAAGTTGAATACCGGAAGTTCCTTTGCTGGTATACAAGCCACTTTTTTTAGAAGGAGAGAAAAGCGCGTTTTCTTTTCCAAAACCAAGGTTTTTGGTAAGAAGTCGTTCTTCGGTCGATGAACTTGTGCTTGAGGCGATTGTCCCCACGATTGTTTTAATAAATCCATTTTCAACTGTTTGCGCAAGAAGAAAATCTTTATCTCTCCATATAGTTTTTCCAACTTTTGGAATTGTTACATTCGAAAGTCGTATTCTTTCGCCATTTGGTAGCGTAACTTCGTAAACATGGCCAGTTGCTTTATCCATATATCGTACAACCGTACTGCTTCCAGAAGTTGTAATGGTTGCTCCAGAAACAGGCGCTTCGCTTAGGCGATTTAGCTTTTTTTCAGAAGAAAAAGAATTTTGAACTGGTGGTAAAAATGGGTTGTCCTGCGATATCGAGCCAAAAGGAGCTCCAGAGTTATTCGAAGATTCATTCCCCGGGGTACCAAAAGGGGTACCGGTGTTTGTGTTTTGAGGAGAAGAAGAGTCCTCCCCTCCTAGAAAAATCCATAATAAAGATCCAACTACAATTATGAGTATAGCGAGAACTATCCAGATTGTGTTTTTGTTTAATTTCTCCATATTCTAGAAACAAATATGCCAATGATTATTATTTTCTAATACAAAAATAGCCCCATTTAAAATCCAAGCGGGCTGTCCATTAAAGCATATGTTGCTTCCGCCAACACTCGTTCCTCTTGTTTTTATAAAATTATCTAGCGTTCCATTGAGTCTTAGGTCTACACGTCCCATTCCAGGACCGTGACTCGAGTGGAGCCAAAACTCTGTTCCCCCAGTAACTACTATATTGCAGTTTGAACAATTATTACCTAACCACTGTAATCCAGACATCGCTCGCGAAGAAAGAAATGCTAGGCTCGTACAACCCCTATCGCCAACCCTCTGACAGTTCGGATTATTCACAGATATTCCTACAGAAGACAAGGTCGATCTGTTTTGAGGGTCATTTCCAACTACCCAGTTTGATCCGGTAGGGCATAGATTTAAACAGCTTGACCCAGTGCATGATGTGCTTGAATTTATATTACAAGATCCAGATGGTGGTGGAGGTGGAGGCGTTGTGGTTGGCGGAGTAGATTGTGGAGCTCCTGGAATTCTAAGGTTGAAGTTTAAAATTTGGGGATTTATGGTGTTTAAAATTATATAAGAAGCGATAGCAAGGAGAAGCCCTATTATGGCGTTGGTGATTCTTTCTTTTCCTTCTTTTTTGCCAGTTAAGGAATCAGTAGATACATACTGGAAGCCTCCTATGACAATCATTATGACCGCAAGGCCACCCGCTATTGCTATAAGGAGGGTAAAAACAGCGGGTATATATGTAGCGATATCTGTTTTTCCTGAGCTGTTAACAATACCTGGGAGGGGTTCAAGTGGAGTATATTGTCGTCCTTGGGCAAAGGCGCTGGTTTGAGAAAATAGAATTATTAAAAGAGCAAAAGAAAGTAATCCTAAAACTGTTTTTTTAAAAATGACTTTATTCATTGTTGCCAAAGTTGAGCGTAAATGATGTTTCTCCAAATTGAGATGTTTTCTCACTGTTGTTTATTTCAACCGATACAGTTGAGCGACCCGCTTCTTCCCCACTACTTCTGAGGACAATTGTATCAGATGTTGTGTCTGTGATATTTTTCCCATTCATGTTCCAATTAAACTCAAGCTCTGAGAATTGTGGGTCTTTGTTAGAAAAGAAAAAAGGAACAGCTTTGAATGATATTTCCTGGGAGAGTAGTCGGATGGATTGAGAAAGGGCGGTTTGTGAAAGTGTCCCGTATAGAGGATGATCCTCGTAAATCCGAATAACAGGGTTGGAGAGCTTAATGGTCGTTTCTCCAAGTGCTTCTACCCCGGTATTTGGTATAGATGCAGAAACACTAACAACCTCCTCTTTTCTAGTTATTGTTGCCGGGAAGCTAATTGAATATTTTCCAAGTCCGCTTTCTATGGGAGCGCTGCTACCGTTAAGTTTCCATGTGTAGAGTAGGTTTTCTTTTGGAACAAAAGTGCCTCCAGTTGAAATTCGAGATAAAGCAGATACGGTAATGTTTGAGCCAAAGGTCGGGAGCGCTTTCCCTTTATAGAAAGGTGGAGTGTATGTTTGAGCTTCCCACACAAGTTCTACCGAACTTGGATATATTCTTACTGTATTAGAAAATGTCGCTCCATAAGGTTTTTCTACTTGAATGACAACAGAGGTTCCCTGCCCTATGTCTCCAAGTGTGAGAGAGATACTTTTCTTGCCGACTCCAGTATCTACAACCTTCCCGTTTACGAGCCATGTTATTTTGGCGGTGTTAAGGTCAAACCAATATGTATCTATAGAAACCCCAACTGTCTCAAAGGGTCTTGGGTATTGTGGGGACACTGTTACGGTGAGGTTTTCGTCCGGAGATGACACTCGACCAGAAACTAGTTGAGCCTCTAGGCGGTTTTCGTTGGGGTAAAGTGTACACCCAAGTACGAATAGGAGTAAAAGAAAGTACTTCATATAGAGAATATTCTTTATAGTATAGCAAAAAGAAATCCACTGCGTGGTGGATTAGGGGCTAATTTTTAAGCCCTTTTTTATTCGAGTTGTAATAATGAGAGCAACTACAGCAAGAGTCCAAGCTGGGAGTACGTTAAGTATAGGTATAAGCTCAAGAAAACCGGCGCCAAATAAGGTCAAGGATCTTTTTGGACTCACAAAATCGACTCCTCTAATCTTGAACCATACATAGAAGGAAAGCCAAGCAAGTGGGACAACAAATATACTACTTAAAGCGTTGCCGACGAATGGTATGAGATTAAGAAAGAATTGTAGCCCGTCAAAAAATAACGCCAAACCAATCATGAGTATGGCCGTTGAAGATGGTATCTTTTGTTTTGGGGTATCCCCCCCTTCAGCCCCGGAAGTTACAACCTTAGGTTCAGGGCTCTTTTGCTCTTGTATGTCGTTAGGAGCGTCTTCTGCTTCAGGTGAGGATGTAGCCTTTTTTAACTCGCGATTTTTATGTCTACGGTAGGTTTCTCTTTGGAGTCGAGATTTCTCACTTTGTGGGTTCATGGGCACATTATACTACTGGTTCAAGAGCTTGTTTTGATTTTTGTATTGCAAGTATTTGTGAAGGATCAGAAGTAATAATTTGGTCTTCGGTGTACGAGGCTATAATTTTTATAGCTACGTGTTTGAGTCCGGCAAAGAATATTCCCTCTCCCACGTCTGATTCGAGCAAAAGATATTTTTCTTCGTCGGTAAGATTGAAAACTTCCTGAAGACGATCAATTGCCGTTGGAGATTGTTTCAAAAGTATTTGAATTGAGGAGTTGGTAATAATCGGCGTTCCGTAAGGAGATTTTAAGAAGTCGTCGACATCTTGAGTAATGGTTGCGAGTCCAAGGTAGTATTTTCTTCCTCTCTTTGCGAGGTTAAGAAGGAAGGATGCGGTATCTTCAGAACGCATCATCCACCATGCCTCATCGATTACCAAAAGACGTTTTTTCAGCTCTTTTCTGATTGCACTCCAGATATAGTGAGTAACAATATACATTGCAATTGGTTTGAGCTCATCTTCCATGTCTCGTAGAGAGAAGACTACAAATTTTTTGTTTATATCAATATTTGTTGGACGATTAATGAATCCAGCCCAAGTGCCTTTTGTATATTTGGTAAGTCTTTGAGCAAGAGACTCTCCGCCTTCAAGCCCTGAAAGAACTAATTCGAAATCAGAAAGAAGCGGAGGCTCGATATTTCTAAAATCAGAGTCGGCCGTAATGTCTTTCAAAGCATAGGTCTCGGTAATTGCTCTATCAATGATGGCGTCTTCTTCTGCGGTAAGGCCTCCCATCATAAGTCGGAAAAGTCCTACAAGGTTAACGATGTTTGACCGCAAAACACTTGCGCTCGATTCCCCTTCCCCTGGTGGCGGAAGATCAAAAGGGTTTATGTGGTGTTCTGAGTTCAATGAAATCTTAAAGTATCGCCCACCTACAGCTTCGGCCATATATTCATATTCTCTCTCAGGATCAATGACTAAGACCTCAGTATCGAACATCAGAGTTCTTAGAATTTCAAGTTTGGTTGCGTAAGATTTTCCGGCGCCTGACTTTGCAAAGGTAATAGAGTTGTAGTTTTCCAAAGAAAATCTATCAAAGAGAACAAGAGAAGAGTTGTGGCGGTTTATTCCATAAAGGATACCTTTATCGGATGTAAGGTCAAAAGATATGAAAGGAAACAGGCTTGAAAGTGGAGTTGAGTTGAGCTTCGAATTAACTTGCAGAACATCTTCTCCGAGAGGCAGTATGCTTTTATACGCTTGTTCCTGCTGAAAGAGGGCCGGTTTTACATATACAAGCTTAGATTCAAGAATAGATTTTACTTCAGACTCAATTCTGTCTAATTCTTGGTCGTTGTCGGCATAAATAGAAACATAAAGTCCAACATCAAAGAGTTTTTCCTGAGCCTGCTGTAGGTTGTCGCGGAGGTTTTCTAGATCTTGATAGGCAACATCAAGCACTGGGTCTCGAACGAGACCTTTTTCTTCTCTTTCGTGAATTTGACTCTGGACTTCAGCTACCTTCTTTTGAAATTGCTTCAAAACTTTTGAGGTCTCGATCGGATGGACAAAGATTGATACATCGAATACTCGGTCGAGATTTATAATTGGAGCAAACCAACTTTCCCCTAAGAAACGAGGATATGAAATCACGAAGAAGCTTCGGACTATTTTTTCTCCAAGATTTAATTCCTTAGGTGAGACTTGGAGAGCTGATGGAGCGATAATATCTTTGAGGTCAAGTGTATTAGCTTCGTAAATTTCATGCGGAAGAATAGAAACTCCTTGAGGGGTTGTTTCGGCTGTCTTCTTTTTTAAAAAGTCGAAAAGTCCCATGTTAATTAGTTGGTGTTTCTGAAAGCTGGATCGGCTTATCAGTCTCCCCTGGATTGAATATTTTATAAAAAAGCTCAATGACCTCTTCGGTTCCAAGATGAGCAACGCGGATCCCGGTCCGTACAAGCCCCTGTTCTACTACTGACAGTCTCTGCTCTAGCTGTGTTCGGTGCTCCTCAAATTCTTCTTCTTTAGTTCTTTCTATTGTTTCTTTGTTTTCTTTTTTCCCAATAAGTTTGCCCCCTAAAGACAGCGTCTTCCCTCCGAGAATTGCAGGAGTATAAGGAACAATGACAAAAAAGCTTTTTGTCATAATGTTTGTATTGTCAGTGAAGTTTTTTATGAACTCGACATACTCTTGGATCTGTATTTTCATCAGACTATTCATCTGATTCTTTTTCTGATTTTCGAGAAGAGCAAGATAAGGTCGGATATCAAGGCGTCTTGATTGTATGAATATCTGAATTGAAAAATCCAGAGAATTTAAAAAATCTTGAAATTGAGAAAGAACCGCCATCTTTTCATCCTCTGATTTTAAGGAAAAGTTTAATGAAGAGCACAAAAGCGCGGCGCGCATTCCCCCATCTTTCATGAGAATCACTCCATCTCGAACATCTTCGATCGGTACAAATGATTGTGTTGCTCGAAATGAATTTGCCATGAGTAGTATTATATCAAGATAAGAGTGAGCTATCTATTTTTTACAAAAATTCTAACGTAAATCTTCCCCAACAATTTTTTCATTATCTTCTCCTATTCCTGAAGTTTTTGTTACATCGAGAGACCATGATAAATCTTTCAGTTTGCTATTTGAGAGATGTGGAAGTGCAACATGAGGATTTGCTTTTGCTCTTTCCCCTGGGGTTGCCTCCCGCTCTTCTTTTTTCCAGATGTATAGCTTTTGTCCGACTGTGTATTTAAAGAAAGATTCAAGCATTATGATGAATGGGCGGTTATTTATCTTAAAAAAAGTCAGCGCGACAGAAACCCCTATTACAGGGAGGGCGATAATGACTGCAATAAATTTCGGCAAAACATTCCAAAGCACAACCACTATTCCCCCTCCGCCTGCTAGATAGATGAATTGTTTGAGGGTTAAAGGTCCAAAAATTTTATCTTCTACTTCTATGAATTGAGGTACTTGAAATCGCATACTAGTTTAGGGGCTCACGATAAGGGTCCTGCTCTTTATATGCCTTGGTTATTATTTGAGCTCCTTTATTTCCTTGAGGAGGAGTCGCAATTTGACTCATGAGTTTCTCTTGGAGAGACATCTTTGGCACTTCTTCCCTTTGCGCAGGTTTTTCTAGAGGGTTGTTTGTAAGAGGTATTTCTTTTGTGTGATCAAC
The DNA here is from genome assembly GCA_964450705.1 of uncultured Candidatus Saccharibacteria bacterium. GTDB lineage: Bacteria > Patescibacteriota > Minisyncoccia > Phycocordibacterales > Zambryskibacteraceae > CAYVDB01. The sequence goes on along the minus strand of CAYVDB010000002.1, from coordinate 39,745 downwards.
AAGTGGAGGAAGTACGTTGTCGCTGTTACCTTTTGCGTCTTCAAGCAAGTTTTTGCTGTTATTTAGCAAATCTTCGTCTTCGGATTCTGTAGGCAGAAAAGCGGATAGTGGTCTAAAAACCTTTTGTTGGACTTCTTTGTTTAGGTTTGTTGCTAGAATTCCAGGAAGCTTAGCATTTTCCCTTGTATTCTTTTCAAAGTCTTGCTTAAGCTCAAGGCCAAGTAGGACGAATATGATTTCATTATTTATAGATGTTGCTTGCTCTGCCGAAAGGGAGTTTTGCTGTATTAGTGGTAAGGTTATAGCTTCCCAAGAAGAGCGCGCTAAATACTCTTTAATCTCCTGTGGCGCATTATCTAATCTCTCTTTTATTAAATCTGTGTACTCCATAATTATGTTTTAGGTCCTCCGTCGCCTTCTTTTTTCGTTTCTGGTTTTGGTTCTCCAGCACCACTAGAATCTGATTCTTTTTCTCTTATTTCTCCTTGATCTTTGAGAATTTTTTCCAGTTCGTCCTTAACAGATTTTTTATTTTTACGTAAGTCGGCTGCAGCCTGTTTGTATTCTTTCTTTACTTTTCCAACGAAGAGTACTCGTTTTGTGCTCAATCCCCAATTACCTTCTGGGGTGATTGTTTCTGCATAGCTCTCCTTTCGTTTGTCGCCTTCACTTTTTATCTGACGGTCTTTAATTTCTTTCTTTCCTTCTTCTGATTCAAGGTATTCTTTCCATTGCGCATCATTTTTTATACCTTTCTCTATGCGAACTCTTTTCTTTGCTTCTTCTTCGTTTACTCCTTGAATTTGATCCAGTTTGTTTTGAGCTTCTTTAACTGAAGCGTCTTTTATTGTTTTCTTGAGTTCTGATACAGGAGTACGGGCTGCAGTTCGTGCATTTGTAAGTTCGCTATCAGCCTCTTCCACCTTTCTTCTGCGCCGAGCCACAAGCTCTGGGTCTGCTTTAAGTGATTTTGTTCTAATCTGCTTCTCGTATTCTCTCAATTCTGCGCGCGCCAAGCCCGCCTTTCTCTCGGCTTCTCTTTCTCTATTTTTTCTTCTTACAAATTCTTGTTTGTACCGCTCGTCAGACACTTCTGTGTTTTTCGCTCTTTCTACAGCTTGCTTTGCTTCATCAAGCGCAATATCTGATGGTTTCAAAGATTCGGCATATTCTTTTTCTTTCTTTGCGCGGTCTTTTATCTGTTGAGCATACCCGCCTTTTCCTCCAGCTTTACCGCCAAGACCAAGCTCAAGTCCGTCTACGCCGAGTTTCTTGCCCATATTTGCAAAGTTGCTTTCCCTGAAGTCGTAACTTCCCTTTGCCATACCTCTTCCTGCCTTGAGCTGTAGTCTGCCGACCATACCTGCCGCCCCTCCTTTAGAAGCTCTTGCTTTTACACTCTCACTATCTGCAATAGATTGACCAACTCGGCCAAGTGTTTTTCTCCCAGTCCATCCAGCGGCCCCTACTCCATATCCAAGCATATTGCCGACAAGTTTTTGGCCGAGATTCGATCCTCTGCTTGCGGTACTCTTTGAAATAATCAAAGTTCCAATCATGAACCCTATGACAATAAGAAAGTTCACAAAAATACCCCATGCTCCTGTTGCAAATGTTGCGCCCGTTGCGTTTGTTGCTCCAGATAAAGTATTTGCCATATCCCCCTGTCTTCCGAGGACAAAGGTTGGATCGTTTATTATGACTACAATTACCCACGTCAGAATCATATAAATAGGAGCGAAAAGAGCTTGGCCTATTAAGGTTTCTTTCCATTTTGAGGCATAACTTCCTAGCCCAGGCAGAAGACTTCCGAAAAAACCTATTGGAGAAAGGATTAAGACAAATACAAGAGTTATAAAACGAGCGATAAATAATAAAGCTGCGGCCAAAAATACAAATGCTGTTACTAGTAGGAAGAGTGTCCCCATTAGCCCCAAAGAGCTTATTTGTTCCCAAGAAACATCAGCGGTTTTTGTGTTGTACAGGGTAGTAATTTTTAAAGAATTAGCAAATACATCTGAAAAACCCTGAATTGTAGTGCTACCGGCAGGGATAATTTGATCATAAAATGTAAGAGCAACAAGATTTGACGCGTCAATAATTACTTTAGTGAAGAAAAGGCTAAAGTTTATAAGAATAGCAGCAACTACTATTTGAATAAGAGTTTTTTTCCAATTTACCCCGCTTAAGCCAAGAATTGTTCCAATTGCAATATAGAGAAGAATAAATATGAAGCTCATATTTATAAGGTCTCTAATGACTCCCCAAGCGATAGTAATACCGCTAATACTCGAAATATTCGAACTCATGTTTATGAGAGTGTATTCGAGTGTTTTGTTTAGAACTACTCCGCAAAAGCCAGTAAAGAAAGCGGCGAGAGCTAGAATGCCAGACATTAGTCCGCCAAGAAGCGCTTTTATGGCATTCCCCGTTATGTCGCCAATGTTAAAAAGAGTGAACTCAGCCTGTGCTTGAATGGGCGTAAAAACGAAAATAGTAAGAAGTAGAACTCCTAAAAAGAAGGAGCATTTTCTTAAGAAGGTCTTACTTTTTAAAAGCAAGGAGTGCATTTTAGAAAATATCAATACTATTACTGCATGTTTGCTGTATTACAGGAGCCACTGTATTGTCGACATCAATTACAGACAAGTTGGCACTTTTTGTTCCAGGAAACCAATATACTCGAGTATTTGAGATTTTAATTACATGATTTGGGGTAGTTCCTGTGCGAGTTACTGTATTTATTGCCCATGCTGGGCCATTGTTCCCAAAAGGTGGTGGCGGTGATCTATTTTCGTCTCCACTCCAGACAAATTCACTTCGGCCTCCAAGCATATGATTAAGCCCGGTTCTCACTACAAAGTTACCTGATCCTCCCGTAATTGTCGCATACCATGTTACTGGTTCAGAAGGGTTTCCTGGGCCGTTTAATAGTCTCGCAGTTTTTATTGGCCCAGTATCACACTGAACCTGAAGTGGTTTAAAGTTAGAAACCATTACTGGAGGCTGGCACAAGAAGGTTGCAGTTTTTGTTGTGATGTTGCCTGTGTTTGGGTCGGTGATTGTGTCTGTTACCACTACGCTTGCATCTTTTGTGCCTGAGGTTGTGTAAGTAATTGACGCCGTTTGGCCTGTTCCTGAGAGACCATCCGTTCCTGACCATGCGTATGAAAGGTTTGATCCTGCTGATGTTACTGACCAAGTAATTGTATCGCCAACTATTGCGCTAGGGTTACTAGGGTAGCATGATCCGCCAATTGGGTTTCCTGCATTAGGGTTTCCTGGTCCAGTTGTCCATCCCGGAGTGTTTTTAAATAGCCCCTTACTTGCAATATCACTAATGAGGCGACCAAGGACGGCGCCAATGATTTCATCAACTTCATCTGCAAGTTCGAGTTGTTTAAGTTCTGTGCCCAATGCATCTTCAACTGACTTTTCGATTGTTTTTCCTGGTGTTTTTGCTGGATTCCACTCAAGACAGCGTCCTGCGTTTACTGGGTCTACCTTTCTGCAGTCCTGAGGAAATTTTCTTGGCGACAGAAATCCTCCTGCCCAATCTACTTCAAGACGAGCAAGGTCTTTTGAGTTGCCAATACGGACCATTAATTCAGAATCCGTCTCTATAAATGCTCCGTAAGGGTTATTTTGAGGACGTTGGGTAAGGTGGAACCATCCATTCCAGCCTCCTTGACTAAAGTCGCCATCCAAGAAATTTTGAATATTGCCAACTGCGCTTGTAAAGGTACACCTATTCTGTAGCTGGTCTCCTGGTCTTGTTTGGAGTCCTTGTATTCGATTGCGTAAAGATGCTTGAACCTGAAGTCGAAGAGGACTACATAAGGCTCCTGCTCCAATATCTTGAATTATGACTCCTCCAACAGAGTCCGTTATTTCCCCGAAGAATTGTCGAGGGTCGGTTACAAATGAAGGGCCACCCTTATACCCCTTATTTACCCAATCAACGACAGCGTCGCTCATTTTGTCAATAAGAATTCTTCCAATTTGCCACATAAGGGCGTCAAGAGACATCCCCGTTCCAAACCCAAAAATTTTAAACTCTATCTCTTTAGTTCGTAATGCATTTTCTGCAGTAGGAACAGCCCCTGTTGGAGGGTCTGGTTTTAATACCTTATTTAGTATCGAGCTGAAAGGATTTGCGTGTACCGCAAATGGAGAAAGAAGAAGTGAAAGCGAGAGAAATATTGTAATGAAGCGCAAAAATATTTTTTTCACGATAATCCTAAAGTGAATGGAAAAAGTATCCAGGTTCACCTACTCCAAATAGTATACCACTCTCTTCAAGCTGTTGCGCTATAAATATGAGGATTTCTCCTTCTTGTTCTTGAAGAGATAGATATAGATTTAAACCTTGGAGACCTCGTAAAGGGTCAGACTCACTCAAAGACATGTCCTGGAGTGAATTTATTGTTTGAGTATATATGTTGAGAAGTTCTGCGTGGGCGCCTGCAAATCTTTTCGGCACGCTTATAGCTACGAGCTCGTCACGCATTTCGGTATAAAGCCTAGAAGCTTCTTTTGCTGTTGCCCAAAAAGAATTAGGATCAGCTTGAGTTTTTACAGAAGGATTATATAGAGAGAATTGTAATGCATAAAAGTCTCTAATTTTTGCAATAGCGTTTCCGTATTCACGCAAAGAAGAAGGATCCTCAAGAAGGCTAACCTTGACGTCATTTACTGAGTACACTTCGTACTGTATTGGAGCATTTTTGTTTTGAAAGTTTGCCGCAAGAGTTTCTACTGAATTTGTGTCAAGCGTTCCAGATCCCTTAATGCTTAAGTAGTCCGCGAAGAGTTCAACGGAAGCCTTTTCCGTTAGGCTTGTTGGAGATGAAGTGGCTTCGTTTTGTAGGGGTATTTCTTTTTTTTCTAAAGTTTCTTGCCAGTCTGGAATATTATTATTATTGAGATCTGTTTCAGGGAGCTTTTCTCTTTGAGAGTTTCCTGAAGAGACAATATTAAGACCAGAAGGTTCTATATCTAAGTTCTTGTGGAGCACAGCAAATATGCTCATCCCGAGAATTATTGGTATAAAGAAGTAGAAGATTTTTTTAGTTGGGAAATCAATCATTCTTTATAGTATAACAGGCTAGAGTATAATAATCATATGAGATTGTTTGTTTATTTTCTTTTTGGATTGGTACTTGTTTTACCCGCATCACTTTTTGCTTCAACGTTCTATCGAACGCTTTCTTTTGGAATGACAGGCGAAGATGTCCGATACTTACAATCTCTTCTCAATAAAGATTCTCGCACACAAGTTGTTGCAACTGGGCCTGGATCTCCGGGGCAAGAGTCTTTATTTTTTGGACAAAAGACACGGGATGCAGTCATGCGCTTTCAAGAACTATATAAATACGAAATCCTTATTCCTTTAGGCATATCTACCCCGACCGGTATTGTGGGCGCTAGAACTCAAGAAAAATTGCTAAATCTAATAGATCCCTTTAAAAATACATCAACGGAGATTTCATCAGGAAACATTCCAAACATTATTTCAGTACCTGCAATAAATAATTCAGGAACGGTAAAAGATCTTCTCGATTCTTTTCTTCGATTACCAATACGCTTGTTTGCAGTAACCCCACTGAGCGCAAGGCCGGGGGGAGAAGTCGCCATCCAAGGGCAGGGATTTATGGAGTCCAATAATACTGTTCACTTCGGAGATTCATTTAAAGTGGAGGGGGTTTCAAGTGACGATACGTTTTCTCTAAAAGTTAAAGTTCCTAATAATCTCCCGGAAGGATCTTATAATGTATGGGTTTCTAATCAGAAAGGAACAACCTTCAATATTTCTTTTGGCGCATTCTTTTCTGTTTCAAATAATCCAATAGAACGTCCTCGTATTATCACTCCAGATATTCCGCTATCAGTACGCCATGGAGCATCAAGTGAGAGTATCACTTTGGGAGTCGAGGGCGTTTCTTCGGGGGATATCAACGTCACTACAAGTATCGGAGATATTAAAGGGTTTGTTGATGAAAATAATAAGCTAACTTTCTCATTAAGCGAAGCTTCTCAATGGAAGAACCTGTCTTTTTCATCAGACTTTTCTAGAAATAGGTTTTTGCCGATTTACATATATATCCGTAACGGTGCGGGATTTTCTGATCCAGCTACTGTATTGGTACAATTTATACAATGAAAAAGACTATTTTTCTTATAGCTTTGTTTTTTTGTTTTTCCACTCCTTTTTCTGTAGATGCCCTTGGTTTGCAAGGATTTGGTGGTTTTGTTCCTTCTCTTCCAGTACCTTGTACTTGTAGTGGTATGCTATGGATTCCTTTTGCTCCTCTATATCCTCAGCCACTCCTTCCTCCTTTTGGGGCTCTTACATATATGCCAGGAACAACTATCTTGAAGCCTTGGTTTCGCATAGGCGTTCCTTTGACTTGGGAGTTAGGGCAATTTACTCCAGGGCTTCAGTTGTGTTACATTGGCGCTCCTCCTGCCTGCGTCATTCTTCCTTCAAACGGACATATGTTTCTCGTAGGCACGAGTTAAAGTTTTCCAGGTTTTTAGATCAATATTTTCTGGACGCTCAGTGCTTTTTATACCAAGTCTAACAAGGGTCTCTTCTGTATTTTTCCCAAATATTTGCTGTAGATTGTTTTTTAGCATTTTTCGTTTGCTTTTGAAGCCCGTGTGCAAAATATGAAAAAAGTTTTCTTCAGAGATATCCTCGAAGAAGTTTTTTGAGATGTTTTCTATGCAGAGTACGGCTGAGTCAACCTTTGGTTTTGGATAAAAATTCTCTTTCTTTACTTTAAAGGGAGAGCGTGGGTCCCCGTATGCTTTTATGGAAAGAGAAAGAATGCTTTCTTTTTTGTCTCTTGCAAGAATTCTTTCGGCAACCTCTTTTTGAACCAAAAAAATAATTTTTTCTGGCTGAGATTTTGTTGTTAAGAATTTTTTTAGAAGTGCTCCGGTTATGTAGTACGGAATATTAGCAACAATTGAATATTTTTTTTCTAGAAAACCGTCGAGTGTTTCACTGGAAATTTCAAGGATATCGCCTGAAATTATATGGAGATGATCTTTTTTAATATCCTCACTAAACTTTTCTTGAAGTATAGGTATTAAGCGGGAGTCTTTTTCTATAGCAATAACTTTTTTTACTCGTTTTAGTAGGGATTCAGTCAGGATTCCTTTCCCAGGACCTATCTCAAGGACCGCAGTTTCCTTATCTAAGTTACTCTCGTCAAGAATGTGCTCAATGATTCTCTTTGATTTCAGAAAGTTTTGTCCGAGACTTTTTTTTGCTTTCATACTAGAAATCGATATTTATAAGCGGTTTTCTTAGGAGTCCGAATGTCCCCTCTTCTCTAATGATATGCTCTTCAGGAATGTCATAAAGAAACTCTGAAGGTATGTTTATCTGTCTTTTTCCAAACAAAGTTCGAGTCTGTGCGTAGGAAAGGAATAATTTCTTTTTTGCTCTTGTGAGAGCAACGTAAAAAAGGCGTCGTTCTTCCTCGTCGTCTTCGTTTTTTGGCCCATGGTTTACTGTTTCGTGTGGGAAAAGTCCTTCTTCAAGGCCGGTAATAAATACATACTCGAATTCAAGTCCTTTTGAGGCATGTACTGTCATAAGACGAACCCCTTTCTTATCTCCTGAAAGTTCATCCTGATCGCTCTGGAGACTTGCGTGAGTTAAGAATTCTTCCATGCCGGTAAGTCCATCTTTTGTATCGTATCTAGAGGCGATTGAAACAAGTTCGCGAACGTTTTCTAACCGCTCTTCATCCTCTCCTTTGCCGGTCGAGAATTCTTTCTCGATTCCTGTTGTCTCCAAAATGAATCGCAGGGATTCTCCTGGAGTGCTTTCTTCTATTTTTTTTCTGATAGCTGTTAGTTTCTCGAGAAAACTTTCATAAGCAGTACGAGAGCTTTTTGGGAGAGAGTCTTTTTTGCCTTCTATAATTTTGAGAAGGGAGACTTTCCCAATTCCTCGTGCTGGGATGTTTATTATTCTCTTAAGATCTGACAAACTGTCGTTATTTAACGAGAGTCTTATGTATGAAATAACGTCTTTCACCTCTTTCCGCTCGAAGAAGCGAGTGCCGAGTAATTGGTAGTTCACTCCATATGAAAGGCATGCTTCTTCAAGAGCGCGAGATTGAAAATTTGCTCGATAGAGCACGGCAATTTCTTCTGGAGAGATTCCATTTTCAATGAGACCTTTCACGCGAGTCGCAACAAATTCAGCCTCGCTTATTTCGTCGTATGCCTCGTAAAGACTTACAAGCTCACCTTTACCATTTTTTGTAAATAGATTTTTTTCTTTTCTGAACTCATTTTTTGAGATTATATTATTGGCAATATCAAGAATTGTTTGGGTTGAGCGGTAATTTTCTTCAAGAAGAATAACTTGTGCCCCAGGGTAGTCGTGTTCAAAGTTGAGTATGTTTTTTAGCCGAGCCCCACGCCAACTGTAAATATTTTGATCTATGTCCCCTACAACGCAGATATTTTTGTGTTCGAGGGCGAGTATTTTTGCAATCTTGTACTGTACTACATTAGTGTCTTGATATTCGTCAATGTGGAGATACCGCCATTCTTTCTGGTATTTTTGAGCGATTTCTTTGTTCTCTAGCAATTTTAACGTCGTGAGAAGTAAGTCGTCGAAATCAAGGGCGTGTTCTTTTTTTAATTTGTTTTGGTAAGCCTTCCATGTTCGAGTAACTACATTCTGTATAAAATCGCCCATTGTGTTTAGCTCGTATTCCTCACAAGTCACCGCATTTCCTTTTTCTCGAGAAATTATTCCAAGAATTTTCCCAGGGTCGAACTGTTTTGGATCAAACCCGTTTTCAATCAAGGATTCTTTTATTGCTTGTTTAGAGTCACTTCGGTCGAGGATTTTAAAATGTTTTCGTAAGCCTATTCTTTCTGCGTTTTCTCGTATGATAAAAACACCAAGAGCATGGAAGGTGCTCACAAAAGGAAGGGTGTTTCTGCTAGTAAGGGATCGTGATTCAAGTGTTTTTAGAACTCTTTCTCGCATTTCTTCGGCCGCTTTGTTTGTAAATGTTATTGCGAGGATGGATTCTCCAGGTACCCCTTGGGCCACAAGATGGGCAATTCTTTCCACAATAGTTTTTGTCTTTCCTGCTCCCGCTCCAGCAAGGATAAGTACCGGGCCTTCTTGAGCATCAACAGCTTTTTGTTGAGAGATATTCAAAGTCATCGACACACTATATCATTTCATCCGCATATCTACTGATTTATTGCAATTGACCTCGTCATTCCTTCAGGTATAATGATTTGGTCTAGGAATACAGAAAGAAATGCTTATATGGCTCAGTAGAGCCATATTTTTCTCGGGAAGACAGAATTATCATTATTTTTAGGCTTATTTTAGTCTTTAAGAATGGCTTTTGGGGACGTCCTTCTGGTTTCTCGGTCGTCTCGACTATAAAAAACAATACGAAATCTTTTGCGGCTAATCTTTTATTAGCTATTCTTCTCTTTGGGATACCGATTGGGGTTTCTGCTGGCCTCCTTTCTTTTATGGCAAATCTCTTTTCTTCTGCGGAGGCAGAAGAAGTATCTCTCGAAAACTCTCAAACAATGCCCCTTTTACAAGCGACACTTAACCCGGATCCAAACTTGGGTTTTTCTTCAGATAGTAATTTTATTATTGATGATACAGCTCTTATTGCGGAGGACGGCCCTTCGGGAGGGTTGGTTGAAAATAAAAAGGATCATCCTATATCAGATAAGATTAGTATATATGTTGTGCGGAAGGGGGATACTCTCGGAACGATTGCTAAAATGTTTGGTGTTTCAATAAATACCATTCGATGGTCAAATGACATTCAAGGCTCGACTATTTCTCCAGGCCAAACTTTGGTGATACTCCCTGTTTCTGGAGTTCGCCACGTTGTAAAAAAGGGTGATACGCTCGCGTCTATAACTAAGACATATAAAGGCGATTTAGAAGAGGTTAAGACTTATAACAACGTTACAGAAAAGACCACTCTTGCAGTTGGGGATATTATTATTGTTCCTGACGGAGAAATTCTGTCTCAAAGTTCTTCTTCTGGTGTTATCCGCACAAAAATTATTCAGAGCGTTAAAGAGTACGCTGGGTATTATCTCCGCCCAGTTTCAGGAAAGAGAACGCAAGGAATTCACGGTTATAACGCAGTAGATATTGCGGCAAAGGCAGGCACTCCAATTCTCGCTTCTGCAAAAGGTCTTGTGATTGTAAGTCGAAACGGTGGTTGGAATGGAGGGTACGGTACCTATATTGTTATTCAGCACGATAACGGCACTCAGACTCTGTACTCTCATAATCAAGAGAATACTGTTAAGCAAGGCGAAACAGTCGAACAAGGGCAGGTAATTGGTTATGTTGGGCAAACTGGGAAAGCAACAGGGGCACATTTGCATTTTGAGGTGCGAGGAGCAAAGAATCCTTTTTAGTCTCAAGAACGTTCTTTTGGTCTGTATTGAATTGCTTCGAGAACATGTTCTGGAAGCACGCTCTCGCTTCGGTCTAGGTCGGCAATAGTACGGGCGACCTTTATAACTTTGTGGTAAACACGAGGAGAAAAGCCGATTTTCTCAGCAGATACGTTTAGGATACTTTTTGCTTCAGTATTAAGCTCAACTAAACGGACCAGATCTTTCACTGACATTTCTCCATTTGTTGTTTTTGAGAATCTTCCTAGGCGGTCTTTTTGTACTTTTCTAGCGTCCATAACTCTTTGCCTAATTATCTCAGAAGATTCTCCGCCTAAGGTTTCATTTCCTAATTTTTCGTGTTCAATTCGGGGAACTTCAAGCCAGAGATCAATTCTTTCCATGAGAGGCCCAGAAAGCTTCCTTTGATACTTGAGAAGGTGTATAGGCGCGCAAGTACATTCTTTACCCCTAAAGCCAAAGTTTCCACAGGGGCACGGATTCATGGCGGCAATAAGTATAAAGTGGGCAGGAAATTGTGCGCTTCCTTTTGCGCGCGATATTGAGACTACGCGCTCTTCAAGGGGTTGACGTAGTGCTTCGAGAACCCTCCGTTCAAACTCAGGGAATTCATCTAAAAAAAGTACACCCTTGTGAGCCAAAGTAATCTCTCCTGGTCGAGGCGTTGCACCTCCTCCGACAAGCGCAACGTAAGATGAGGTGTGATGTGGAGAGCGGAAGGGGGGGATTACTATGGGTTTTTGTAATATTCCCGCTACAGAGTGAATACTTGTTACTTCGAGTGCTTCTTCAAGAGAAAGCGGCGGCAATATAGAAGCAAACGCTTTTGCAAGCATTGTTTTTCCTGTCCCTGGTGGCCCGTAAAGCGCAATGTTATGCCCGCCAGCAGCTGCAATTTCGAGGCCTCTTTTTGCAGTTTCTTGTCCGCGGATATCTTCGAATTGAATTTCGAGCACAATTTTTTCTTGCTCTAGATAAGTCTTTGGTTGTTGTGGTAATACATTAGGGTTTTCTTTCTTAAAGTGAAGTATAAGAGAATCGAGAGATTCTACTCCAAATATATTAATTCCCTCAATTAATGCAGCTTCCTCTGCGTTTTCTTTAGGCACAAATATGTTTTGAAAACCCTTTTCCTTTGCCTTTTGTACTAACGGAAGAACCCCCGATATTTTACGAACCTTTCCATCGAGGGCAAGTTCTCCAAGAAATATGCTCGAAGTGCTATCAAATGTAATGTCCCCTACTGCTTTAAGATACGCTACCGCAATACCAAGATCGTACACAGGGCCTTCTTTTTTTAGGTCCGCAGGAGCTAGGGAAATTACAACTTTTTCATTTTTGCTTTTAGGAGATTTAAAACCAGAGTTTTTGATTGCTGCGCTAATCCGATCTCGAGATTCTTCCACCGCCTTATCTGGAAGCCCCACTATAGAAAAAGAGTGGAGACCTTTTGAGGTATCCACTTCTATATCTACGATATGGGGAGAGAGGAGAAATGTCTGAGCGCTGTGTACCTTCGCAAAGCTCATAACGTGTTACATGTGTTCTTGGCAGGTTGTTGCCGCAGGATTTGCTTCAAGGCGAGCTTCTTCTATTTCTTTTCCGCAAATAGTACACAAGCCGTATGTGCCACTCTCTATATTTTGAAGTGCATTTTTAACTTCGTTGTATCTTGTTTCAAGTTGTTTTAAAACCGCTGTATTTTCTTCATATTCTTCTATAGTGTCCGCTACTTCATTTTCATCTGCAGAAAGGGTGTCAAGGTCACTTGCTTTTGCTTCCCAATCGAGGGGGTTTTCTGGATTAACTCGACCAACAGAAGAAAGCTCTTTTTCAAGAAGGTTTTTTTCGCTTTCGAGTTTCTCTTTAAATTTCTGGGTGTGTTCTTTCATGGGGTTATCATAGCAGGAGCCTCTTTCTTTAGGAAGGCCTAAGGGGGGCTTTTATCGGATGAGCTTCTGAGAGACAAGCTTATTTATTAGTTCTCGTACCAGCTCTTCGTTTGAAGTAATAAGTAAGGTTTCTTTATCTAGGAAAGAATAAAGGAGGATTGTTTCTCCTTTTGTATTTTCTAAAATACGAGTGTCTTTATTGAACAGAGTTTCATCTGTGAACTCTTTTTGAAGTGCTTCGTTGAGAGTTATTATATTCTTCACTTCTGAAGAAGTTGCTGTACTTGGCGTTTCGTATATAGGTAGAATATTTTGATTAAAAAACTCTCCAATATCATTAAACATCGTTTTTTCCCACGAGAGCATGCCGTCAAAACTTCTATCAAAAGATTCAAGGCTTAACAAAAGAAATGGTATGTTTGTGTCTTTAAGACGAAAGAAGCCAAACATCATTTTTTTATTGAATGCTCGAACGAGATTTGCTGGGGCGCCAATTTTTAAAGTGGTGAAGAAATCTTGAGGTGTGCTTTCGTTACCAAGAGAGTCTGTGATCTCTACATAAAATATTTCCCCTTCGCCTAAAGTTTTCTCTCCCCTAGTTTTATATACATAATCAGTGAAGTCTTCCTTGTCTTTTCCGGTAATAGAGAAAGTTTCTTTCTCTGTCCAGCCCACCACTGAAGTTCCTGTTGGTGTTTCGATAATCGCTTTATCAGCTTCTTTTTGAAGTAAGTAGAAAAAAGTCACTGAGCCGATTCCGATCAGTATAAATAGAGCACTTCCTATAGATAATAAGATGTTTTTTTTGAGTTCAGGGTTTTTAGGAGTAACTACAGGGCTAACTTTCTCGGTAATGATTGGTGTAACCGGTTTTTCATAAATAGGCTTCGGCCTTTCTTCTATGAACTGCGCAGGCCCTTTTTGCTGACGGGTTTCCGTTTCTTGTTTTCTTTTTTCTGCAAGGGCTATTGTAACGTAAGAAGCATTCTGTTCTTTTATTGCTTGAGCGACATCTCCCTGAAAAGTTCGGAGACTTTTTATAGGGAAATCGTTTTTTGAAAGAGAGTTTTGAGCGATCGGGTTTGTATTTTCTTCAGACTCTTTTTGCATGCCGTTAATACGTGCAAATATTTCTTGCTGTTTTTGTTGGTTAGAAGAATCCTTTTTAAGGATTTTCTGTTCGATTTCGCTAATTTTATCGTCAGCAAAATCTAGAGGATTGTTTTGTTCTCCTGCCATGAGACTGTCGTCTCATTCTATCACGGGTTTATGTTCGACCCGAAGCGCAACTCTTAGTTTGCTTTTTATTCGGAAGCTTCTTCTGAAGAAATAATGTTTTTTGTTTTCTTTGGCCGTATATAGTTTCTCATTATGTATTTTTTTGGGTTTTGATCTAGATCTAAAAAGTCATCACTTGCTTCTATAAGTTTTCCAGACGATGATTTGCCAAATGAAGCCACCTCTACTTGGCATCCGTGAGTATTTTTAAGGTATTCAATAAGCGGTATGAAGTCTCCGTCTCCTGATACTAGTATGACAGTATCGAGTTTGTGAGCCATTTTTACAACATCCATTGCAAGGCCCACGTCCCAGTCGGCTTTTTTTGCTCCACCATAAAATATTTGAAGGTTCTTTGTTTTTGTTTCAATACCAGCCTTTTCGAGTGCCTCAAAAAACCCTCGTTCCTCACCTGATTCTGTAGTAATTACGTATGCTATTGCTCTAATTAGTACCCGTCCCGCAAGAGCGTCTTTTACTACCTGAGAGAAGTTTACCTTCCCGTGGTGTAGATTTTTCGCGCTATGGTAGAGGTTTTGTGTATCAATAAAAATTCCAACACGTTGATCCTTTTGTTTTATAACAGCCATATTTTTTATGTAAAAAATAAAACAAACCCTACTAGAGGGTTCATTTTATTGACTTTTCTTTTTTAAATTGAGCTTCTTCATTAGAGAGCTGTATCGTTTTGGGCTCTTTTTTTGAAGATAGTTCATGTGTGATTGTCTTTGCGACACCATACTCAAAAGCCCACGTCGGGAGTGGTTGTCTTTTAAGTTTTTCTTTAAATGTTTTGCAAGTTCTTCTATTCTTTTTGTGAGAATAGAGATTTGCACCTCCGGAGAGCCGGTATCTTGTGCGTGGATTCCGACTTCGCCGATGATTTTCTGCTTCTTTGTTTTTGAAATCATGAGATTAAAAGACTAACACAAAACGTATGTGTTTGCAAGAGGTTTGGAGTCTGAGGCCTAACCTTCTATTTGCTATAATATTTTCCGACACTCTATGACGCTTGAGGCACTAATTCGAGATTTTCTTGAACATTTGGAGATTGAGCGGGGTCGTAGCCAAAAGACTATAGAAAACTATAGCCATTACCTCGATACCTTCGCCTCTTATTCAAAAGTAAAGTCTCCAAAAGACATAACAGACTCACTTCTGAGGGAGTATAGATTATGGCTTAATCGAAAGCCGGTTCTTTCTCAGGGTAAGCTAGGGTCTAAAGATACGCTTAAGAAAAAAACTCAGAATTACTATCTAATTGCACTCAGAGCCTTTCTTAAATACCTCATGAAGAGAGGAATTTCATCTTTGCAACCTGAGCGAATTGAGTTGGCTAAAATTCCAGAACGGTCCCTTGACCTTATTACTAAAGATGAACTCGGTAGAATACTAAAAGCCCCTAAGGGGAATGATTTAAAATCTCTCCGGGATAAAGCGATTCTAGAGTTGTTATTTTCTACAGGTTTGCGTGTTTCTGAGCTATGTTCCCTTCCTCGAGATCTCGATTTATCAAGGGACGAGTTTTCTGTAAGGGGTAAAGGAGAAAAAGTTCGAGTAGTGTTCCTTTCCGGTAAAGCAAAAGACGCTCTCAAAGTTTATTTAAAGGAGAGAAAGGATCTTGAAGAGGCTCTTTTTATAAATATTGGCAAAAACAAAAATGCCCTTGAGGAGAAACGATTAACTTCTCGCTCAGTAGAACGTATTGTAAAGCGTTATGCTATAGAAGCTGGTATATCAAAAAAGGTTACTCCTCACGTCATTCGACATAGCTTTGCGACTGATTTACTCCAGAACGGTGCAGATATACGCTCTGTACAGATGCTTTTGGGGCATGCGAATATTGGGACTACTCAGATTTATACCCACATTACTGATAAGCATTTGCGAGACGTCCATAAGAAGTTCCACGACTCTTAGGAGAAGAGTGTGGTATCCTCGTAAATGTGATTTTGTTTCTCTTATGAATATTATTTCTTGGAATGTAAATGGCCTCCGAGCTCTTCATAGGAAGGGTCTTTTTGGCTCTATTTTGGATTTAGAGCCAGATATTATCTGTCTTCAAGAAACAAAGTCTTCTCCAGAGCAACTACCTCAAGAGCTTCGGTCTCTCATTGGTTTCCATTCTTTTTTTAACTCGTCAAAAATTCGTAAGGGATATAGTGGGACGGCCATTTATTCAAAAGAAAAACCTCTGGATGTTTTCTATGGAATTGATAAAAATGACGATCCAGAAGGCCGTATTGTAGGTCTAGAATACAAAGACTTCTTCCTATTGAATGTATATTTCCCTAATGGTGGTGGAGGCCCTGAAAGACTTGCTTATAAACTAACTTTTTACAATCATTTTCTAGATTTTATTGAAAGCTTACGAAGTAAAAAACCAGTTATTTTTTGTGGTGATATAAATACTGCCCATACAGAGATAGACCTTGCGCGTCCTAAGGAAAATGAGAAAAATACTGGTTTTTTGCCTAAAGAACGAGCTTGGATTGACCGCGTTATCAGTAAGGGGTACGTTGATATTTTTAGATATTTGAACCCCCACGTAAAAGAGGCTTATACCTATTGGGACATGAAGACATTTGCTCGCACAAGAAATGTTGGGTGGCGTATAGATTATTTTTTTGTTGATAAGACCATTGTCGATAAAGTTGAAGGGTCTTGTATTTATAATGAAATGCAAGGCTCCGATCACTGTCCAATAGGATTAAATATTTTATAAAAGACATTAGTTATCCACAGAATTATTATTAATGTCTTTTATGTTGGTGATATACTTTCTCCAGATCGTTTCAGCGGAAGTCTCAAGGACAAAAGCTCGAAACAATAGTTCTTTCGGGAGAAAGCTTTCTCGAAAGGTTCTCTGGTAGACACGCGCGACCAAGGGCTATGGATATCTCCACCCTTTATGCATTAGATATAACTCCTTCCGCGCTACCTACTGGGCAACTCTTTCTTTTCCTCAAACCGCCCGCGCCGCAACCGCTGTGGCGGTTTTTCTATTCAACCCAATATTTTTTTCGAATTTTTCTAACCCTCCGCTCCCCTTCCTCATCTTTTATTTTCTTGCTTTTTTGACCCAATGTTTGGAGTTCATCTTCGGGGAGCTTCCCTAGTGCTCGTGTCCTTTCTTCTAAATACTCTTTTGAGTTATGTTCCGGGTTTTCCAAGACATCCTCAAGAAGAATGTGCAGAATATGCCCAACTTTCGGCCCTGGATTTATTTCGAGTATAGCCCCTACCTCAGTTCCGTTTATCTTGAGCATTCCCACTGATACTGGGTCTTCAAGGACCTCTTCGACCATAGCTTTATACTTTCTAAGTCGGTAAGGATTTTCCTTTGGTCGGCCAGTTCCAATACGGTCGCAGACTCTTACGTCCATTAAGTCCCAAACGAGCTCTTTACCAACGTTTGAAATAAGTCTTCGTACTGCAGAGTGCGTAATTTGCTCTGTATCCGAGAAAAACATGTGCCATCTTACTAGTTTCCCGACTATGTCGATTGTTTCCCTCGGATAGCGTAGATCTTTAAGGATTTTTTTGACAACTTTTTCCCCTACTACTTCATGTCCAAAAAAAGTCCACTCTTTCTTTTCTTTTGACCACCGTCTAGTTTGGGGCTTTGATATGTCGTGAAATAGAGCGGTTAATCTTATATGTAAAGGCATATTTTTAGACGCCGCATGCTGTAATGACTTAAGTAGGTGTGTCCATACGTCAAAAGCATGGGCTTGATTCTGCTCGACTCCAATAGTAGAAGTAAGTTCTGGCGCTATAAAGGACAAAATTCCTAATTCTCTGCACATCTCGAGTCCTTTTAGTGGGTCTTGGGACATGATTATTCTAGAGAACTCATCCCGAATACGTTCTTTGGCTATGTGCTCAAGTAAGGGGGCTTTTTTTATGAGGGCCTCTTTTGTCTGAGGGTCTATCTTAAAACCAAGCTCTGAATATATTCTTACCGCTCTCATGATTCTAAGCCCGTCTTCCTCAAAACGATCCTCGGCTTCCCCTACTGTACGTATTATGCCTTTTTGCATGTCTGTACGGCCAGAAAATGGGTCAACGACAACGTTTTTTTCACAATCTAAGGCCACAGCATTTATCGTAAAATCTCTACGAGCCAGGTCATCCTCGAGAGTTGCTTCAAATGAAACAAAGTCAGGCCTTCTTTTGTCTGTATACTGCCCCTCTTTTCTGTAAGGCGTTACCTCGATAATCTGTAAAGTCTTATCAGAGACGGTCTCATCAACCACGCCGACAGTCCCGTATTCGTTTTCATAGAAAGTTTTCTCAAAGATTCTTACAATATCTTCTGGTTTTGCATTCGTGGTCACATCCCAATCCTTCGGCTCTCTCCCTAGAAAAAGGTCTCGGACACATCCACCGACTAAATATGCTTCGAAAGAAGACTCTTTGAGTCTTTTTGTTATTCGTGAAACCTCTTCGGGAATAAGAAAAGTTTCAGACATTTTGACTATATTAGCATCGAATAGATTGATTTTACAGTAAATAAGGCTAATTATTTGAATAAATCCTGAGAAACGGTATTATGGGGTGCACCGCACCCGTGGTGAAATGGATATCATTACTGTCTTCGGAACAGTCGTTGTGGGTTCGAATCCTGCCGGGTGCACAGGTAGCGTTCGCGTGGTTGTCTTGTATAATGTCGATTATTGCGGGTATGGTTTAGTGGTAGAATGACTGCCTTCCAAGCAGTAGACGGGAGTTCGATTCTCCCTACCCGCACAAAATAACTGCTTATTTTTTGCGGAGAAGCGAAAGCCAGAATACATCACTCTCTATAGGTATGAGGCGGGATTGCGACCAAGCTTTGTTCGGGTTGGGGCTGGTTCTTTTTGATTGCATAAAGCTCCGTTTCTCTGAGTAAATTGAGTGTCCTTAACTTTATTAAGTCCTATACATTGCCCTAATTAATAAACCCTTGTTTTTAGCTATAATTTCACCACAAAAACTATAAAAGTTAAGGAATTGGGGATAACTTTGGGGAAAATGTGCATAAAAGACAGTCTTTTATGTATTTTTTGGCAAAAAATGGCTTAAAAGCTAAAGAATAATCCTATATGTTTCACGTGAAACAATGTTATTTATGAAACATGCTCTAGAATAAAGCTAGTGAAAACAAAAAAAAGAAAAATTGGCGATTTGGGCGAGAATATTGCCGCCAAATTTATTGAAAAGAGAGGATTTACTATCATTGAAAGAAACTACCAAAAACCTTGGGGAGAAATTGATATTATTGCTCAAAAAGGGAACATTCTTCATTTTATTGAAGTTAAGACTATTCAGGTCGTAGATGTTATTCATGAAACAAACCATTATCGTCCGGAAGATAATATGCATGAGAAAAAAAGAAAAAGTCTCGGTAGTACAATTATGGGGTATCTTTCTGAACAAAAAGCATACAAGGAATGGCAGTGCGATCTTATAACTATTTGTCTCGATTCGGCCCATAAAAGAATCAAGGTTGGTTTTTTAGAAAATATTGTCCTTTAAATATGTGTAGTCTATCGAACGTTCCTGTGATAGTATAAAGCGCGTTTTAGAGAGAACGGGGCGTGGTGTAACGGCTAACATGCCTGTTTTGGGAACAGGTGACTCCGGGTTCGAATCCCGGCGCCCCGATCGAATGAAAATCTTTATTTCCTATAGGTTTACTGGAGAAACCAAAGATAACCTGCTTGCTTTCCTAGGTCCGCTTATGGATGTCTTTCAGAAAAGAGGGTTTGAGGCTTACTGTAATATGTTTGATGCGGACTTACCAAATCGTTCCAAGGATTTTAAGCCTCAGGATTATGTTTTTGATGCATTTAAAACTCTCTCTAATGCTGATGTAGTTTTTGTGGTATTGAAATCCTCTGAAAAAAGTGAGGGCATGATACTTGAAGTTGGTTATGCAATTGCAAAAGGTATTTCGGTTGTAGTGGCTGTTCAAGATGAAGTAAAAAATACCTATTTACCTGGTATGGCTACGAAAATGTTTACTTGGAGTACGGTTGAAGATTTGATAGAGAAAACTAAGAATTTTGATTTAAAATAAACAAAAACGGGCTGTAGTATAGTGGCAGTATTTACCCATGGGGTGGGTAAGGCCCGGATTCGATTTCCGGCAGCCCGACAACTTTAATTATTTAACTAAAAAATAAAGGAAGGGTTTATTAATTGGTATATAGGTAAGGTAGAATTGCTTTAATGTTTAAAAGAACCACAGAGAATTTCACTTGTGAGCATTGTGGGCAAAACGTTACTGGAGATGGGTATACAAACCACTGTACCCGCTGTCTTTGGAGTAAACATGTTGACAAGGATCCTGGGGATAGGGAAGAGGCGTGTAAGGGGATGATGGAACCTTGGGATATTGAGTCAAAAAGTGGTGGTTTTCGTATTGTCCATCGTTGCGTGGTGTGTGGTTTTACTAGGCCTAGCCCTTTTCTTATGGAAGATAATATCGAGGCTTTTGGAAAAACTCTCCGCGAAGCCGCGAAGAGAAAGGAAGATTTATTGCGATAGGGGTGTGCTTTTGTTAGGATAGCGAGTATTGCGGCTATGGTTTAGTGGTAGAATGCGTCCTTGCCAAGGACGAGACGGGAGTTCGATTCTCCCTAGCCGCACAATAACAGTGTGTTATTGTGAGCTGGAGAGAATCGAAGGCCGGAATATATTGCTCGTAGAGCGATATGAGGCGGGGTCGCGACCAAGCTCTGCTTGAGTTGTGACCGATTCTCCCTAGCCGCACAATTAAAAAGCATGGAATCATACGAGGATAAATATGAGAGGGCAGGGGTAAGGGCTGATAGTGGTGAGATAGAAGTGAGCTCCAGTTTTGCTGAATCTCTAGGGCAGGTGGACTCAGTTATAGAAGCTCTCTCTGGGGCTGTTCTTGAAATGGAAATAAAAATTGGGAAAGATCGAAGGGATTTAACCAAAGATGAAATCAAGGAGTTGCAAATAATGTCTCAGACTGCAATTGAAACAGCTATGCGTGGGCAGAGACAGTTTGGCGATATAGAGGAATTTACCCTCCAAAATATTGGGGATCGTATTAAAAAGGTTGTAACAGAAACTACAGGAGAATTTCTCCAAGGAAACAGAGTTTTGCCATACGTGCTTGATTTTTTAAAGATTAATTGGTCTTTACCAAATAAAGATTTGGACGAATTTGTTAGGCAAAAGAAAAAAGAAATAGCAGAAGCTGAAGAATCTCAAAGAGAAGGATAGGTTAACAAAAATCCCCTTAGTTTATAGAGGGGATTTTTGTTAAGGAGCTTTATTTTACGGCGTCCTTTAATGCTTTTGCCGCTCTAAACTTCGGCACTCGCATTGCACTTACCTGGATGGTTTCTCCAGTTCTCGGATTACGAGCCTGGCGAGCTGCGCGAGTTTTTGTTGAGAAAATTCCAAGTCCGGCGATAGATACTTCACCTCCTTTTTTGAGAGTGGTTACGATCGTTTCAATCATAACTTCTACTGCTTGTTCAGCTTGAACTTTTGTTCCGCCTATTTTCTCGTGAACAGCTTCCACAATACTTGCTTTATTCATAAGGTGGTCCAATTAACACTACTGATAGGGGGCACATGGTTCTTCCTATCGAGCCATATTTTGAGGGTCTCTGCTCATTTTTTGGCTACAAAAAGGTATGCAGACATTATATAAGAAGGTCTTTTTTGTGCAACAGAGCCATATTTTGATAAAAATCAGCACATAAAACTTGCTAGCGGGCAAATTCTATGACCCTAGACTCTCTTATTACAGAAACTTTTATTTCACCAGGATATTTCAGTTCCTGTTCTATTCTATTTGCTATATCTCGAGCAAGCTTTTTTGATTCAAGGTCATTTATGTCATCTGGATTTACGAATATTCGTATTTCTCTTCCTGCTTGAATTGCGAATGATTTCTCAACGCCCTTGAAGCTCCCTGCAATTGCTTCGAGCTCCTTCAGTCTTTTTAGATAGTTTTCGACAGTATCTCGTCGTGCGCCAGGACGACCTCCCGATATGGCGTCTGCAGTTTGAACAATTATTGATTCTATTGTTTCGTAAGGGTATTCACCGTGATGAGCTTGCATTGCTTTGACCACGTCTTCATGCACGCCAAATTTTTGAAGTATTCTACGGCCGATTTCTACATGAGTACCCTGAACTTCATGGTCAACTGCCTTACCGATGTCGTGAAGAAGCGCTCCTGTTTTTGCAATTACAACATTTGCACCGAGTTCTTCTGCAAGCATTCGTGCAATATGAGCCATTTCAATTGAGTGTTCAAGTACATTTTGGCCATAACTTGTTCTGAAATGGAGTCTTCCTAGTATGGATATAATTCTTGGGTCGAGATTATATATTCCACATTCATATACCGCTGCTTCACCTTTTTCTTTTATTATTTTATTTATTTCTTGTTTTGCTTTTTCTACAGCCTCTTCTATTTTTGCTGGTTGAATTCTGCCGTCTGCGATCAGGCTTTCAAGAGCAACTCTTGCAACTTGCCGTCTAACCGGATCAAATGAAGAAAGGGTAATAGCGCCTGGAGTATCGTCCACAATCACCTCAACTCCAGTTGCACGCTCAAATGCTTTTATGTTTCGCCCTTCTTTTCCAATGATCTTACCTTTTACCTCATCAGAGGGAATAGTAACGGTCGTGGTCATAATTTCTGTAGGCACCGAAGCGGCAAGGCGTTGAATTGTTGTTGCAAGAATATCTCGAGCTTTAGTTTCAATCTGATCTTCTGCAAATCTCTCGAATTTTTGAATACGAAGTAAAGCATCCTGTTCAGATTCTTTTTCGATCTGTAGCAGGAGTTCGTTTTTTGCCTCATCTTTTGAAAGACCTGCAATTCTGGCAAGTGAGGCTTCTCTTTCTTCGAGAAGGCTGTCAGCCTTTTCTTTTAGATTTTTTACTTCCTGTATGCGACTTTTTAAAAGTTCCACCTCTTTGTCGATTTCTATTTGTCGAGTGTCGAGGAGGTCTTCCTTTTTTATGAGACGCTCTTCTGTTTTTTCTATTTTTTCTTCACGCTCTTTTATCTCTGCGCGAGATTCTCTAATTGTTTCTTCCGCTTTTTCTTCAGCTTCAGTGATTATTCTTGTTGACTCCTCTTTTGCTTCGAGGAGCATTTTTTTTATATCAAGTTCTACAGATCCTTTTTTGCCCAGAGATATAATCCAACGAAGGAAATATCCAAAAGCAATTCCAGCCGAAGCAGCAAGAGAAAGTAGAAGCAGAATGATTTTTAATGACATGTATGTGCAAACGTCGCCCGAAAATCTCGTTTTTCAAAAGTAACTCTTGAGCAGAAAGGGGGATAGGGTACGGTAGAAAATCAGGAAGACCCCAAGCAAACGTTTCAAATTAAATTCAATAAAGATGAACAACCGTACAATATAAGATTTTATGAGACTTGTAAAGTTTAGTTAAAAACTATTTTAGGAGAAGAGTTTTTCTAAAAACCCCGCCGTGATTTTGATCAAGGGCGGGGTTTTTATGGCTTTATTTTTTGTTTTAAAGAGTTGCTTAGTTTTTGTACACTTTGTCGATAATTCCGTACTTCAAAGCTTCTTCTGCGCTCATGAAGAAATCTCGATCGACATCTTTTTCTATTTTTGAAAGTGGTTGACCAGAATTTTTTGAAAGTATCTTATTTGTAGTTTCTCTGTTTTTTAGAATTCTTTTTGCCGCTATCTCAATATCTGTTGCTTGACCTTCAATCCCGCCGTGTGGCTGATGGATCATTATCTCTGCGTTGGGTAGAGCAAAACGTTTTCCTTTTTTCCCGGCTGAGAGAATAACCGCTCCCATTGAAGCCGCCATACCTACGCACACTGTTGAGACGTCAGGTTTCACGTGATTCATTGTGTCAAGAATCGCAAGACCTGCAGTAATCATTCCGCCAGGTGAATTAATATAAAGACTTATGTCTTTTTTCGGATCTTCTGATTCCAGAAAAAGAAGCTGAGCAATTACAATGTTTGCAACGTCTTCATCGATCGGTCCTCCTAAGAAAATAATTCTTTCTCTCAAAAGACGAGAATATATATCATAAGCCCTTTCACCAAACTGACTTTTTTCTATTACTGTTGGTATAAGCATAATTTTTTTTGTTATTGTCGCTATACTACCCGAAAGACACCCTTTTGCAAATTAGAAGGAGATGGCTATAGTACTTGTATGAGACTACATCGTTTTTTTGTTTCAAATCCTATTTTAGAAAGTGAAACAATAGA
Source organism: uncultured Candidatus Saccharibacteria bacterium (assembly GCA_964450705.1). GTDB lineage: Bacteria > Patescibacteriota > Minisyncoccia > Phycocordibacterales > Zambryskibacteraceae > CAYVDB01. The sequence goes on along the minus strand of CAYVDB010000002.1, from coordinate 15,879 downwards.
AGTGGAAGATTTTGAGTTACTTCATCAACTACGCAAAGTTTTCCGTTTCACAGTTGGGGGGCAAGTCATTCTCTTTGATAACTCTGGTATGGAGTATAAAGCTTTAATACAAGAGTTTGGTAAGAAAAGTGTCACGTTTTCCATAATTTCCAAGAGAGAAGGGGCGGTTGCTGTGCGAGAAGTGCATCTCTTCATTTCTCTTTTAAAGAAAGATAATTTCGAATGGATACTTCAAAAGGGGACTGAACTTGGCGTTACTAAGTTTGTGCCGATAATTTCGTCACGAAGCGAAAAGAAGAATATAAACCTAGAACGTGCACGCAAAATCATAAAAGAAGCGAGTGAGCAATCAGGAAGATCTATTTTGCCAGATATTCTCGACACGAAGTCTTTCGAAGAGGCTCTCAATGTTAATTTTCCATGTTTTGCATTTGATCCAGGAGGAGATATTTTTACGATCGAACATGCACAGAAATATTCACCACTTGGTATCTTTGTTGGCCCTGAAGGAGGATGGAGCAACCAAGAGATAATGTTTTTTAAACGAAATGAAATTCGCGTATACTCTCTTGGGCCACAAGTGCTCCGCGCCGAAACTGCAGCGATCGCTATTTCTTCTCTGCTTTTATTGCAGTAGATTTTTCTCCTAGAGATTCCAGAAGTTCGAATACTTTTTCATTTGTAAGCATTAAAGCAACATAGCTTCGAGCTTTTATCGGATCTGCATCAGGGTATAGTATTAGAATTTTTTCAGCCTCTTTTCTTATTGTTTCACTGTCCGCAAATATTTTTTCTTGAGAAGCAATCTTAGAAATTATTAATTGCGATTTTGCTTTTTTTAACGCAATGTCTCTCCACTCGTCTCTGAGATCTTCCGTACTTTTTTTAATTGTTTCTAAATACGCGTCTAGGGTTCCTCCGGCACGAGCAAGATCTCCTTCAAATTGCGCAAGCATCATATCGAGCTCATTTTCAATTAATACACGAGGAGTATCTATGTCTGATCTCTCGATTATTTTCTCGATAATATCTACTCGTTTTTTTTCTTTTAATTTTCTGGTTTTTTCCTGATAAAGATGCTCTTTAATTTTCTTTCGCATATCTTTAACATTTTCAAATTTTCCAAATCCTTTTGAAAGCTCATCTGTCAAAGGAGGAATGTCTTTTTCTTCTATCTCGCCGTGATTATGGTCTGTCCATGCACCACTCTCGTGCATTTTCTGGTGGTAGTGGTTTTTTCGTATTTCGAGAACCACTTCATCAATTTCTTTTTCAGTTACAGTTGAATCATCAGATTTTTCTGTTAAAACTTCCTTGGCAATCTTCTTATAATCTGGCAAATCTATATTAGGAATAACGGCGATTACCATTGTGAATTCAAGAGGATTATCAAGCGCAAGTTTTGTAATGGTGATTTTCGGGCTACCAACAGGGGATATTTTTTCCTCTTTCAAAATTTGCTCATAGATTTCTTCGATTGCATCTTCAGCGGCGTGGTTAAGGAAATACATATCTCCAAATTTTCCTCGAAGTGTTTCCACGGGGACTTTGCCTTTTCGAAACCCAGGTATTTCTACTTCTTTCCCATACTTTTCAAGAGCTTTTTTGAAGTGTTTTTCAAGTGTTTCTTTTTGAACAGAAATTTTTACCTCAATTTCTGATTGGGGGAGTCTTTTAAAGTCTATTTGTTTGTATGTTTTTTCCATAGTTTTTAGAGTCTACGCAAAAGGTCTTTGTAAAGCAAACTCCCTCACACGATAATCGTATGAGGGGGTTTGGAGCAGTGAGGGGTTAGAAATAACTTATTGCGATGCCTGGGCGTCTGCCTCAATGCTATTCATTTCGCTACCAAGAGAGTTTACATCTGTTGCTTGTAGATCAGCTTCGATTGACTGCGCTGAATCGTCAGTTCCTTGATTTTGTATGGTGTTAATTTGTGTTTGGCTTTGCAAATCAGCGCTCGTCTCATTTGAAGTGTCCCCGGTTCCGCCTTCTTGTGTTGGCACAGGAGGAGTCATCATTTGAAGGCGCTGTCCCCAAAAGTATAGTCCGCCCAAAACAATAACTATTATTATGATGATTATCCCGATTGCCGGACCAATCGCCCTCTCTGTTTTTGGAGGTTCTCCTGGATTCATTATAGGAGCTTGGTATTGTGCTTGTGGATCCATTTTAGTTTTTTATTTATTTTAATTTATTGGCTACTTGTAGTGGTCGGAGTGGTTGTTGGAGTTGTGGTCGGAGTTGTCGTGGGTCGATTCTCGTTTCCTATCCGAAGACCTTTAATCTTAGTAATTGCCTGCACTAGATCAGCGTGAGCTCCTTTAAGATCGGTCTTTATCGACTCCATGAGCGTGCGTAGGGCGCTAAATGACCCTCGTAATTCTTCCTGCCCGAGAGCGCTTGTTGCGCTTTCGTCAATTTTCATAATATTAGCTTTTGCTCTCGCTAATTTAGTTTTTGCACTGGCTACCAAAGCTTCTGCGGCACTTGTATCCTCTTTATTTGCTTTTAGTTTTGCAATTCTTGATTCTATCCTTGAAGTAAGAGTTTCGAGGCGTTCAACTGTTAGAGATAGTCTTTTTTTCATCCACACAACATTTTTCTTTATTCGCTCCTCTGCCTTTTCTCTCATTTCACTTTTTCGGCTCTCAAGTTTTTCTTGCCGTGAGTCGATTCTTGTTTCGAGGTTCGCTTTCTGCTCTTCCTTTTTCTTCTGCATTGCTTCTACGCGTTCAGCAGGTCTTTGGTCTCCTGTAGAAGTATTTTCTTGAGCCAAGAGAGTAGATCCTGATAAAAGAAAGGCTAAGCACAGGGTGGCGATGGGCAAGATATATTTCATAAATGTACTTTATTTTACTTATATAAGTTAAGAAGACGTATTTTATCTTCAATTCTTACTTCTCTAAGTATAAACCAGAACAGCTGAAGTGAGGACTGTGGAAAGTGCCTATTTTGAAAATTTTGCTTTATATAGAGAGAGACCCTCAGAAAAAGCTTCCTCTGCAGATTGCTTATTATTGAGACCCGTAACAGACACTTCTTTATGTTGAAGCTTTTTGTATGTAGTGAAAAAGTGCTCTATTTCTTTTAAAGTGTGCTTATTAATATCTTCTAGATCTTTGATATTGTCCCAACGTGGGTCATCGTGAGGTACTGCAATAATTTTGTCGTCACCTTCTCCGTCGTCAATGAGGTTCATAATAGCCACAGGGCGTACTCGTACAAGAACTCCAGGCATGAGTGGGTATGTGGAAAGTATTACCACATCAAGCGGATCTCCGTCATGCCAAAGACTTTGAGGAACAAAACCATAATCAAAGGGGTAGTCCTGAGAGGTATGCATTGCTCTATCGAGCGCAATGAGCCCTGTCTTTTTGTCGATTTCGTATTTATTTTTCGATCCTTTCCCTATCTCAACAATAACGTTTACTTCAGTTGGAGTTCCTGGTTCTATATCATGCCAAAGATTCATAATGATTTAGAGTTAAGTTATTTCCTGTCTAATGTAATGATTAATTTACTTCTTGAGTAGAGGATTCTGGTGCCCCAGCGCCTAGATCTTCTCCTTTTACGGATTGAATATCAATTTTCCAACCTGTTAGCTTCGCGGCGAGTCTAACATTTTGACCGCCTCGCCCGATTGCAAGAGATTGCTGGTCTTCCGAGACTGTTACTTTTGCTTCTTTCTGCTCTTCGTCTGTAGTAACCCCAAGTATTTTTGCTGGCGAAAGCGCATCCTCAATAAATTTCTTTGGATCAGGAGACCATTCAATAATATCAATCTTTTCTCCACCAAGTTCGCTCATGACGGTTGAGACTCTGACCCCGCGCTGGCCAACCATGCTTCCTACAGGGTCAACATGATCATCCTTGGAATATGCTGCTATTTTAGAACGGTATCCTGCTTCTCTGGCAATTGCTTTTATCTCTACAACGCCATTTGCAATTTCAGGTGTTTCTTGTCGGAAGAGTTCTTCTAAGAATTTTGGATGGGAACGAGAGAGTCTCAAAAATACTCCTCGTGGGCTTTCTTCTACTCGGTAAAGGTATGCTCGAACACGCTCTCCCTGAGAGTATCTTTCTCCAGGGATTTGCTCTTCATAAGGGAGGATTCCTGTAGCACGCCCCATATCAACAAATATAGTTCCACGCTCTATGCGCTGAACCATGCCGGTTACGATTTCTCCTTCTCGTTCTCCGTATTCACCAAGGACAGAAACCTTTTCTGCTTCTCTAATTTTCTGCATGACAACTTGCTTTGCAGTTTGAGATGCGATTCTTCCGAAATCAGTCTTATTTTCAAGAGGAAAGATAATTTCTTCATCGAGTTGTGCGTCTTTCTTTATTTTTCGAGCGTCATCAATCCAGATGTGTTTTTCTTCGTTATAAAATGGACGCTCGTCTCCTTCTTCGCGCTCAAAGTATTCTTCTTCGTCAGGAGATACTTTTATAACCAATGAATCATCAACAACTATTTTCACTTGGAAGAAGTCGGTTTTCCCGGAATTTAAGTCAAACTTTGCCCGTACGATTCTGCCGCGTTTTCCGTACTCCTTGTTATACGCAGTAGCAAGAGCCATCTCAATAGCTTCAATTATTTTTTCTTTTGGTATACCACGCTCTTCTTCGAGCTGTTCTAATACGGAGTTTATTACTTTTAGATCAAACATATGGTTGATTTTTAATGAATGCGAATGATTATAAAAATCATCATCCCGAGCGTGGCGGAGCCAAGCGAGGATAAAGAAGTATTATACTTATTCTAATTTTTCTTAAAAAAATGGCCCGCCTTTCGGGCGAACTGCATCTTCTTAAACCCTATTATACTCTCAAAATTCTTTTTGTCAATAAAAGACATTAAAGATAAAGAAAAGACCTAATCTAGCGACAGATTAGGTCTTTCTTTACAACTATCCACCACTCCCAAGGAGGTCGAGCATGGTTGAGGATTTCTCCCGCCATGCGAGCTCCATGAACACATACCAGGCTTCCATGTAGGCTACCTCTTCAAGAGCAAGGTAGCCGTGCGTGGGTTCCCAGTTTTTCTGGAAGTTGGTCATAACTCCCGGGTACCACGACTGATGGGGAGTATGCCCAAATCCCAGGGCATGCATGAGTTCGTGCTTTACTACGAACCTGACTCGGATGCTTGAAAGAGGGTGAAGGCTGAAGTAGGCTCCTCCTCCTCCAAGAGTCTCTTTGCCAGACGGCAAGGCACTTCCTCGTGCAATAAAGCTATCAGGACGTACCGTAATCCCGATACCGCCTTGATAGGCGGGCAATCCTGGAGGATTCCTTGTCACGGTCATGCCTTCGGCGTTCCCAGGAGTGAAAAGATCCTTACCAGCCTCAGCTTCAATCTCGTTCAAGTAGCTCCAAAACGTGATGGAATCTTCGGCGGTGATAGGCACCCCATAGGTTTCCCGGTCAAAGAAAACCTTGATGGGGAAATCCTGTTGACGCCAGAAGTACCGACGGTCCTCATTCCAGAATGAGAGGCCGTCAAGGGCGCGTGCATAAGCCTTTTGAGGGCTAATACTCACGACAGAACCCTTCCAAGACCCTTGGAGCACCTCCCACCTCTTGTTGAGCACAGAGAAGTTCTTGACTGAGCCGAATTCGTCTCGAGAGACGGTATCGGTTGGCACAACAAGGTTAGGGCAGGCGCCACTACAACGGACAGAGAACTCAATCGAGTCGCTTCGAGTGAAGCGCGTTACGAGAGAGTATTCACCTGCCGGTGAAACGTCTGTGCACTCAGGAGAACCTCCCCAATTTGCGCAGACTTTGAGTCCCGAAGGGATTCCGACGCCTCTTGAGGAGACTTCAAAAACCCTTCCTCTCACAGGCTGGGGACTTGCTACTGAGACATCCTTGCACTCCTTCTTCCCTCTAAAGGAAAGGCAGAGGCTGTAGCTACCGGGGGTGAGGGTCTTTTCGACCTCTCCCACCTCTCCAATTGCTACTCCGTTCAATTCCCACGTCATCCCTGTTGAGACTGGAGTTCCTGTCTCATCCCGGACATCTCCCTTCGCGCGAAGCATTGCGCCGGGGAAGTTGGTCACGCTCGTATCAAGCGTGAGCGTGATATTGATGGTCGGGGTTTTCGTCGGCGGTTCGGTGGGGTTTTGCCCACCTTCTCCGCCTCCGCAGGCTACCATGGCCGCATAGACGGCCATGTAGATCACAGCCAAAATGCGGTTCATGGCATCCTCCTAATGGTGTAGTTGTTAAAGAGCCAGAGGAGATATTCCTCTTGACACAAGGTCTAGTTACATTATTTGGCACTCTATTTTTATGTCAAGTAGAAAAATAGGTTGTTTTCAACAGGTTATTAACCTAATTACATGAGTAATTTAGAATATGTTACAATATTTTGATAATACTTTGATATCAATAGATCTTTAATATAGAAACTTATGCCCCCAGAACAAAAAAATATAGGTATACCAAGTAATCCTTCAAAAAAGACTATCCCGCTTCTTGTTGGGATGTTTGTCGTACTCCTCCTTATTATTCTTGGCAGTGCTCTTGTTAGCAAAAAAGACCCAAAGCCAACCACAGAACAGGTGAGCGGTGAGAGTCAAGAAAAAGTGACCGTGGTAAAGACTGATTTGAAGACTGTTACAGATGAGTCTCAAAAGATTCCTCAAGGATTGCCTCAATATATCCCAGTTGAGACTAAAGATACCTATGAAAGTTATGTTATGAATTATGAAGATAGGAATCTTACGCAATACTCGGTAAGTTACCTTACAGCCACTTCTCCTTCTCTAAAATACAGAGAATATCTTGATGTAATGACAAAAAATGGCTTCGTCTTTGGTAAAGATGGAAAGAATGAATCGCAAGGTTTTCTTTATGGAACAAAAGATAATGACGATCTCACTATTGTGATATCAAAATCAGGAAGTAAAACCTCAGTTCAGATTTCTTTTCTAGATAGGAAATAGAATTAAATCCAATGAACAAAAAAAATTATCTAACTCGAAAGGGAGTTTATCTCGTAGGGTTCTTTTTATTTCTTGCTTCTTTTATAGGCTTTGCTCATGAGGCTCAGGCGGTATGTAGCCCAAGTTTTTCTATATCAGTAAGCCCTTCTCCTGCTAACCCTTCTGTGGGCCAATCTATAACACTTCAGATTACTGGTAGCGACATATGCGATACATATGAGATCGTTCAAGTGCAAGGTACAAATGTGATAGGTGGTTCATCTTCTATTTATGTAAATAGTACTGGGTTTACAACCAGTTACACAACGAACCCACTTCCAAGCGCGGGTACGTATACTTTTGATGTATACGGATATGATTCTGGAACCGGAGGAACCATTTATGGAGGAAGCGCTAGTGTTACAGCGACAGGTGCCTCTCCAACTGTTGATATAAAAGCAAACAATTCGAACGGTCCCATTACTGTTGCAACCAATATTGATGCAGTGAATCTGTCGTGGACATCTACAAATACAAGTTCTTGTTCTGCATCTGGAGCGTGGTCTGGATCAAAGTCTACAAATGGTTCTCAAAATATGGGGGTACTCTCATCGATGGGTACTTATACTTATACGATAACTTGTAGTGGCACTTCTGGTGGAAACGCAACTGATTCAGTAACGGTAACCTCCGATCCTCCGCTCGGTACAGCATCCGCAAGTGTTTCTTGTGTGGGTTCTCCTCCAGCAGATCCAGAGATGAATATCTCTTGGACTCCTTATCCATCAACCCCAAATCCACCAAATAGATATGACCTGTTTCGAACAACCCCGACACGGAATCTGTTGAGTAGTGGAGGGGCAACAAGCTATGTCCACACAACATCTGGATCATACCCTCTTGTTTATGGGGTTGCCCCGAGCTATCAGCTAGAGATTACGGATGCAACAAATATTATTTATGATGCATTTCCATTCGGCGCTCCAGTGCCAACATGTGATGCAACAATAAATGTGAACATTACCGGGACAACGTCCCCTGTTACATGGACGATTCAGCCTGAAAATAAGACAGGCGCAGGCAATGGAGCTGTAACAGTAAGACCCACAACAGGAGGAAATATTTACACAATCACTCCTCAATCTTTTTCGGGGTGTACATTTTCTGTTACTAATAGCCTTGGAGGCGGGTCTTCTATGACTATGACTCCTGGAGCTAACCGAACGTTTACTGTGGCTTATAGTTGTTCAGTCCAACCTCCTTCTTGCAGCCTTTCCCCAAGTTCTAGTTCAATTTCTAGCGGACAATCTGTAACGCTTAATTGGTCTTCTACTAACGCTAGTTCTGCTTCTGCTTCTGCAAATCCTGCAAATGCCCAGTGGTCTGGATCAAAGAGTCCAGTTGCAAGTGGAAATCAGACGATTACTAACCTAACTCAAAGCACAACCTTCTATTTAGATGTTTCTGGCACAGGAGGAAATTTCCAATGTTCAGCTCCCGTGACTGTAACCGGCCTTCCCCCAGCGCCCCCGACTGGCCTTACCGCTAACCCGGGTTCTTGTGGAAGCGGAACTATTACTTTGAGTTGGAACGCTTCAAGTGGTGCAACGAGTTACAATGTGTTGCGATCAACTACGAGTGGGGGGCCGTACTCCACAATTGCTCCAGGAGTTACCGGAACTTCGTATGTTGATTCTGGTCGCACAGCAGGGGTTACTTACTACTATGTGGTGCAGGCGGTAAATGCAAACGGCGCATCTGCTAATTCATCTCAGGCGAGTGCTGTTGGGCCAAATGCTTGCGTTTCAAATCCAACTCCAACTATTACCGCTACGCCTGATAGCTGCGGAACAGGAACTGTTAATCTAACTTGGTCAGCTGTTGGAGCGTCTAATTATGTCGTTACCAGAGATGGTGTCACCATCTATAACGGTTCAGGCACTTCTTTTTCCGATAGTGGGAGAACAGCTAATCAGACATATTTATATGCTGTTACCGCATCGTTTCCAACAGGCAGTAATACATCCGCAAGTGTTAATGGGACAGCACCAAACGCTTGCTCCGGAGGAGTTGTTTCTGTTTCTCTGGTAGCTTCTCCTAATACGGTAAATGTTGGCGGAAACACTACCCTTACTTGGACTTCTACTAACGCAACTTCATGTTTTGTGCCACCGAGCGCTCCGGCTACAGCAGCAAACTGGGCTGCCGGATCAACAAAATCTCTTAATGGTTCGCAATCGGTTGGACCACTCAATACAGCAGGAACTAACACTTTTATCCTTCGTTGTATGAATGCTTTTAACACGACAGACGCAAGTGATGTTGTCCAGGTTTCTGCTGGAACTGCTACTGTCAACGTTACTTCAAACATGTCGAGCAATTGGATGTTAACTGGAGGTGCGTGGCCATTATTTGGAAGTGGTACAGGGAATTCTTTTACCGTATACCCCGTTCCCTCTGGTACAACTTACACTTTGAATCCAGCATCAATCTCTGGGCATACTGTCCAAGTAACTAATTCTAAAGGTGGGACAACTGCAATGAGTGTTACTCCAAATACAACGGAGTCCTTTAATATTGTCTACACAGCAACATCAACTGCGAGTCTTGGCGTAGATATTGTTGGTGCTCCAGGTAGTACTTCGTGGTCAATTACTCCTGGCTCTATTAGTGGTTCTGGTGGTAATGGAAGTTATTCTTATACAGTAACACCTGCAGCGGGAGGAACGATATATACAATAACCCCAACGAATATTTCAGGTTATACATATAGCGTAAGCCTTGCTTCGGGCGCTAGTAGAAACTGGGCCCAACTTTTCCCTGGTTCTTCTGAAAGATTCATTGTTACATATACCCCTAATACCAATTTGACGGTTAATATTGTTGGTGCTCCTTCGTCAACAACATGGTCAATACCGGCCGCCTCTATTAATGGTTCTGGTGGAAACGGAAACTATCCGTATGCAGTTACCCCTGCTTCAGGAGGAACTTCTTATATTATCGTTCCAGGATCAATTACAAATTACAATGTAGCTGTAACAAACTCTCAGGGAGGGGGGTCTTCAATGACCTTGTTTGGTGGAAATAGCGCAAGCTTTACAGTTACTTACTCTCCGGTTTCAGCTCCATTTGATTTCTCTCTTACGCCAGTAAATAGTTCAGTGTCAGTGACTGCAGGAGGTTCGGTTCAGAATATAATAAACGTAAATCTTGTATCTGGCACAACTCAGGCGGTGACTCTTACTGCGACAGGTCAACCTGGAGGGGTTACGGTAAGTTATGCAAATCAAGGGTGTTCGCCAACTTGTTCTGGGACACTTACGTTCAATGTTCCAATAGCAACAACCCCGGGTACGTATCCAATTAACGTTTCAGGAACAGGTGGAAGTGTTACAAGAAACGCGGTTCCATTTAACTTAGTAGTTAACCCACCAGCAGGATTCTCTGTTGTTTGCTCGGCTTCTCCAACAGTTGCTCAGGTTGGTCAGCCAGTTACATGGACAGCAACCCCAGCTGGAGGTACTGGACCTTACACATACTCCTGGTCAGGAACTGACGTTCCACCAACTCCCGCTCCGACCGCTAATCCCTATGTTATTACTTATTTAACAACCGGTTTAAAAACTGGATCAGTTACAGCGACCGATACTGCAACAAGTGCCACTGCTAATTGCGCATCACAAAACGTTCAGGTGAATGTAAAACCAATTCTTCAAGAGTTCTAATGTAAAAATACAAAAACCCCGTCCTTCGAGAAGCTCAGGACGGGGTTTTTGTATGTGTGTTAATATGGAAGTATTATTTTGTTATGCACATTGAAGAATCTCAGTTAAAAGAATTCATTATTGATTCTGGTCTTGTAACTCGTTCTGATTTTACAAAAGCAGAAAAAGAGTCTGTTGAAACAGGGGCCTCAATCGGAAAAATTCTTGTCGATAAGGGAAGTATTACCGAAGATGATCTGCGTCGCATGCAGGCATATATTCTCGGCATTCCTTTTGTTGATCTTAAAGGTCAGCATATTGATCCAAGTATTCTTTCTCTTATTCCAGAACCTATCGCACGGAATCACAATATAGTTCCATTCCGAAAAAGCAGTGATGCTCTTGAAGTAGCAATGCTTGATACGGAAGATCTTGCAGCGATTGATTTTATACGTAAAAAAACTGGGCTCAAAATCTTACCTAGGTTAACAGATACGGAATCTATAAAAAGCGCACTACTTTCTTATCAAAAAAGTCTTAAAGCTGAATTTGGTGACATTATTCAAAAAGAGGCAAATACTCTTAAGGCTGTTTCAGAAAAGGGAGATGAAGAAGTTTCTGAAGATGATCTTAAAAGATTAGCAGAAGATATTCCGGTGGTCCGTATTGTGGATACGCTTCTTAAACACGCAATTATTCAGGATGCTTCCGATATTCATATTGAGCCGATGGAAACACAAGTGCTTGTCCGGTATCGAATTGATGGATTATTGCATGACGCAATGGTTTTACCAAAAAACGTTGCGGGGGGGATCACGGCTCGAATCAAAGTACTTTCTAATTTGAAGCTTGATGAAAAGCGTATGCCACAAGATGGAAGGTTTAAGATTGATATGAACAGTGAAAAAGTCTCGTTTCGTGTTTCAACACTGCCGATTTACTATGGAGAAAAGACGGTAATGCGACTTCTTCGAGAAAATGCCGCAGGGTTTTCTCTTGAAGGTCTTGGGTTCCACGGTGAGGGGCTAGAAGCTCTTCATCGGGCGACAAAATTGTCTACCGGAATGATCCTTACTACAGGTCCAACTGGTTCTGGAAAAACTACTACTCTATATACAATGCTTGATATTTTAAATACTCCAGACGTAAATATTTCAACTATTGAAGATCCGATTGAGTATCAGATGAAGAGGGTTAACCAAACCCAAGTAAAACCAGAAATCGGATTTACTTTTGCAAATGGCCTACGGACCCTTGTTCGACAAGACCCAGATATCATTATGGTGGGGGAGATTCGAGATACGGAAACAGCCTCTCTTGCTATCAATGCGGCTTTAACTGGTCACTTGGTACTTTCAACTATTCACACTAATTCTGCCGCTGGAACAGTTGCCCGTCTAATTGATATGAAGATCGAGCCGTTTCTACTTACTTCAACACTCTCTGTCATTATTGCTCAACGTCTTATCCGTCGTCTTGCTGAAACAAAGGAAAAGTACACTCTTACCAAAGAAGAAATCAGCCAGTTAGAGAAAATCGTTGACCTTGATCGAGTTTTACGCGCTCTTAAAGAAGAAAAGATTGTTGATAAAAGTGCGACATGGGAAAAAATGCCAATGTTTCGACCAAAACCAAGCGGAGAAAGCGAAGATGGCTATAAGAGCCGAATAGGAATCCATGAAGTATTGCGGGTAACTAATCCGATCAAGGATCTCATTATGAAAGGAGCAACGACGAAAGATATTGAAGATCAAGCTAAAAAAGATGGAATGCTTACTATGCTTGAAGATGGCGTTTTTAAAGCAGTACAAGGTATTACAACTGTTGAAGAAGTTCTTCGTGTAGTTTCTGCTGAAGAATAATATGCCTTTTTTTAAATACAAAGCGTTAAATAGGGAAGGGGCAACATATGAAGCCACCATTGAGGCGGCCGATCGGTTTGTTGTGTACCGCAGGGTGAAGGATAATGGCGACACGATCATTTCAGTCACAGAGCTTCGCTCCAAACTCTCAGTTGCTTTGAGTAAGTTCAATACTTTTTTTTCAAAAGTAAAAACTCATGAAAAGATAATTTTTGCTAGGAACCTTGCGGCTATGATTGAAGCTGGACTTTCAGTTACTAGAGCGCTTGCAGTTATGGAGAAACAGACCAAAAATAAGAAACTAAAACTAGTTCTTCAGGAACTCAATGAAGACATCAGCAGAGGACGCAGTCTTTCAGAGTCAATGCGGGATAAAAAAGATGTTTTCTCTACACTTTTTGTTTCTATGGTGAAAGCCGGGGAAGAGAGCGGTAATCTTGCGGGGGCTTTAAAAATTGTTGGTTTACAAATGGAAAAGTCTTATCTCCTCTTAAAAAAGGTGAGAGGGGCCCTCATGTATCCGGCGGTCATCATCTGTATCATGATTATCATTGGGGTCTTGATGCTTATTTATATGGTGCCAACTCTCACGGCCACATTTGAAGGTTTAAATATTGAATTACCTAAAAGTACTCAGCTTGTTATTGCTCTTTCTGATTTCTTAAGAAATCAGTACCTTATTGCGATAAGTGCCGTAATACTTTTTATTGGAGGCGCACTCACTTTTTCTCGATCAAAGATAGGCAAGCGCTTCTTTGATGGTTTTTTTGTTCGAATACCGATTATTGGAAATATTGTAAAGGAAATAAACGCCGCTCGAACCGCTCGTACACTGTCATCTCTTCTTTCTTCTGGAGTAGATATTGTGCTTGCGATTGGCGTTACCGAGGAAGTTATTCAAAATAGTTTTTATAAGGACATCTTACGAGAAGCACAGAAGGCAATTGAGAAAGGAGAACCCATTTCTGCGGTTTTTGTTAAGAATCAAAAACTTTACCCAGTTTTTGTCGGAGAGATGATCAGTGTAGGGGAAGAAACTGGAAAGATGGCAGATATGCTTTTAGGAGTTGCTACGTTTTATGAAGACGAGGTTGATCAGAAAACAAAAGACATGTCTTCTCTCATTGAACCTTTCCTCATGGTATTTATGGGTATTGCGGTCGGTTTTTTTGCGATCTCAATGCTTGCGCCAACATATTCTTTGGTCGATGCGATATAATATTTTAATGAGGAAGTATTCCTCTTCTCGATCTTTTCCTTCAAAGGGTTTTTCTCTTGTTGAACTTCTTGTTGGTTCGGCAGTTTTTGCGCTTATTGCTATATCGGTGTACCAAGGTTACGCAAGTTTAACAACACTTGTATCTGCTTCTCGCGTAAAGATACTTGCCACAGATCTTTTAAATGAACAATTTGAATTAGTTCGCAATCTTCCTTATGGAGAAGTCGGTCTTTCTGGAGGTATCCCATCAGGAGTTCTTTCCCCAACGCAAACTTTTATACGAGGCGCGCATACTTTTGTTGTCACTCGAACGATTCGTAACATAGATGATCCGTTTGACGGAACCATTGGTGGAAGCCCAAACGATTTATCACCGGCTGATTCTAAGCTTGTTGAAGTTGTTGTATCCTGCGATACCTGTCAGGCGTTCTCGCCTCTGTCGTTATCAGGTAGGGTTGCCCCAAAGAATCTTGAAACAGCTTCTCAGAACGGAGCCCTTTTTATAAGAGTTTTTGATGCAAATGGAGTAGAAATACAAGGAGCCCAAGTTCATGTTGAAAATAATACCTTGAGCCCGGCAATTGTAATTGATGATGTTACTGATGCGCAAGGCATGCTTCAGATTGTAGACGCACCACCGGGAGGTAATGCATACGAGATTGTAGTCACAAAGTCTGGTTATACCACTGAAAGAACATATGCAAGTTCGACGATAGGGGCAACACCTGTGAAGCCACACGCAACTGTGGCTGTTCAGCAAGTGACTCAGATTTCTTTTGTAATTGATAAAGTAAGTACAGCTCGAGTTGAGACTTTGACTCCAAGTTGCGCAAGTGTTCCCTCTGTTCCGTTTACTATTAAAGGCTCAAAGCTTTTAGGTACAAGTCCAGATGTGTTTAAGGTTAATAGTAATTTATCTACCGATTCTTCGGGGATAAATACGATCACAGATCTTGAGTGGGACACGTACGGGATAACTCTTGGGAGTGTGTCGCATGTCCTTGCTGGGGTGAACCCACTTCTTCCAATCGCAATCTTGCCTGATGCTTTTTATAACATACAATTCATTCTTTCAGCAGATAGTCCGTCTCATGTACTAGTTTCAGTTCGTGACAATACCACACAGCTTCCACTTTCAGGAGCCAAAGTGACCTTAAGTGATGGAGCATTTTCTGAGATTCTCTATACGGGAAGAGGATTTATGGAACAGACAGATTGGTCAGGAGGTTCGGGTCAAGTTAACTTTAGCAACAGCACGCAGTATTTTTCATCAGACGGCAACGTAGAGACAACTCAAACTCCTGGTATTGTAAAACTTTCTTCTGCATTTGGTAATTTTGCTTCTTCCGGCGAGTTAGTCTCTTCTATATTTGATACTGGAACTACTACAAATTTCCATCAGATATCATGGACCCCTACAGCGCAGCCTCCAGAGACGGGTGTCCCAAATGTGCGTTTCCAGGTCGCAACATCGCTTGATAACACTTCGACTACTACTTGGGCATATCGTGGCCCTGACGGAACAGGGGGTACTTTTTATGATTTATCAAATACCAATATTCACGATTCTCATGATGGCGATCGCTATTTTAGATATAAGATGTATTTGGGAACGGCAAGTACTACATATACTCCAACTATTGCAAATGTAGCATTAACTTTTACTACAGCATGTGTCCCTCCGGGACAGGTTTTGTTCTCGAGCTTAGGGTCAAGTACTTACACTTTGTCTGTAGAGCTTACTGGTTATGCAACTCAGCAGGTTCAAGTCCCAGTATCTTCAAATTCTTGGCAAAGACAGGATATTATTCTAATACCAGAATGATTAGTCCTATAAAAAAAAGAGGGTTTACTCTGGCAGAGATTGTGGTGTCTATTGGTATTTTTGTTTTTATCGCTCTTGCGCTAGCAAGTTTTGGTGGCGACATATTCTTTCTTAACAATAGCTTACAGAGTAGTCTTACTGTTCAGATTGATGCTCGCCGAGTTTTAAAAACAATTGTTTCTGAATTGCGGGGTGCCTCTCCTTCAAGCCTTGGGGCGTATCCTATTGCTGAAGCAGGCACATCAACTTTGACTTTCTTTAGTAATGTCGATAACGATTCTTTAAAGGAGAGAGTAAGGTATTTTCTACAAAATGGGATTTTGTTCAGAGGCAT
>CAYVDB010000001.1:28970-58490 GCA_964450705.1 uncultured Candidatus Saccharibacteria bacterium | reverse complement strand
GCTGAATCGATGTCAACCTTAAGCATAAGGCTCTTTGTAGAATCCTTAGGAACTGTAAAGTCAATATCATCGAAGAAAGCAATACCGTTTGTAGAACCAATTGTAGCGCTACCTACGAGAGATGAACCGTCGTAGAGGTAAGCAGTAGTTGCAGTAGCCGCACCTGTTCCTGTCTTCTGGATAGAAGCAGAGAAATCAGTAACGAGGATATCATCATCTTCTGCTTTGAGATCAAAGGTCAAGATGTGAAGACCATCGTATTCGTTCTCAGAAGAACCTTGTGAAGCAACAGCTTCTGTTGCCTGTGGAGTTCCAGAGTTCAAAGAAAGCTGGAGAGCTGCACTATCAGCAAGATCTGCTGTAACTGCGATTGTTCGTGAGAATGCTGTTGAAGGACCGTACTGGTTTACACCTGCACCGTCAATACCTCGTACTCCATCAACTGGGATAGTGATAGTTTTGTTACCAATATCACCTGAGTCAATAGAACCGTAGAGATCGAAGTGAACTGTGAGAACCTTAGTTGCGTCCTTAGGAACGATGAAGTTAAGACCTGACACAGTGATGAAGTAGTTTGAACCTTCCTTCACAACTGTTGAGGAATTAAGATCAGCTGAACCAATTACGTTTCCATTATCTGCAATGTAGATGCGGTTTGCAATCTTATTGTAGAAAGAAGCGTTTGGAAGCTGAACCTTAATGCGCTCAATCTTGATATCAGAAAGCTTTGCTTCAAGCTCGATACCAACTGCAGCAGCCTTTGAATCACCTTCGTAAACCTTTACTCCTGAAGCTGGGCTTGGATTAAGGTCAACTGTAAGTGTTCCTTCAACTCCTGGAGTTGTAATACCAGTTGTTGAACCAGGTGTAGTTGGAGTTGTTGGGACAGAAACCATTGAATTCAATGCCTGTCGTGACTTAGGACCAACATATCCAGCAGCTGGAGTAATTCCAGAAGCAGCCTGCCATGCAGCAACTGCATTCTTTGTCAAAGTTCCAAAGTATCCCATTGATACGCCTGCTGGCATAACAAGGTATCCCTTAGAAACCAAGATCTTTTGAAGCTCGGTTACCGCTTGTCCAGTTGAACCAACAGTAAGATCAGTTGTGAACATGTATCCTGTTGATACAGAACCGCCCATGAGTGAAGCGAGCTGTGCTGTTAATTGTGCAATCATCGCTTGGAGCTCCTCAACGGTAGCAGCCTGAGCCGGAGCAACAGTGCTTCCTACGAGGGTCAAAACCATCGCGATTGCAACGAAACCTGCAAAAATTCTTTTCATGACTAAATTTTGTTTTGAACGTAATGCCCTTGAAATTATTAATAACGGTGTCAAGGGCACACGGTGATATGTCTCGTTAGAGAACATCACTTTGTTAATAAAACAATGAAACATCTAATAATCCATCAACTCCCCATTCCAGTCCCTCGCGATGTTTTTTTAAAACATCACTCGGGATCGACTTGGAACGAGAAGAGAGTTGGTAAGAAAATGGTCGTACAGAAATTCGGACAAAATACAGAATTAGGTTATTCAGAAAAATTCGTTTCTCGCTATGAAGTTTTCAAAGATCTGGGAAACGACAGCCTCACCAGCCTCTTACAAAAAAGACGTGCGGAAGCCTTAGTCATTACACATCTCTAAGAGATGCGTACTTACTATTATAAGGTTCGCTATCTTAGTTCGCAAAAAACCGCGTGTGGATAAGTATGAAATGGCTCTTTTAAGCCATTTCATACTTCAGGACATATTACCTGGAATGCCCTCTAAAGTCAATTCATCTTGGCCTTTATGCAAGGGTATACTTGGTCCATCGCCTTTCCCCTTCTTTTTTGAGAAGACCGGTCTCCACAAGAACTGCAAGCTCTCGTTGGATGGTCTTTTCACTACAATCGGTTATTAATCCGACAATGTCCTTTATCATTACTTCTTTTTTCCTTTTTAGTAAGGAAATTATTAGACTCTGCCTACGGTTTTTCTTCACTGCAACAGACCCAAAGTCCTTTAGCTTTTCTTTTTTCTCTTCAGAATACTCAAGTTCTTCATCTTCGTTGTGTGTAAAACTGATCTTTCTTTTGTAAAGGTCAGAATGTTCATCTTTATCTTTTGAAAGATTATTAAGGACATTTTGAGCAGAAATATTCTGCTTGCTCAGGTACTCTCTTGATGCCTCGTCTGGTATAAAGAAACTTGAATCAAGAGCTACTGTATCACCTCGCTTTTCTTCTATGATTTTACCGAAGTAACCGATTATATCTTCAAACTCTTTCTTTAAAATAGAGAGATTCCCTGGTGAAATTAGCCCGTTAAGAGAGGCCACATCAAGCAAGGAAATCACTTCTAAGATCTTAGACTCAAAATGAGGTTGGAGTTCTTTGAGTTGATACGTTGACGCTTTATGCATCCGAGCATTCATGGACAAAAACGATGTTGCCCCACCGCGAATAGAAGCCTTGAGAGGCTCTGTTTCTTCAAAAAAATTAGTTAGCAAATATAGAGCTGCACTAATTTTTTTTATTTTTTGATATAGAAATATAAAATTTTTGTCCGTATGGGAGATCAAGGCTAACTCAGTATTAGCTTTATTTATATTGGTTTTTGTATCATTAGAATCCATAGTTGAAGAAATATTTTTGTCTGAAATATTATCCATATATTCTTAGTTTTGACCTTTTTATGTCCTATTATTTTCTTTGAGCCTTAATTTAATGTCTTATATATCATATCATGTCCTTTATAAAAAAGCAAGATGTCCTATAAAACAAAAAGACCTTTATTTTGAGCCATATTTTGCAAAGATCTATTTTTTGACCGTGGTATGATGTGTTATACAAACACAAAAAGATGGGCAGAAGAAAAAAAGAGGATAGTCTAACAGAAACAATAAAAAAACCCCTTTCAAGCATAAAAGAAGAGACCTTACGAGGGATACTTGCGGTGGTATTTTTTGTTATGGGAGTTATTCTCCTTCTTGCTGCCTTCTCTAAAGCGGGCATTGTTGGAGAAAGGTTATTTACCCTTTTTTCGTACCTTTTTGGATACGGCTATTACGTTCTCTCGATCTTCTTTTTTCTACTCTCTGTATCTTTTTTCAGAACTTTGGAAAGGCGCTTTGCCCTAATTCAAACAATAGGTTCAATAGTTTTCTTTCTTTCTGCCCTAGGGATTATTGATCTACTCCTACCTCTTGGAGGCGGCCTTATCGGAAAAGTTGTAGCCCAGCCTTTGATCTCCCTTTTTGAGGTATACACAACAGGAATTATTCTTGTCGCACTTCTCGTTATATCAACACTTATAACTTTTGATACCTCACTAAAAATAGACTTCCTTTTTGGGTGGAAACGCTTTTTCTCAAAGAAAGAAATGGAACCTTTGAAAGTAAACCAAGAAAAGGAAGCCCAAATAGAAGTGGAACCTGAAATTGCTACCCCTGAGAAACCTGGAGCTTTTGAAAAGATATTTGAGAGTAAAAAAAATACAGAAGAAGACGAAGATTTCTCCCCATCCACACCAAAACGCAAAGCCATCTCCCTAACCCCCTTTACCCCACCCCCACTATCTCTTTTGGAACGGGATAAGGGTAAGCCGGGCGTTGGAGACGTGAAAGCAAATGCAAATATCATAAAAAGAACTCTCCAGAATTTTGGAATTGCAGTTGAAATGGATGAGGTCTCTATCGGACCATCGGTAACGCGCTACGCCTTAAAGCCGGCAGAAGGCGTAAAACTTTCAAAGATTCTTGGACTGCAAAACAATCTTGAGCTTGCTCTTGCGGCGCACCCAGTACGAATTGAAGCCCCTATCCCCGGCAAATCACTTGTGGGCATAGAAATACCTAACACAACAAAAACAACAGTCGGGCTTGGATCTCTCTTGTCAGAGATGGAGTTTCAAAATTCAGACAAACAGCTTCTTGCTTCACTTGGGAAAGGAATCTCTGGGAAATCTCACTTCGCAAATATTGCTAAAATGCCCCACCTTCTTATCGCAGGAGCAACTGGATCTGGAAAGTCCGTTACCATTCACGCCATAATCGCTTCCCTTCTCTTTCGCTCTTCTCCAGAAAGTCTGAAGTTAATCATGATAGACCCAAAAAGAGTTGAGTTAACTCTTTATAATAAAATTCCTCACCTTCTGACACCCGTCATTACTGACGCTAAAAAAGCGATACTAGCACTCAAATGGGCGGCAAAAGAGATGGACCGTCGGTACGATGTACTTGAAGAGTGCTCCGTTCGCGACATAGAGTCATATCATAAAAATATTCTCGAGCCAGAACTCGACAAAATGAAAGCAAAGGGAAAAACCGAAGGAGAAGATCTCCCTGAAACTATGCCTTACATTGTGGTCATCATCGACGAACTTGCCGACATAATGCAGGCCTATCCTCGGGAACTTGAGTCAGCAATAGTTAGACTGGCTCAAATGAGCCGAGCAGTTGGCATTCATCTGATTCTTTCCACGCAAAGACCTTCAGTAAACGTGATTACTGGTCTCATTAAAGCCAACGTCCCGTCGAGAATTGCCCTTCAAGTCGCCTCTCAAATTGACTCGCGAACAATTCTCGATATGGCAGGAGCTGAAAAACTTCTTGGAGCTGGAGACATGCTCTTTCTTTCTGGAGAGATGTCGAAGCCACAACGTATCCAATCAGCGTTCATTTCAGAAACAGAGGTCAAAAAACTAGCTAAGTATCTTGTAGAGAATTATGAAAATGAAATTCCGAGTGAAATAAATTTCTCTGAAGAAGGAGGTTCAAAAAACGCACTCTTTGATTCTTCTTTCGATGACGAAGATGGGGACGATCTCTATGAAGATGCGCGTGAAGTTGTAATAGCAACAGGAAAAGCCTCCACTTCATACCTCCAAAGAAAGCTCGGAGTCGGCTATGCAAGAGCGGCACGCCTAATGGATATGCTAGAAGAAAGAGGCGTAGTCGGGCCAGGATCTGGCTCGAAACCACGAGAAGTTCTGATAAAGGGATCCTCTACTCCCCCAGAAAGTGATGATGTCGATGGAGAATAACCAGAAAAGAATACGGAGATTTTCAATTTTTGCGGGAGTTCTTCTTCTTGTTAGCTACATTACATTTCAGTCCAAAAACCTTATCCTCGGACCCTCACTCTCTATCACATCGCCTCAAAACGGATCTTCTGTGGATGAAATCTTTCAAATAGAAGGAGTTGCCAAAAAGATCTCTGCCATTACCCTGAACGATACCCCAATTTTCGTAGATGAAACGGGGGTATTTCGTGAAAAATTGATAGCCCCTCGTGGGTACTCTATAATTAAGGTCTCGGTAAAAGACCGGTTTGGGAGGAACAAAACAGAGTATCTCCATCTCGTAAATAGAGACCTATAGAAAATAATATGAAAAAAACAAAACAGACAACAGAAAAAGATACTCGAAATATCGACGAAACACTACGGCAAATCAAAACGAAGTTTGGCGAGGAAGCAATTATGAAACTCGGAGAAAAGCCGAAGGTAGATGTACATGCAATATCTACTGGCTCAATAGGCCTTGATGCCGCTCTTGGGATTGGTGGACTACCGCGCGGAAGGATTATTGAGATCTTCGGCCCAGAATCATCAGGAAAAACAACCCTTTCTCTTCATGTGGTAGCAGAGGCCCAGAAAGCTGGAGGAATCTGCGCTTTTATAGACGCAGAACATGCGATGGATCCTGAATACGCGAAACGTCTCGGGGTAAAAATAGACGAACTACTAATATCTCAACCCGACACAGGGGAACAGGCTCTTGAAATCGTGGAAAGTCTTGTGCGAAGCGGAAAAATGGATGTTGTTGTTATTGACTCTGTTGCTGCTCTTACGCCAAAAGACGAGATTGAGGGCGATATGGGGGCTCACCACGTTGGGAAACAAGCCCGACTTATGTCCCAAGCTTTACGGAAACTTACTGCAATTGTGGCTCGATCTAAAACAATTGTCATCTTCATTAACCAAATCCGAATGCAAATTGGGGTTATGTTTGGGAATCCAGAAACAACCCCAGGCGGAAAAGCTTTAAAATTCTATACTTCCGTGCGCCTTGATATTAGACGCATTGCTCAAATAAAGAAAGGCGAAGAGATAATGGGTGGACGAGTACGAGTGAAAGTCGTAAAAAACAAGGTGGCGGCGCCTTTTAAACAAACCGAATTCGATCTCATGTATAACGAAGGAATATCCAGGGAAGGAGAACTCATTGCCCTTGGAGAAAAGTACGGGGTCATAACAAAAACAGGAACTTCTTATTCATTCGGGGAAACAAAACTAGGAAGAGGATACGATGCTACCCGACAATTCCTAAAAGAAGATACTAAGACGGCTTCCCTTGTACTGAAAGAGATTCGATCAAAGTTAAAAGAAGAATAATTGACTTATCTTCTGTCTAGGCTAGAGTAAGATTACCAAACGGACTTGCAGAGCTGGTGGATTGCCAGAGATTCACCCCGCAGAGCAACCTGTTAAGCGACAGGCCGGGAGGCATCCGACGTTTTGGCTGTTTTACAGCCAGATTTCCGGAATAAGACCGAGGGTTCCGCGTCATATTTTTGGGAGACTCTTCTGAGTCGACCGCAGAGAGCTCACTCTGCGGTTTTTTTTCTAAACAAAATAAAAAACTAAGAAGCTCTCTCGATTGCTTCCGCTATTTTTTTAGCAAGAGCCCGTCGTTCGCTACGATCTTGGACTTCAAAAAAAGGGGCTGCAAGAGAGGCTATAGTTCGCGCATCTTCTTCGCTGATATCGTCTAACAGGCTGTAATGAAGCCCATGTTGATTAAATACAAGATTATCAAAATCAGCAACTTGAGCTTCGGTAAAAAGCATTCGAAACTGCTCAGCTAACGGAGAACCTGAAGAAACGAGTGAGGCTTCCCCTACCCCCTCAATAGACCGAGCGCGCTCATCCTCGTATATATTTTCTTGAGGAAAACCTTCACTACTCATAGCATCTATAATACCTTCTTTTAATCTTTATGGACAATTCCCTACCCTTCAGTTAGAATCTAAGCCTTAAATTATAGTCTTTTATGCTTGAATATAACGAAATCACGGAAAGAAAATATATTGTGGTTGACGGAGCTCCTTATGAAGTTATAGATTCTCACGTCTTTAGAAAGCAGCAAAGAAAGCCGGTAAACGCCACTAAGTTAAAAAATCTAATTACCGGAAAAGTCATGGAAAGATCTTTCCATGTTTCAGAAAAAGCAGAGGAAGCAGATATCACCTATAGAAATATAAAATACCTTTTTAATAACCGCGGGGTATGGTGGTTCTGCGAAGAAAATGACCCCTCAAAAAGATTTTCTCTGGGAGAGGAGCTCCTTGGTGTACAAATGAAGTTTTTAAAAGCAAACTCATTGGTTGAAGCAATGATTTTCGAAGAACAAATTATAGGCGTAAAGCTTCCGATAAAAGTAGACCTCAAGGTAACAGAGGCTCACCCGGCGGTAAAGGGTGATACTGCAAAGGGAGGGTCAAAACAGGTTGTACTTGAGACTGGGGCAACAATT
The DNA here is from genome assembly GCA_964450705.1 of uncultured Candidatus Saccharibacteria bacterium. Lineage (GTDB taxonomy): Bacteria > Patescibacteriota > Minisyncoccia > Phycocordibacterales > Zambryskibacteraceae > CAYVDB01. The sequence goes on along the minus strand of CAYVDB010000001.1, from coordinate 50,969 downwards.
CTTGTGCCCATGTTTATAAAGGAAGGAGATGTAATTCGAATTAATACAGAAACCGGAGAGTACACAGATCGAATCGGAAACTCGTTCTAGCCTTATTCTTTGACCTGCCCACGTGCTGATATTTTATCGAAAAGATGAGCGCACAGGGCAACAACTAAGCCCCAAAAAAACATAATAAAAAATATTTCATCCCGAGCCTCCACTTTCTCTAAGCCAATACTATGTTCGAGAAGAAATAATGGAGAAAAGAGAGGGATTAGAAATGGATCAGAAAAGCAACCCACACTAAGTGGACAAGCTATCTTTAAGAGTAAAATGAGTGGGACAAAAAAGAATCCGAAAAGACCACCATCAACCCATCTCGGCAAATATCGCATACTGCAAACATTCTACACGAAAAACTCCGACATGCGTCGGAGTTTTTCTATCGAGCAACAAATGGCAAGAGACCTAAGAAACGAGCCCTCTTTATTGCAAGTGCAATCTGACGCTGATTCTTAGCAGAAAGACCACTCTTTCGGCGAGAAATCATACGCGCATGAGGATTCAAAAACTTTTTAAGAAGTTCGATATCCTTATAATCAACATAAGAAACTATGGGTGTTTGATTTTGTTTCATAAATACTAAAGATTTAAAACGGAATATCATCTGGATTAATTTCTTCTTCAGGATATTCGATCGTATCAAGATTATTTGCATTATCCGGCGAAGAAGACGTGCCTTCTTTCTTTGCAGAAGGCGGAGTAGCCCCATCACGACGTGGGCCAAACTGAACTTTTTCAGCGACAACTTCGGTGCGATACTTTTTGCTTCCATCTTGGGCATCCCACGACCGAGTCTGCATCCTTCCCTCAACATAAACTGAGCTTCCTTTTCGTAAATACTGAGAAACGATTTCTGCTTGTCGGCCAAAAACTACAACGTTGTGGTAGTCGACACTTTCTTGTCGAGCGCCATTCTTGTCTTTCCACACTCGATTTGTTGCGACCGAAAAAGATGTAACTTGTATCCCTGAAGGAAGAGCTCGATTTTCTGGATCTCGAGTAAGATTTCCAAAAATTATTGCCTTGTTTATGTACATTTTAGGTAAATTACTGTTACCTCTATTCTATCACGAGTTCTTCTATGCTCTTATCAAGAGAAGGCTCGTCTTTTAGAGACTGGTCTTCTTCTCCTTCTAGAGTCTTTTCGACTTGTGGAGCCTCTCGAACAGTTTTAACAAGAATAAAACGCAACAGAGATTCCATGGCATCAAGAGACTTTTTTATCTCAAGAGCTCCTTGTGGAGATACTTCAAACTTAACCCACCCAAAATAAGCACTCTTATACCGCTCATTTCTGGTACCTAGAGGCTTAACCATTTCGTATGCAAGAGGCCTTATCAAAGGCTCTCCCTCAGAAATGACAGCGCCACCCTCTCGGAGTATGACGCCTTTTAAATTGTTAGTGAATTCAGGAATATGTTCTTCAGGAACGGAAGGAAGCACTAAATAGCCTACTTCATAGACCCGAAGAGCAGATTCTTGTTCACTCTGATGTTCATCGGTCATATTCGGACATTCCTAACTAATAAACCCTTTTAAGGGATGCCCCACACTAGCACATAAGCCTCCTTATTTGCAATCAATTCCAAAAAGACTGCAGGCGTTTTCCACCAAAACCCTCTGGAAAGAGTCCTTATCCACTCCTCGTATAGAAGCAAGAGATTCTACGACATAACGGACATATGCAGGCTCATTTTTCTTACCTCGAAAAGGAACCGGAGCAACATACGGAGCATCTGTCTCAGATAAAATTAAATCTTGCGGAGCAAAACGGATAATTTCATCGTAATCATGAGTAAATGTGATGACCCCCGTAAACGATATGCTAAAACCAATATCAAACAAACGCTTTGCGACAGGAAGTGACCCAGCAAAAAAATGAGCATTTCCACGAAGCTTTTCACCAAAATCTTTCGCGTAACTCTCAAGAATATCTAAAGAATCCTCATACGCATCTCGACAATGGAGCATCAATGGTTTCCCATGCTTTAAAGCAAAGTTAATCTGAGCCTCAAAAATATCCTTCTGACGTTTTTTCTCTAAAGATAAATCCCCTTCGAACTTAAAGTAATCAAGTCCACACTCACCCACCGCAACCGTTTTAGGATTTTTTACTAAAATTTCAAAAGATTCTTCTTCAAATTTTTCATCCATTCGATCACGAGGATGGACCCCCACACACGCAAATATCCCCTCATTTTGCTCTGCAATCTCTACTGCATTCTTTGAGCTTTCTAGATCTGTCCCAATAGTTGTTGCCCAAGCATTAGTTTCTTTTAAGTGCTTTATTACCTCTTCTCTATCGGTATCATATTTATCATCGTCTATATGGCAATGAATATCAAAATACTCTGGTTTCATTAATCTTTTCTAGAAAAGAGAGGTGCTTCTGGGATCTTATTAGCTTTAATACAATGAATAATCCTTTCGGATGTCAAAGGTAAAATCGGTATTAGCATTAAAGATATCTTATGCAATTGCAAAACCAAATCCGATATTATCTTTTTGCCTTTTTCTAAATCAGTTTTTATAAGTTTAAAAGGCATTTCTGTTTGAATCATAAGATCAAGGGCTGAAATCTGCTGCCATACAATATCAGCCGCCTTTCCAATTTCAAACTTCTCCAAAGATCCAATAAACTCCGGGTAAATTTGATTATTCGAAATATCAACAGGATTATCTAAGTTATCACTTGCCATTTTCATAATTCGGCTCGTGAGGTTGCCAATACCATTTGCAAGATTTGCATTGTATGCCTCTTTAAATCTTTCCTTTGTAAAATCCGAGTCTTCAAAAGTAGAAAATTCACGGGCAACAAAATATCTCAAAGCATCAGCGCCATATTCTTCAACGATTTCGCGAGGATTTATTACATTGCCAAGACTCTTGCTCATCTTCTGTCCTCCACTAGTAATAAAACCGTCAACTACAATAGTGTGGCTATTAGGAAGGCCAGCGGCCATAAGCATTGCCTGCCACATAACAGATTGAAAACGAGTATTGTCTTTTCCGCAATACTGAACAGGTGTCCCTTGTGTCCAGAAAGTTTCAAATTGGATGCTATTATCCGGCCAACCTAGAGTTGAAATATAGCTTACTAGGGCATCAAACCACACATACATCACATGCTCGGAATCATTTGGCACAGGAACTCCCCAGGACATCTTTGATCTCAAACGTGAAATACTGAAATCTTCAAGGCCCCTTTTCACAAACTCCCGCATTTCATTCAGGCGGAAATCTGGCACAACAAAACTTCTCCCCTCTTGTTCGGCCTTATCATAAAGCTCCAAAAGCTTAGTTCCAAATTCGCTAAACTTAAAGAAATAATTCTCTTCGTTAAGAATCTGTATATCAAGATTAGGATGAATACTACAGTGCCCATCTTTTAATTCTGACTCTGTCTTATTTTCTTCACAGCCCACACAGTACTTTGCGGTATAGTTTTTTTTATAAATATAACCGGCGTCGTAAACTCTCTTCCAAAATTCTTGCGCTGCCCTTTCGTGAACCGCATCTGTCGTTCTAACAAAATGAATGTCCTCAGATACTCCCAAAAGAGGAGTAAGGTCTTTGAAATTAGAGGCGTATTGATCAACGTATTCTTTTACATCTCTACCTGCTTTTGTCGCGGCGTCAAACAATTTTTGGCCATGCTCATCAGTGCCGGTATTAAAGAACACCTCGAATCCTTGAGATTTCTTGAAACGAGCAATAATGTCGGCCCGAATAAGCTCCATTGCAAAACCAATATGAGGTTCGGCATTTACGTATGGAAGCGTTGTCGTAATATAGAACGCCTTGTTCCGAGAAGAAATTGTCATAGAAACTATTATTCAGTGCCTTTTTCTCGTAGTTTACTTTTTTCCAGATCGTTTACAAGCTCCATAAATACGGCTGCAATTGGAACAGAAAGAAGAATACCTAAGAAGCCAGCAAGCTTGCCGCCGATAACAATGGCAAGTATGGAAATAATTGGGGGGACTCCAACGACTTTCTTAACCACAAGCGGATATATGAGTTGTCCTTCAAATTGATTAATAATTACAAAAAGACCGGTAACAAGAAGGGCGAGACTTAAACCGCCATCCGCAAAAGCAAGAAGTATTGCAGGCGCAGCTGCAAGAAATGACCCGAAAAGTGGAATGAGCTCAAAAATTCCTGCGAGAACCGCAAGTAGAAGAGCGTTCTTTACGCCCAATAAAGTAAGGCCAAGAAATACAAGCACAGCAACAATAACCGATAGTAGAAGTTGCCCTTGCATCCACAATCCAATCTTTTCCTTTGATCGACTCCAAAGATCAATCAAATACTTCTCATGTTTAAGAGGAGTAACGATGCGTAAAAACTTACCCACCCCATCTTCTTGAACGGCAAGATAAAAAGAAAGAACTACAATCAAGAAGAAACTCACAATACCACCGAAGACCACATCAATGGTGCCAACAAAACCTGAAGAAAAACTTACCAAAGCCTTATTTACAGTTTCAATAATTGCGGAAAGAGAAAAACTATCAGAAAACCCGTTAAGAAAACCTTCTCCACTCGCCTCTCCGGTTGCAACTGACCTAGAGTAATTTGGCAAAGTCTCGAGCAAGCTTGCTGATTCTCCAATAAGAGGAATTAGAAAAAAATAAAAAATCGAAACAAGAAGAGCCGCGGCAGCTATATATATTGAGAGGACTGCTGGAACTCGAGAAACGTTTCTCTGCCCAAACCAACGGGTACCAGGTTCAACAGCTGAAGCAATAACAATCGCCGAGAGAACTACCAGGACAACATCACGAACAAAATAAAGAAAATAGAAAAATAGAATGACAAGCACTGTTCGAACAATTGTTCCAGTGCTTATAGAAAGTACGGTTCCGGAAGTATTGCGTGGCATATATGCTTATAGTACCACTAGGTCTATAGTTTTAAAATCTTTTGTATACGGGATACGTCACCAACATCACCTACAACCGCAAGGTTTAGGTTCTCATTAGAAAAGACCTGAGAAGCCACATCCTGGACTTGCTTTGCTGTCACTTTTCGTATCTTCTTCTCAATCTCTTGAGGAGATTCCACCTTTCTCTTTAGAATTTCTTGATCCGCAACAAACATGGCTACAGAATCCGAAGACTCTAGGCCCATTAAAAATCCTCCGATCATTGATTCTTTTGCTTTTTCAAGCTCAACTTTCGATGGAAGAGTATTCTTACACTCTTTCACAAGATCTATAATCGCTTGGACAACTTCTTCCAATCGTGTCTTATCAACCCCTGTTGAAATAGCTAGAAATCCATGGTCCGAAAGCTCATCTATCCCCGAACGCACATAATATCCCACACCCATTTCCTCTCGAAGCTTTTGGAAGAGCCGAGAGCTCATCCCTGAACCAAGAAGCGCATTTAAAACATGAAGTGCTGGACCTCTTTTATCGCCAACCGAAAATCCCCGAAACCCGAGAACGATATGAGTCTGATCAGTATTTTTCTTGAAAACCAAAAGAGCTGGTTTCTGTTGCTTCTCAACTACTTTCTTCTTGCCTTTTTTTGGACCCCTTGGAATATCCTTAAATGCATTCTCAACTAAAAGAGTAGCCTTTCTAGTGTCAAAGTTCCCCGCCAAAATTACTACAGTAGCAGAGGCTACATAATGATCTTTTCGGTAGTTTATAAAATCTTTTTGTTTCGCGTTTCTTATAACATCTTTTTCTCCTAGAATAGTCCACCCCGCAGGTTGATTACCATATAAAAGTGAAGTAAAGACTTCCTGAACTTTTCTTTGTGGCAAATCTTCATACATATGCATCTCCTCAAGAATCACTCCTTTTTCCTTTTCGATCTCTTCTTTAGGAAATTGCGGGTTGAGGTATATATCAGAGACAACGTCAATAAGTGGCCCGACGTGCTTTGAACTTGCTTTGGCGTAGTAACCTGTATATTCAAAACTTGTGAATGCATTACTTTCTGCACCAAGAGCATCAAGCTCGTGAGAAATATCAAGCGATCGCGGACGACGCCTTGTTCCCTTGAAGCACATGTGTTCCAAAAAATGAGATATTCCGTTTTGAGATTTTGTCTCATACTTTGACCCTGCTTCAACCATAACGAGAGCCGTTACCGTAGGGCTATCTTTTGTTGGAACCATTATGAGTCGCAGCCCGCTTTTCAATTTTTTTCGTATAATTTTCATGACGCAATGAGTCTACCATAAAAAAAGACTACTAGTCGAAACTAGTAGTCAGGGATCAAGCTTGGGCGAGAACGAAACTCCCGAACCCGTTTGTCGATCTTTGTCGCAACGGAAGGATCAATCAGGCCTACACCAAAAACTTCCCTGTAGATCCTATCGATATGCTCGAGACCGTCTCGAACAATCATCCGCGCTGCTTGGTCAACTTTCGAGATTTCTTTTTCTTCTCGCTTCCTCCTCTCTTCGAGAATGAGTTTTTGATTGAGCTCGTAACGGGGTCTCTGTCTCGCACCTAATAGACGCATGGCTCCTCCCTAGAGAGAACATCCCCATAGTACAAAGAGAGGCCGATCTATTCAATAGTGAAACCAGAAAGGTAAGTTTTTAGTTGTTCGAGCGAAACGCGCTCCTGTGCGCCACTATCCCTTTGGCGAACAGTTACTGTGTCTCCATCTAATGACTCAAAATCAACCGTAACGCAAAATGGCGTCCCTATCTCATCTTGCCTTCTGTATCGCTTGCCAATATTACCATTATCATCAAAGGCCGTATTAGGAATGTCTCTCTTTATTAACGAGAAGACTTCTCGAGCTTTTTCGACAAGCTCTGGTTTGTTTTTGAGAAGAGGGAAAACAGCAACCTGAATTGGTGCAAGATGAGGACGAAGCTTAAGAAAACTACGAACATCCTCTCCGAGAGAATCCTCAGTGTATGCTTCACATAAAATAGCGAGTACGGTTCGATCAAGGCCAAAGGTTGGCTCGATAACATGCGGAATAAATCTTTCCTTTGAATTCTCGTCAAAATACTCAAGAGATACTTGCGAAGAGGCCTGATGATTACGTAAATCAAAATCAGTTCGATACGCAAGACCATAAAGCTCCTTTCTCCCAAAGGGAAAGTCGTATTCAAAATCGATTGTACGCTTAGAATAGTGAGCTCTGTCTTCAGAAGAAACTTCTACTTCATGAATTCGATCTTCTGAAAGCCCGATGTTCTTCATCCAAGATTTCATGTGTAAACGCCATTCTTCAAAGTACTTTTCCCATTCTTTTTCATGGGTAAAGTATTCAATTTCCATCTGTTCAAACTCACGAGCTCTAAAGATAAAATCACGTGGGGCAATTTCATTTCTGAACGCCTTACCAATTTGAGCCATTCCAAATGGCAATTTTGGATGAAATGTGTCGAGGATATTTTTAAAATTAACAAACATTCCTTGAGCAGTTTCTGGTCGCAAGTACGATACAGAAGAACCGTCTTCTGATGCTCCAATGTTTGTTTTGAACATCATATTAAATTGACGAGCCTCACTAAGTGGGCCACCACATTCTGCACACACCTTATCGTCATCTAGTGTATCGGCCCTAAACCTGCGTTTACATTTTCCGCATTCAACCAAAGGATCAGAAAATCCGCTTACATGGCCGCTCGCCTCCCAAACTTTACTGTTCATTAAAAGGGCGGCGTCGATCTCATACATATCTTCTCGAGACGTAATAAAACTCTTTCTCCAGAAACTTTTTAAATTTTCCTTCAAAAGAACCCCTAAAGGGCCATAATCCCAAGTCCCCGCAAGACCGCCATATATTTCAGAGCCTTGAAATATAAAGCCTCGCCGTTTCGCTAGGGCAACGACTTTTTCCATATGGTCTTCGGTATAGTGAGATGTCATGTCGCTATGGTACTTGAAAGAAACTACTTTTCAACTCGCTCATCCCCTTGTCGGTAGATAGGATCTCCAATAAAACGAGTCGTAACAGCTGGCGCATTTCCAGTAACAGTCTTTCCGGTAAACCTATCCATACCAGAAAATACCGATGTTTCGAGAATTGATATTCCATTACCGACCTGAGAAAGCGAAGGCTCGACAATAACCTGGAAGGCAACCTCTCGAGGACTTGTTGAGAATCCTGTACCTGAACGCAAATCACCAACATTCCATAAAACCTCTCTGGTATTATCGTTGTATGTGATGCTCTCAACGTTTGGGTCAGTGAGACCGGTCCACTTCACATAAGGAGGAAGCTCTGCTTTAACCTGCATCTGCGAAATCGTATTTAAAGTATTTGTAAGACTCCAAATTATTGTATATGTAGTCTCCTGATCAGCTCGTGGGGGGATAGGCCCGCTATTTTCAAATGGACCAATGCTACGAGCGCTTTTTGCTGTGAGGTTAGTATTTGAAGATAATTTTACAGAACGTAAAACGTCGGTTTTAACAATTTCTGGCTTTCCAAGATCATTAATCTGAGTACCAGAAACTGTTGCAGTAACAGTTATCTGTTCGTTCTGATTTCCTGGAATGGAAGCAAGTGGAGAAAATGTAAAATTAACTACTCCCTTACCACCTGGTTCAATACTTGTTAGATCTTTATTTACCGATTTTTCCCAGATAATCGTATTATCAAGCGAACGATAGTACCCACCGCCGGAGACAGACACGGACGATCGATCAAATGCACCTCCCTGAAGCTTCACTTCGACTCTTCCATCAAGAATTTGCTCAGAAAGATTATTTGTCCAAACAAGATTACTTTGTATTCGTTGACCAGGCGGAACTACGACCATATCACTCATGTCCCCATTAAGCGAGAGGTCGATTGCCAAAAATGGTCTGCGAATTTTTATTGATTGAGAAAGTATTGAGAATATAGCCCCTAGTTCTTCTTCCCTCTCTGGATTTGCTATCCCAGTTGAAAACCTGAATGTCCGCTCCTCTTCATTTTGCCCTTGGAGTTTGCCTCGAATCCTAATTGTTTTAGTATCGTTTGGTGCCATGGTTCCTATGCTCCAGAGATTATTATCTCGAAATGGCTTTGGATTACTATCGCTATATGAAAATCCAAAAGGATATTCCGCCTTAAATAAAGCGTTCTCAAGTACCTCTCCACTGTTGGAAGCAAGATCAATTACAAATTCAATATCTTGATTAGAGTTAACCTCTGAAGGATTCTTTATTGTAACGATAATGGGCGATGACTTAATCGCAATTTCATGTTTCTTATCTTTAAAGAAAGTAGCGCTCGAACCTTGAACTCGATATTCAAGACTAATAGAGAGCTCTTTTATACTTTCTTTTTCACCAAAAAGTATAGACTTTACTGTTTTTCGAACTTCACCGCGAGCAGGAACGGTTCCTACAGTTTGCCTCTCACGTTCAAGCGGTTCAGAAGGCTTCCCTGAAACTCTAGTCCCATCTGGATATAACACAATCAGATTCACCCCTTCGAGATTCGCTCTATTCCCATTTTTAATCACAATATCAAGAGACAACTCTTCCCCTCCGGAGATACTTGTTGGGCCAACCACTTGAATATCAATATTATTCGCTGAAACAAGATTCCCACCTCCAAAAAACATAAAGAGCGCAACGAAAACCGCGAGCAAACAAAAAATAGCCGATCCCCACAATAACTTCTTGAAACCACCCCCGCGTTCTTCAAGAGCTTTTAATTTTTCTGCCTGAATAAGCTCCTCAACTGTTTCTTTGTCGTTCCACTTTTTTTCTACTTCAAAGTCGGCTGGGGTTATCGGAGAACGATCATCATGAGGAATATCCTTATGCTTTCTTGAGTAAAGATCCTGCTCAAGGCGATTAATATGGTTATTTTCACTCATAGATAGAGATGATTATACAATATGAAATCACATCTGACTTGCACGGAATGCGGTATTTATATCCTCAACTAATAGGCTTTTAAATTTAAGAACTTGGGATATTGTTTGATCAGTAAACGGATCTTCTAAGTTCATAAATTCATATTCTGCACGACGAGTGCCATATCCTAAAAAAGACATTAAAGAAAATACTGCTATGCACTCTAATATGAACAGCTCCTCTAAGGAAAAAATTCTTCTTTCTAAAGCTTTTTTAAAAAGAATCGCGTGTTCAAAAATAGAATTATTTTTCTCCTCTCCTTTGATAAAAAACTTCACTGTATTTAAAAATCGAAACCATATCTTTTTTTGCTCGGAAAGAGACGGGAAAATCCGCGAAGTATCAGAAAGCGGATCTACTCCAACAATCCTCCAAGAAGATTTGCCTCGCAATAAAGATATGTTTGCGTGAGAACCAGAGTAAAGGCCTAGGGCAAGCTTAGAATGAGGACGCTTTACGCCTTTCGCAGAAGCCCCTATAAGACCAAGATCTCGGGTAAAGACACGGAAAAATCCGTCATTTTCTCTATGGGGTAAACTTTGTAAAACAAAAGCCTCTGTAGTGTAGATATGATAACTCATACCTTCTCTAAGGTTGCACTAGAAAAACTCTCTGTCCCTTCTTCATTAGTAATAATTATTTCGCGAGCATTACAAATCCTTTTTATTTCATTACCAAAAAGACTGAGCACCTCTTTGCCAAACTGACTGACTGTAACACGAATAACAACCTCGTCACTTGGAACAAGCTCCTGTTTTTTTCGTAGCTCCTGAAGTGCGCGAACAAATTCCCTCATTTCTCCTTCTTTTTCGAGAGACTCATCTATAGTTGTATCAAGAAGAATTGGAGATGGAATATCACCATCAAACGTTGCGTCTTTCACATTTACCTCATCGAGAAGGACTTGGACAAGATCTTTTTTGTCTCGGAACCTATCATCCTTAATAGTTACTAAGCGGAGCGGTTGGCGAATCTTAATATTTTGTTTAGCGCGTTCTTCTAATACGTCAGAGACGAGTAGACGTAAATCTTTCATAAGAGAAAGCTCTGCTTCATCCTCTAATGAGAGCTTTTGTACCGTTGGCCATGGTTCAAGGTGAACACTTAATAAGGTTGGCGTAACGCGCTGATATACATATTCAGCCAGAAATGGCGTCATAGGGGCAAGAAGCTTTGAGATCTCCTGTAAAACATACCTTAAAGTTTTTACCGCGTGGGAACTATCTTCCCTATCCTCTCCTTTAAAACGATCTCGAGAACGACGCACATACCACTGAGAAAGATCCCCGATAAAGTCTCGTAATGCGCGTGTAGCTTCAAGGGCTTTGTATGTATCAAGGGCAAGAGTTACATCAGTTATTAGTTGTCGTAAAGAAATAACAATCCAACGATCTAGAGGATGCTTACTTTCTTCAATAGGACCCTCCACCTGAGAGCCCTTATAGAGTTCATAGAATGAAAGCGTGTTTAGCAGTAGATTAAAAACTTTTTTTACAATATCTTCAACACTTCTCTCGTCAAAATTTTTGGACTCTCCCGGCTGATTTACGCTATACATCCAAAAACGCAAAACATCTGCTCCGTAGTAATCTATTTTCTCCCAAGGATTTACAGTATTACCTCGGGACTTAGACATTTTTTGCCCTTCTTTATCGAGAATATGCCCTAAACAAATAACATTTTTAAATGCTTTTCCTTTTCCAAGCAGAGCCCCTATTGCATGAAGAGTATAAAACCAACCTCGAGTCTGATCGATTGCCTCACAAATAAAATCTGCCGGGAACCCCTTACCATCTACCCAGGTTTTATTTTCAAAAGGATAATGATGTTGGGCAAAAGGCATTGCACCAGAATCAAACCACACATCAAGGACTTCACGCACTCTTCGAAACTCCTTTCCTTTTCCGTCGTGCAATACGATTTCATCAATATAAGGTCGATGTAAGTCTAGTTCGTAAAGTGAATTGTGTGGCAAAGGGATAAAATCGAATTGGAAGATACTCCCCGGAGGAAAAGAGGCCTTATCAATAAGCTCCTTAGAACGCTTCATATCTGCCCCCTCAACAACCGCCTCAATCACCTCAAGACCAATACCATGAGTTACCACTACAATTGTAGAATTCTCATAACGAGAATCTATATCATATAGAAAATCTCCAAAACGCTTCTTTGCATCAAGATAACTTTCACCCCCAACAACAGGAGTATCATATGAGCTAATATGAGACTCCTCGTATTCCAGAAAAGAAGAAAAAGGTGCCCCATTATAGTCCCCGAAGTTGTACTCGCGAAGACGGCCATCGACAATAATCTCGGATAAGGCAATACCTAGCTTATTTCCTATAATCTCTGCAGTCTGTTTCGTGCGAAAAAACGGTGACGTAAATAAAGCGTCCACTTTCTTTTTTGATAAAAATTCAGCTATTTGTTCGCTTTCCTCTTTACCTTTAGAAGTTAAATGAAAATTATCCTTCTCATCTGCAGAAATAATGTTTAAAGCGTTATGTTCAGATTCTCCATGTCGAATAAAAATAAAATGATTCCTTCTTGTTTTGGTCTTGCTTTTTAATTCATCGATTGATGAAATTACTTCCCTAGCGCCATCTTCAGAAACCCACAAAGGAAGCGGAGTGCCCCAATATCGCTCACGAGAAATTGCCCAATCTTTTACTTCCCTTAGCCACTCGCCAAATCTTCCGTCTCGAGTATAGAGAGGCTCCCAATTAATAGATTGATTTTCTTTTACCAACTCGTCCCGTAATAGCGACATCTTGATATACCAAGAGTCTCGCGCGTAATAAATAAGTGGGGTCTTGCAACGCCAACAAAAAGGATATGAGTGTTCGTACTTTTCTTTTTTAAGAAGAATACCTCGATGCGCTAAATCTTTTATTACATCAATAGCAACTTCTTCGTCCTTTACAAAACGCCCTGAAAAGACACCTGTACCTGGGATAAAGTGGCCTGTCTCATCAACAAGATGAAACTTTGGTAGCCCTACCTCTGTCCCGAGTTCGAAATCATCCTGCCCATACATAACTGCAGTATGCACAATGCCAGTTCCGTCTTCGGTAGTTACAAATTTAGCAGGATAGATCTTCCATGCTTTTTCCACCTTTCCCTCTTGGTCTTTAGGCAGAAGCTCTTTAAGAAAAGGATAAAGAGGTTTGTATTTTCTCCCGATAAGGTCACGCCCAAGAGAAGACTTAATTATTTCCGCATCTGCAAATAAAACCTCTGCGCGATCTTTTGCCATCCAAATCTTTTTACCTTCAATGACAATAAGCGAGTATTCAATATTTTCACCTACAGCTAAAGCAACATTACCAGGTAAAGTCCAGGGAGTTGTTGTCCACGCAGAAAAATATTCGTCGTTATCAAAAGATTCAAGAAGAACATACACAGAAAGATCTTTTACAAGAGCATAGCCTTGAGCCAGCTCATGAGAAGAAAGAGCTGTGCCACACCGTGGACACCATGGGACTACCTTATAGTCCTTGTAGAGAAGATCCTTTTTTTCAACATGAGACACAATATTCCATACAGACTCTATGTAAGGAGCGGTGTATGTAATATACGGATTCTTTAGATCAACCCAATATCCAATGCGTTCAGTAAAACGCTCCCATTCATCCACGTATTTCCAGACACTTTTTTTACATTCTTCGTTAAAACGAGCAATACCATATTTCTCGATTTCTTTTTTTGAAGAAACGCCAATTTGTTTTTCAACTTCCAATTCAACCGGAAGCCCGTGTGTATCCCACCCAGCTTTTCGCAATACCCGATAACCCTGCATGGTCTTATATCGAGGAAAAAGATCTTTGAAAGCTCTGGATTCTAGATGATGTATCCCTGGCCTCCCATTTGCAGTTGGTGGACCTTCGTAAAAAACAAAATCTCCCTTTGGGGCATCTTTCAAAATAGTTTGCTCAAAAACTTTATTGTCTTTCCAAAACTTTAAAGTTTTCTCTTCTTCAAGAGGAATGCTGTTTTGGATTTTTAGGATAGCGTCTTTCTCTAGATTCACCTCTTGATCTATATTTTTAGCCATATTATATGGCCATCCTATCATGTTTGCCTCAAAAGATAAAAATTGTTGGGCTCTTTTAAACTCAAAAAAACAACCCCCGTTTCGCAAAGCGAAACGGGGGCGCAGTAGCTCCCGACTGGGAGCTACAGGTTGAGGTGAGTGGCGGCGTGGGACGGAGCAGACCGCGCGGGAGTCTCCGAGATGGGAGAACTTCGAGCGAGGCCGGGCGCCGGCGACGTGCGGACCAGGATGCGGGTACTCGGCGGGTTCAAATCGGCAAAGACGTACTCGACGGCGGCCGTCTGGCCGGTGTCGAGTACGAACTTCGCGACGCTGCCGGGTGAGGTGTCGATGCGGACAGCGTTGTCCGTGCCGACGGGGGTGATCACGCACTCGACCACCTGGAGGTCAGGCGTGGTGAGCGCGACGACGTGGGGCGACGAGACGATGATGGAAGCGGTGACGATAGGTGCCTTTTTGACGTTCTCAGCGGCCGCAACAGGCGGTGCCGTCGCGGCGGAAAGACCCAACAGGGCCCCCACCACGAAGAGCGCTCGAGCGAACTTCTGCATCCGACTCCTCCTCAAGAAAGGGTGGAAAGATCAACTACACATCCTATTATACACCCTTGTTGATTTTTGTCAAGTAAAACAAACTTCTCTTCTCTACATTCTTTTAGGGGCTTTTATACCAAGTAGATTTAAACCATTTTTAAGGATAATCCCTACTGAGCGAGCAAGAGCAATTCTTCCTTGAGAAAGGTCTGCGTTTTTCTCATCAATAATCTGGGTCTCTGCATAAAATCGATTAAAAAGGCCTGCCATTTCGGTAAGGTAAGTCACAATATAGTGCGAAGCGAGTTCTTCACCAGACCTCATTACAATCTCAGGGAAACGATAAAGCTTTCGAGATAATTGATCATCTAAAGCCTCTTTGACAGCGCGGGGTTCTAAGCCTTTCTCTTTTGCCTTATCTAAAACAGACTGTGTCCGCGCATAAGTATATTGGAGGTAAGGCCCGGAATCTCCTTCAAAAGAAATAGATGTCTCGAAATCAAAAACAATATCTTTTCCGGGAGATTGTCTAAGTATTGAATACTTTATAGCGGCAACTGCAACATCGAGAGAAAGCTTTTCAATATCTTCAATATCACGGTCTGTTTT
Source organism: uncultured Candidatus Saccharibacteria bacterium (assembly GCA_964450705.1). GTDB lineage: Bacteria > Patescibacteriota > Minisyncoccia > Phycocordibacterales > Zambryskibacteraceae > CAYVDB01. Next base: position 35,890 of record CAYVDB010000001.1, on the reverse strand, counting down.
TGATATTTTCTCAATAATTTTCTTTTGGGTTTCCCCGATAAGCCACGAAGCAGTAATCACGTCTCCTGTGCGAGAAGACATCTTTCCCGAAGGAAGACGGAGCATGCCATGAGAAACATGCCGAGTTTTTTCTGCAAGATCAGGGAAGATAAGAGTCATCGCAGAAAGCAAAACCCTAAAATAGTCATTAATTTCGTTCCCAGTAATTACAATTGATCTGTCGTAAGGATAGACATCGTGCTTTATCTTTGCCAAACCAAGCTCTTTAGCTTCGTAAGTAGGCAATCCTTCTTTATTTATAAACACACGAGTATGCAAACTCGGGTCATGTTTCTCTCCTCGAAAGACAATAGCCCCTTCACTTTCTTCAAAAATATCAAGATGTTTTCGAACAAGCGCCTTCCCGAATTCTGCAGACGTAGACTCAAAAAAATAAAAATCAAACTTTGTGCCTAATTTTTTATAAATAGTTTCAAAATAATCAAGAGCTAACTGCCTCCCCTTTTGGTATATCTCATTTACAGTCTCATCTTCTTTGTTATAAATGAGTTTATTTATTTCAATTGTCTTCTTTTGAAACTCAACATCTTCTTCGTACTGCTTAGAACCACGAGTATAAGCGTCTGCGACTTCGGCAACCGTAGTCCACGGCGCGTTATGAACAATCTTATACGCAACTGCTTTACCAACATGAAGTCCAACATCCCCTTGATAGCAAGCTCGTTTTACCTCTGCTCCATTGAAAGCAATGATTGAGGCAATTGATTCCCCTATAGCATTACTCATAAGGTGCCCAATATGAAACTCTTTGATTGGGTTTGGGTCAGTATACTCAACAATTGTTTTCTTGCCTTGAAGTGAGTCATTAGTACCAAACAAGTCTCCATGGGAGATGATTTCATCAAGGCTTTTTACAAAAAAATCATCTCCAAGAAAAAAGTTGATAAACCCCGGACCAGCAATTTCAATCTTTTTCACAAACGGAGAAGGAATAAGAGATAAAGAATTTATGATTTTTTCGGCAACATCCTTTGGTTGCTCTCCAATCTTCTTGCAAAGAACTAATGCAATATTTGTAGAGTAATCACCATGAGAAAGTTCGAGTGGATGCTCTACGACAAAATCGACCTCTGGTAATCCGAGGTCTTTTAAGGTCTTCTCAATAAGGGAGCGAATCTCAAACGCAATCATAGAAGTATCATATAGCACATATCGAAAAATAGAAAAACCGCCCTGAGATTATCAAGAGGGCGGTTCAGAATCTACTACGAAGTAATACTGCGAACGTGGGCTAGAACATCTTCAAACACAAGATCAGGGTCCCTTGTTGCATCAACCACGCGGTGCTCATGTAGAGGGATAAAGTGTTTATATCCCTCGTAAACTCTTGTGTGGTATTCCAGAGACTTGGCATCATAGGTGTTACCAGCGCGCTCACGAGCTCTTGCGAGTCCAATTTCTGGTGGGGTATCCAGAAATAAGTAGACAGGCTTTAGCCAATCACTATCACCTATCGGAGCAAGATAGATTCTCCTTAATTCATTGAAGACAGCTTCAATGCCTCCTGGAGTACCAAATACTTGATAGGCAAAAGTAGAGGCGTCCATCCTGTCGGTCACAACATGAACTCCTCTCCCCAAGGCAGGACGAATCTCTGTTTGGAAAATGTGCAGACGAGACGCCATAAACAACAAGAGCTGTGCTTCAGAGGAAATGTTCGGATAAGCAAAGATAACAGACCGCAACTCCTCGCCAAACAAAGTTCCTCCAGGCTCCCGAAAGAAAGCGTACTGAGACTCAGGAAGGTGTCCCTTGAGTCGGGCGAAAACAGTGGTCTTTCCCGCCCCTTCTCCGCCCTCAAGACAGATGAGTTTACCGATAGGCATGCGAACCTCCGTAAGAAGATTGAGAGAACAAATCGCTCTGTTAATCTTATGTAAGTTTCCTGATTAATCAAGCGACGAAAAAACAAAAAAATAGCACTCTCAGACAAAGAAATAGCGCAACCTTAGAGGTTACGCTATATTTGAAACAGTCACTCAGGTAAGGACAAAACAAAGTCCACAAGACCTTGATCCCCTCCCATACCCAAAAGGAAATCTTCTCGCGGGATCAGGTTGGAGAAATCTCCTTCATTAGACAAGACCTTACGAAACTGTGTCCAATGACCTTTGAAATTACCTCTCCGGCCGTTCCTTGTTGCCCGCGCAGGATGCTCAAATGGGGACATGTGTCCATTGCCCTGTAATCCGTTAGCCATGGACAGATCCTTGCCTACGTTTCTCACGCCATCATGGGTAAGATAGCTCACTCGAGCGCACCTTGCAGAAGAAACTCGCGCAAGAAGAGCTTCGTCACGAACTTCTACAAAGTCTTCCTCTCTGATGAAAGGCAAGTGCCAGCCGCCTTGTCGAAGCTCCTTCGGAAGACTATCCCTGTGAGCTCGCGCCATTTCAAGAGCCAGCATCTGGATTTCAGGCTGAGCCATTGCTGAAGCACGGAGCGCGTAGAAATTTCGCCATTGCGTGCCTGTGACAATCACCGTGTGCCAAGCATATGGTTCGAGAACACGGTTAGCGTGCTGCTTGTGTACCGGGCTCGGAAGTGGAACAAAGTCTCGAACAGACAGCTGGTAGCCTCTAACCATTTGGTCTAGAGAATCCACTACGTTGACATCAAAGGAGCCCTTTGCGTCTTTGAGAATTTGCTCGCGCCCGCCTGCAAGAAGGTACGCCTGAGCGATAGCAAAATCCCGTCCTGCAAGCCAAAGCCTTTTTGCTTGGTCGTTGACCTCAGGAGAAACCGCTTCTTCAGACTGCATACCCGCTTTGTTTATTCCAAAATGCAAAGGAACAAATGGGTATTCCGCAAGCTCTACCAGACGCTTCCATACAGGAATCGCGCGAGAACTTGCGGAGTTACGACTAAATACCCTGTGAGTATTGAACTCCGCCAAGATAAATCTTGGGAACGTTAGCTCAAAGGTAGTGAGTCGGCTTCCATTGAAGATACTGTCAGCAATAACTCTCGCTGAAATACTTCGGCGATCTGAAGACATGTTGCCTCCTAAAGGTAAATGAGAAGAACGAAACCTGGGAAAAGACTACCAATCCAAAGCTTAAAAAACAACCCTGTCACTTGCGAGAGACAGGGTTGTTTTTTAATCCTTAATATCAACGCCCATGCTTCGAGCGGTACCCGCAATAATTTTCATTGCGGCATCAAGATCATTTGCATTTAGATCTTGCATTTTCGCCTCTGCAATTTCCTTAAGTTGAGCCTTAGAAAGCTTGCCTATCTTTGAAGAGTTTGGTTTTCCAGAACCCTTTTCAACGCCAAGTGCCCGAGTAATCATACTTGATGCAGGAGGAGTTTTGAGAACAAAAGTGAAACTGCGATCTTCGTATACAGTAATCTCTGCAGGAATCATTTGGCCAGCCATCTCACGGGTAGCGTCATTGTACTGCTTGATAAACTCTCCAATATTAATACCGGCCTGACCCAAAATAGGGCCCGCTGGAGGAGCTGGTGTTGCTTTTCCTGCTGGGAAAACAATCTTTAGTTTTTTGGTAACTTTCTTTGCCATAACTTTTTGTACAAGAACACTACATTAAATCTTCTTCACCTGCAAGAAGTCGAGCTCAACGGGAGTTTCTCGGCCAAACATTGAAACAAGTACCTTTACCTTTCCTCGCTCCCTATCAACTTCCTTAACCTTGCCTTCAAGATCCTTAAAAGGACCGTCAACAATAAGTACAGCGTCATCAATCATGAGGTCCATAGCATGCTCTGCACGATCTGCATTCATGCGAGAGAAAATAGATTCAATTTCCTTTCGATCTATTGGTACCGGATAAACTCCAGACCCTACAAATCCAGTTACTCGAGGGGTATTACGAACAACATACCAAGAGTCATCAGTAACCATCATGTCCACAAGAACATAGCCGGGGTATATCTTCTCCTCTTCTTCAACTCGCTTACCGCCTTTTATTTTTATTTTCTTCTCAGTAGGCACAATGACTTCAAATATTTTATCCTCCATACCAAGAGACTCTACTCTTTGCTTTAAATTACGAAGAACAGCATTTTCATATCCAGCATAAGTGTGGATTGCATACCAATTTCTCCCTTCTTGGATTTTTTGTTTCGACATAAAAATAGAAAATTAGTACTAAGCAACAATCATCTTCACTATTTCAGAGAAAATAGCATCAAAGACTCCGAGATATACGGAAACAATCAGAGAAAGAGCAACCACAAGTACTGTAAATGCAATCGCCTGTCGGCGAGTAGGCCAGCTTACGTGCTTTAATTCCCCTTTTGTTTCACGAATGTATTCAACAAGCTTCATATGGGTATAGCTATAGATTTTGATACTAAAAAACGCCTCGGAGGCGGCACACTCATGGTACCCTTGATATACTTTTTTGTCAAAAACCCCAGCCATGTGGCTGGGGCAACTCTCAGGCGGATCTGAGTTGTTTATCAAGTAGAGATACCCGCTCCAGTGCTCTCGACATGACACGACGATTTTCAATGACCCATCGATGCGTTGGGCCATGAGAAATACCTGGAGGAGCCCCAATCACTTCGAAATCATGATTTTCTCGCCGACACTGTTCGATGATGGCGAGAAACCGGTCCCGCTCTGCTTGAAGTCTAAGGCGACGAGCATCCCGATACCGGCAAAACCACTCAAAGCGAGAAAAAGCCAAAACAAGAAGGTGGAACATGGAGTTATTCCTTTGGGTTGGGAGGTTAAAGACCAAAACAAAAAAATCTATATTAAATAATATCATTAAAAAATAATTATGTCAAAATAAAAACCCTTTCGGGTTTTTATTTTGACACGCTATGTCTTTAAAGAAAGATTAGCGAATTTCGTAGGTAATAGTAACTGTCGAGCGAATTGTATTTTCTCCGGTAGGAAGAACTGGAGCACTTGGAGCAGATTCCGCTCTTGCTGACATCGCATCACCTTTGTAAAACATTGGGTATGGAGAACCGCCACCGTTTTCAGAGAAATTCACAATTCGAACTATACGAACATCTAGATCCTGGGCAAGATCTTTTGCTTTTTCACGAGCTTCCTCGATCGCTTTTTGACGCGCTTCACGAACTAGAGCGTCTTCGTCATCAATAGTGAAAGAGATCCCTGACACATTAGAAGCTCCCGCAGTAGTAACCGCATCAATCGCCTTTCCTGCATCAGAAATATTTCGCACTTTGACAGTTATATTCTGGTTTACTTCGTAACCTACGATTTCTTGTTTGCCAGGAGAACATGGGGCTCTAATACAGTAAATCTCTTGAAATTCGTATTTAGGATACGCATTAAATCCGGTTGTCTTTATATCCTTTTCCTCAATCTGAAGATCCTTAAGGGCCTTTAGTGCTTTTTCCATTTTTACTGTAGCCATGTCTTGCGCAGTCTTTACATCTTTTCCTTCCTCAACAATCGAAAAAGAAAATTCTGCAACATCTGGCGCCGCAAAGACCTCACCTTCTCCGGTTACAGTAATAACATTCTCTGGGATACCGTTACTTCCTATATAACGATATTCTTTTAATCCACTAATAATTGTAACAACCAAAAACGCGCACACTAACAAAACCAGTACCGGAACATATTTTGTTATTCTTTCCATATATATAATCTATTAACTCGCATCTTGAGACGAATTGTACCACCTTTCCTTACATTATCTCGACAGGCTCTCTTGAGCGAAGGCGATAATAAAATATTAACGAGAGAGTAGTCCAAAACAAACCTAGAGCAAATCCTGCAATAACATCAGTTGTAAAATGATAACCAAGATAAATACGACTTGCTCCTGTAAGAAGGATTAGCCCAAAAAACACAACCGCAAGAAGGATGTATAAAATTACATCATGAATCTTTCTTTTAAGAGTAAACAAAAAAGACAAAAGAAAAACTGACACTGCAGTTGCGTGGGTGCTTGGGAAACCAAAACCCCACACCTCTGGAGAGCCGAGAGGTCTTTCTACAGCAAAAACGTGCTTTAAAAGCATACTTGAAAGTACAGAAAAAAATAATGTAACAATAAATATCACGGCAAGTTGCTTTTTCTGAAATGCAGCCATAAATGAAAAACCTAATACTCCAATAACAATAAGCACCCCAGGGTTAAGTAGTGAAGAAATAGTTTCCATTATTGATAAGACCGTATCGGAATCAATCGTGTCTCGAACATAATAAATAAGTGAGTCGGTAGCCGTATGCGATGAGACAAACACCGTAAAAACTGAAACAAAAGTAAATATAACTACTGATACAACATTGAGAATGAGAAGTCTTTTACGAATATCTCTATACATAAGGAACAAGCATTACCGAGATAAAATATTTGGTAAATCCCCTTTAGGAAGCTCACTCTTTTTATCTTCTTCATCGGAAGTTTGTTCCTTGGGATTTTCTATTGTTTGACGATCCAATACTTCAGAAGAGTCCTCTACTAGATCTAAAAGTTGTTCTTTTATATCAATAAGTTTCTCTTCTAACTTTTCATAGTCTACTAGCTCTTTATCTCCGTTTGATCTTTCAAGTTCAAAAACAGCTTTTTGTACACGAATAAATCTGGCTTCAATATAAAGAACTTTACCTTTTTCTACACCAAGCTTTTTACTATCCTTAATAAGTAGCCTTATTTCTTTGATAAGCGGGCTAAAGCTTCCCTTGGTAGGTATTTGTGGAACGATTTCAGAAGAAACCCCCATTTCAGAAGAAAGGGACGCTTTTCTTAAACTTGCTTCTGGAGAAGCCACTTCCAAAGACGAAACTTCGGAGTTTGTACTAACGTCTAGAGTAGTCGCGACCGGTAAATTTTTCTCCTTTTTTGGTATTTTTTCTTCAAATTCTTTTTTTGTCGAAATTCTTTTTTTTTTTTTTTGTTTTT
>CAYVDB010000001.1:0-28960 GCA_964450705.1 uncultured Candidatus Saccharibacteria bacterium | reverse complement strand
AGCGCGATCAATCTGAATATCTAAATTACTTTCAAGAGATTGCTTTATCTCAGAAGGAATGGCTTCCTTTTTTTCAACTTGCTCAAGCTCAGATAATCTTCTGTAGGCAAGCTCTACCGACCATTCAGCTTTGGATAGATCAGTAAAAGAAAGCCAACCGCGCACCTGCTCGTTTACAGACGTCTTAAATGGATACAGAGTGTCCCCCGGCAATGCAAATTCTGCAAATGCTGAAGCGCTTCCGGATAGAAGGACAAGAACTACAACAAAAGCTCCGCCCAATACGTGTCTTTGAAAAAAGAAGAATTTAGAAGGAACAGGACTTATCTCTCGTCTTGGATTGGAAAGAATGTAAGCCTCAAGGCGCGATCGAATAACCTCTCGCTCATCATTGGTCATTGAGATACCTTCCTGTATTTTTTTTATATTTTCTTCAAATAATTTCATGGCTCCATAAATTCTTTTAGTTTCTGCACTGCACGATGCACCCTTACAGACACAGCATTCTCTGTCTCCCCAAGGCTTTTTGCTATTTCACTTACTGAGAGCCCATCCATGTATCGCATTAGAACAACATCTTGGTCTTTTTGAGTAAGATTGGAAAGATAACGTTTAACTAAAGAAATTTCCGCCTCAAAAATGGCCTTACCGTGGCTATCGTCATGAGGATCAAAACCTTCATCAATAAGGTTATCTAGAGATGAAGCTTTGCTTTTTCGATAATAATCAATGATTAGATTATTTAAAACGCGATAAAGAAACGCGCGAATATTATCGATCTCATTTCCTTGTACAATATGATTCCATGTTTTCATGAATGTATCTTGCACTAAATCGAGAGCAACTTCTCTATTGGAAACACGGAAAAAAGAATGCCGAAAGAGGTCGTCGGAGAACATCTCGAAGCTTTCTTTAAACTGTTTCTCTTGTGAATCTCTACTCTGCATAATTAAGACGAAAAGAAGGATGTTTCCTTACGAGGTTCTCTTAAGACGAGCCGTTATCCCAGCAGGCAAAACTCTTCCCTGAGATGTTTCAAGAATTCCAAGCTCTCCAAACTCTACCTCCCCACCACAGACATCTTTAATCGCTATAAGAGAATTATAGTACGCATAAGGAGAATAACCCGCAGCATATCCGTTAAGAATTATGGAAAGAGGTTCGTCTGAAAGAAGGTCTTTAATTAGATTAATAAGGATAGGAAGGTCACGCTCTATTTTCCAAACCTCACCTTCTGGACCTCGTCCAAATGACGGTGGATCGAGAATAATAACATCATATTTTTTTTGTCTCCGTATTTCTCTACGAACAAAAGAGAGTGTATCATCTAGGATAAAGCGGACTGGTTTATCGAGAAGATTATTACGTGAAGCATTATCTTTTGCCCATGAGATAGCAGTCTTTGACCCGTCAACGTGAGTAACTTTTGCACCCCCACGTAAGGCAAATAGTGTTGCACCTCCTGTATACCCAAATAGATTCAGCACTTCAATTGGTCTCCCGGCTGAAATAATTTGTTTTTCAATCCATTCCCAATTAGGATGTTGTTCCGGGAAAATCCCGATATGCTTGAAAGATGAAGGTTTTAGTGTAAAAACCATATTGGAAAAAGAGACTTCCCAAGAAGAAGGAATATTTTTCTTTCCAACCCACTCTTGGGAATATTTAAGTCGAGCTTTCTCCCATAAGGAAGGGTCTGTTTTATCCCATAGCGCCTGTGGGTCTGGACGACTTACTACAATCTCTCCAAACCGTTCAAGCTTTTCATTTCCTCCACTATCTATCAATTTATAGGTGTCGCTTGGTTGCGTAATAAAGAGTTTCGGTTGCATATCATCTAAGAATAACAGGATAAAGAAAAAGGTCCCAACATACTGTTGGGACCTGGAAAGAACTACTGCGAACGTCGCCTCAGGGCTTTCTCAACCTGGAGACGCACCCATTCCTTGTCATGACTAGAGCAGCCACGAAGAATGGACGTGGAATTGACAACTCCCGCTTTCCCGCAGCGTAGCAGAGCCATGAAGTACCGATCTCGTTCCTCCTGGAAAAGAGTTCTGTCTTCTGGCGAAAGCCTGGAAAGCATTCTCCCCACCCTCTGCGCGACCTTGCACTCAGCGTATGAGTCGCTCGCAGAAGCACGGAGAGCTGCCATGTGTGTCTGAAGCAGATCAAAGTTGAATTCGATCCCAAGCTGCGCCATAAACTCCTCAAGGAGCGTGCCTCTTTGCCTTTGTTCCGTCTCTTGTTTGGCCTTCGGTAATCCTCCTGTGTGATTGGTAGATCTTCTGCTACCTCTCCCCTGCCCGTCAATGACGGGTTGTGCCGCTACTGTCATGTAGACCCCGGTAGAAAGAACATGTAGCACCCCATGTGCCACAAGTTTTGATTCTACATCGCAATATAGAAGACGTCAAAAAGTTATAAGACGATAAGAAGAGTCCCACAGATAATAACAAGGCTTGCTACAGTCTTTCGAGCAAGGTTTTTTTCATGAAAAAGTTCTCCACCTATAAGGGTCGTGAAAAAGTTTGAGGAGCGTTTTATCGCAGAAACAAGACCTACTGATGCAAGCGCAAGTGCCTGCATTTGGAAGAATCTGTAACCAACAGTAAACACTGAGGCGAGTAATACATACGGACCTGCAACTTTAATGGTTTGGAGTATTCCTCGAAAAGAACCTCCGAATATGAAGCCTATTGGTATATAAAGGAGAGATATAAAGAAATGAGCAAAAAATATATACGTAACAATAGGAACTTTAAAAACATTAATGATGGCCCTATCAAGAATAGCTCCGCATGAATAAAGTATTAGAGACAAAAGCACAAACTGAACATACCGAGATCTGAAAAAAGATCGTAATGGGTCTCCAAGATTATGCTGAGAATCCATTGCGAGCACATAAGAGCCAACTATCATAAGTACAATACCTATTACATGTTGAATATCGAGAGTTTCTCCAAGGACAAAAAACGCAAGAAGTGATGTGGAGCCTGGAGAGAGCGCCAAAAGTGGAGAGACAGTTGAGATTTCCAGATGACGAGTCCCTTTTGCTACAAGATAGAAAGCGAGCGCGCCAAATATGGAAGCAATAAAAATTAAAAGAAGGGTAAGGCCGTTTATAGAAGAATAATCTAGTACAAATAAAAACGGCAGTGAAACCAGAAAACTGAAAAATGCAAGTGTTGCAGAATAATCAAAGGCGTGGACCTTAGTAAGAACTCTCTTCTCTAAAAGAGCTGCGGCTGAAAGAAGAATGGCGCAAAGAAACGCAAAGAGAACCCAGAGCATATTAAGAAATTATCTCGTTATTAAAGTAGAAAGTCGAATAGCTTCTTCACAAGCCTCTTCTAGAGAATGGACAATGGGAACATCAGGCGCCTTATCTCGAAAACTTTTCATAATGTATCGCCCGTTAGAAAAGCCGTGTTCTATCCCAAGTACAATATTCCCCCCAGAGCACATCTTATGAGCCAGAGCTTCACCTAGCTCAAAGCGAGATGTTTGAGCATAAGAGCGACCAGGAATATCCTCGATTGGCTTTGGAAGCCAAAACATGATCACGCCATTTTCCCTAGCCCGGGCAAGATACTCCCACTCCCATTCAACTTGATAGATATACTCACTTTCGTCAAAGTCTCCCCTCTTCTCAATTGCTCTTCGAGGAGAAGCGATGTGCACGTGAGGATTTATAGAAAGAATTCCAATAGCGTTACTTTGCCAATCTGAAGCGCCCTGTATGGGACCTGCTAAAAATATAAGCGGGCCAAGAATCTCTTCTTTATGTGGAGAAACTATTATCTTACCCATTGTTTTTGATAGCTTTTATATACGCATCAATACCGTCCCACCACAAATCTCCGTCCGAATCTTTATTATTTGGATCTGTTTTTGTACATTCAGAAAGCACAATAAGAGAATCCGGGAATACACAATTCTCAAAATCATCAGTGATGCCATCTTTATCAGAGTCAAAACTGAGTTTGTTTAGTCGATCTCTCAGTTGAACTTCTGTTGAAGTAGAGCTCTTGTTTACAATCCAAACCCGTTCTGGGTCTAGGGCGATTACCCCTAAACGACCATCATCTCTGCGAGCAAAGAAAATCATGGCCTTAGATAGACGCACGGTCTTTGTGTCTTCTTTAAAAACAAAACTGGTGGAAAGGATCGCTTGTCTCTCATCAGCCATACTCTCAGTAAACTTATTTATAGATAAATCTTTTGTAGCTACATATAGATCATCCATTCTCTTTTTACACTCTGTGCTTACTCCCTCTACTTTGCACACAGAAGAGATCATGAACGCCGAACTTTCAAGAGCTTTTATATCATTTCTTCGAGCGGCATCTCTATAGTTAGAGAAAATATTCCACAAATCACTTGTTGATAAGACCTTAGCAGAAGGAGAGGAGTTTGCTCCAGAATTATCAGCTTGAGGAGAGGATTCTTCTGAAAACGGAGAGGAAACAGGAATCGTTTCTGATTGTGATCCAGGGAAAAAGAAGAAGCTTCCAAGAGAAAGCCCTGCGATTATACTTAAAATTATAATAAGAGCTCTTTTCCTGATCATGAACTAATTACCACTAAGTGGGATAAGGGACCCTTCAACAACTCGGAATAAAAGTGTTTTCTCTTTGGAAGGCTCTTTAGTCATCGCTTCCTCGGATACCCTTTCTAGAATTGTAATCTTTATCATTTCTCCAGTAATAACTATCTCTTTAATACGAATCCGATCGCCTAAGAGTACAGAATTTGTACTTATCATGGGATTAGCATTCGCAAGAACTACAGAAGCGTAATAGAAAATACCCGTTCCACCAGGCTCGTCACGAAGAATAACTACAGCGTCTTTTTTCCCATCAAGATCAATGTCGGCAAAAGCTGGACCCTCAAGAAGTGAAGTCCGTATAGTTGCTCCAGATTGTGCCAAAGATTCAGTGGCAACACCATCTCTAATCTTTACCAAACGAGAGTCAATTTTGTAATCAATGTTTTTGATATCAATAAAAGAAACTGGTGAATCTTCGGTATTTTGAGACAAAGCTTCTTTGTATATATTTTCCACTTGGCTATTTGAAACCTCTTTGTTTTGAAGAAGCCCCCACCAAATAATTCCAACTATAATCAGAGCCGCAACAATTCCTCCTATCAACTGCTTTTTCGTATCAATATATCCATTACTATTCATTAATCAATATAATACGGACAGTATACCACTCAAACAAAGGCTGAGATAAAACAAGGCCTAAAAGGCTAATTGTAATTTTTACGGACCTCCATCAAAGATTTTCGGTTTCCCCAGAAGAACTTTTTGTATAGAAAAAAACTCGCACCAAGGTCATACCTCAATGCGAGTCATGCCATCACCCCCACCCACGCCACAGTTGCGGCAATCCAGCTCAGCTCGTTGATAGACTCACTAATCGCAAGCCAGATTCGGTTACGATCCCAACCCGCCTCGATGACCATGAAGTAAATCTGGCCTAGGCGGACAAGGATTGTGAAATGCCCAACAACAACAGAGAGCCCTGGAGTCCCAGTAGCTCCCTCAGCCAAGAACTTGAAGGCCAAGAGAACTTGCGGGACTGACTTGTAGGCAATCGCGAAGGATGCCTTGATCATCGGGTCTGACATCGAACGACGACGAATCGTCTTGATGCCTAGAACAGCAATGGTCAACGTTGCTGCAGTAAGTAGTTGAGCGGTCTCCTTCTCGTTCCACTTGTAATCTGGGTTTGTAACTGCAGCAACGATAATCGCACACATCAGAACAAACCAGATTACGTACGTGGCAATTGCTTGCCTGGTCACCCGACTTGGAGCGACCTTGTGGGCGCTGATGCCTAGCGCCAGATGAAAGAGAAGGTACGCGGCCACCAAACTGAACTGCACAACACTTGAGCCAGTTACGTCGTGAAGGGAGCGAAGAAAATACGCCCCACAAAACAACACCGCACCTATGATTTGGACCCCGAACAGAAGGTCCACAATGCGCTTCTTGAAAGAAGACACGCAAACCTCCTGGAAGTGGTTGGTTAACTCAAAGGACTACTTACATCTACATTATACCAAATAGATGCTATTTGTCAAGTATTATATATACAAAATACAGCTCAAAAAAGCCATACATTAATTTGGGTGCCTATCGGGACTCGAACCCGAACTGGAGGTTCCACAAACCTCAGTGCTAACCATTACACCATAAGCACCATGTGCAGAGGAGTGTAGCAAAAAACGAGAATAAATAAAGCCACGAATTTTGTTCGTGGCTCTTTCCCTCATGGCTACGCAGACTTTCTTGCAAGCCCTTCTGAAATGGAAATCTGCTCGTGGTGCGCGCCGTCCTTTCTTGCAAGGCAGGCCCAGTTAGAAACTCTTGGCCAAATGACAACCTTGAGCCTAACGCTATCCTCTAGAGTATGCCCCAGAGAAAGAAGGACATTCACGACAAGATTCCGAAGAGGATCTAAAGATTCTCGCCAACGCATCTGGCCACGAAACCCTTCTCTCACAAAGAAACAAGCAAAACACACAGTGAGTGTGTCTACTTGCTCTGAGGATAGTGGGGTTTTCCGACTTTGTGGTGACGGATATCTTTTCATTATTACACTAGCAACCTCTCGGCACACAGGAAGGTTCACGTGTCTAGGACGAACACCGAGCAGAAGTGTCAGCTGCTCTTGCGAAGTTGTAGCCGAAGTAATTTCAAGGCCCAACTTCACTATGAGAGATCTGACCAACTCCGCAAGATCGCCCTTTATTGCTTTGCGGTTGAGATTTGATCCTCGCGGAGGACGAGTGCTGATTCCCCTGCCACGCACGAGACTTAAAAACTGCTCTGCGAGTTCAAGAGGAACATCGCGAGGCTTCAAGGCTGATTGCATAGAAAGCTCCAGAGAGTTAAGGTTCAGTTCTTCTTAGAAGACTATAGAAATTAAAGATTTTTTTCATGTGTAAAACAGATTAGAAAATCGAAAATAAAATTTGTCGATTTTCTTCTAATAGAAATACTTCAAAACTATTCTAAAACAAGAAAACCGCTCATTGCATTATGCAGAGCGGTTTTCTTGGAAAGGTTTCGAAAGTAAACCATCATTCCCTTTAGAAACGCGCGATAGGAAAATGATTTTTTACTTTTTAAGGCTTTCGGAAAGAGCGGGTCGGCGTACATAATAACGGACAAAATATGAAAAGTCCGTGTGGATTACACATCAGAAAGTAAAAAAATATAATAGTCGAGAGTCTTAAAACTATGCTAGTGCGCAGGAGAGGACTCGAACCTCCATGCCCTACGGGCGCTACCACCTCAAGGTAGTACGTCTACCAATTTCGCCACCTGCGCAAATAAAAACAATAACCCGCCTATAGTAGCCAAAGTAACATTAATTTACAACTCGAAAAAAAACGCAAAGCGCTTTTTTATTCTTGAGAAACAGCTTCTTCTTTAGCAACTTCCACTATCTCCTCTTCATCATCAACAGGGGCAACAGCACGTGTATGTCTCATCTGTCGTTTTATCTCCTTTGCCGCTTTCTTTCGAACATGATAAAGCTTTGCGCTACGAATTTGCGCTCTCTTGGTTATGGTTATTTTATCAATCAAAGGAGAATAGAGTGGAAAAATCTTCTCAACCCCAACACCGCTTGCTACGCGACGTACTGTAAACGTAGCTCCTGCTTCTTTGCCATGCTTTACCGCAAGAACAAGCCCCTCAAAAAGCTGAGATCGTGTTTTGCCTTTTTCCTGAATTTTTTGCCACACTTTGACAGTATCTCCAGCGTGAATATCAAGCTTCTGGCGAGAAGCTACATCAACGGGCGTAGTGTTTGCTCTTACTTGTGTCATATATAGGCAACCAATCTACCACAGGGAACTTCCAACCGCAACCCTCTAATTTCTATTAATCTCTTGAATCGCCCCCTCAAAATCCTGAGGATACGGAGCTGTAACAACACGCATCTCCCCTTCTAAAGATCTCCACCCTATAGAGTAAGCGTGTAACGCAAGACGATCCATGCCAAGAAGAGAAGGCATCTTTGGAGCATATAGAGAATCGCTTACTACTGGATGGTTAATCGCTTTAAAATGAACCCTGATCTGATGAGTACGCCCTGTAAGAGGTTGAGCGGCTACTAAGGTTGCATCTTCCCCTCTTTTTTTTACTTCATACCTAGTAATAGCGGGCCGCAATTCTCCACGAGTTCCACGTTGAGCCGACCATTGTCTAAAATCACTTCGGCTTCTCCCGATAGGGCGATCAATAGTTCCGAAGTCCTGCGAAATATTCCCGTATACAAAAGCGTGATACTCTTTTTCAATATTTCTTTTTTGAAATTGTTTCTTAAGGGAAGCAAAAGCCTTGTCTGTTTTAGCAATTAGAAGGGCTCCAGAAGTTTCTCTATCCAATCGGTGAACAATTCCAGGGCGAGGAATAGTCTCACCAGAAGAAAGAATAAGTGGCTCGCCCACATCCTTCAAAGAAGGAAAATTTTCTAGAACCCAAGAAGTAACGCTTTCTTCTGTGGTTTTTCCATCAGGATGCACAATAAGCCCTGCTGGCTTATTTATAACCAGACAATCTTTGTCTTCGTAAATTATTGGGATAGAGAGAGACATGCCTTGACACTCTAACAGAGAGCTTCTCTTGATAAAAGGCCTTCTTTGCTATACTCTAGCTATTGCATTCATAAAGGGCGATTAGCTCAGTTGGTAGAGCAACCCGTTTACACCGGGAAGGTCATAGGTTCGAGTCCTGTATCGCCCACCAGAAAAACGATCCCGAACATTCAAGGATGAGCGCGTGGCGGAATTGGTATACGCGTACGTCTCAGAAGCGTATGGAGTAATCCTTGGGAGTTCAAATCTCCCCGTGCTCACATGAAAAAACGTTGCCCATGGCCTAAAAATGATGCGTTAATGATCTCATACCATGACACAGAGTGGGGCGTGCCGACATATGACGATAAAAAAATATTCGAATTCCTAGTACTTGAAAGTGCACAGGCCGGTCTATCCTGGAGGACAATACTTCACCGAAGAAAAGGCTATAAAAAAGCTTTTGCGAATTTCAACCCAAATAAAGTTGCTCTATTTTCAAAAAAAGATGTGACTCGCTTACTAAAAGATACCGGAATCATACGAAACAGATTAAAGATTGAAGCTACTATCAATAATGCAAAACGTTTTCTCGAAGTAAAAAAAGAGTTTGGAAGCTTTACCTCTTATATGTGGGGTTTTGTTGAAGGAAAACCTATTGATGGAAGAAGAAAGTCCCTAGAAGAACTTCCTGTCACCACAAAAGAAGCAACAAAATTTGCAAATGATCTAAAAATAAGAGGTTTTAAATTTCTCGGACCAACCACAATATATGCCCATATGCAGGCAGTAGGAATGGCAAATGATCATCTCAAAAATTGCTTCCGGTACAAAGAGGTTAAGGGAAGGTAGTACTATTTCACTTCCCTGTGGTCATGTAGTATAAAAGGTATCTGTCCCCGTAGCTTAATGGATAAAGCAGAGCTCTTCTAAGGCTTTGATGTAGGTTCGATTCCTACCGGGGGCACCCAAACAAAAAGTTCGGACTTCTGGTCCGGATTTTTTGTTTGCTGGAGGAACCGTAGGAATCGAAAAGCTTTTGAGATTTTTTGGAGTTATACGAACAAAAAATCCAAAAGGTATACTGTTCGTGTAACGAAAGATTCCCACCGGGGGCACATGTAACCGCAAAATACTTGTGTCAGTTATAGACGCCACGCTTGTCAAACACTTCGGAGCATTCTATTGACAAATAAGCATAATATATGCTATAATATTAGGTAGAGACTCAAAAGACCTTTAAATCAACAGGAGGATGCTGCTTTGAAGCGTTTAGTCATTGCAATCACTTCCCTGCTTCTGATAGCGTGCTCTAAAGAGCCGCTTATCAGTTCTGGAACTGTGACCAGGAAAGACCACCAGCCAGAAAAGAAGTGGGTGCAAATCATCCTTATCCCAATTATCCGGCCTGTCGGAAAGACGACAATCACAACCTTTATCCCTGTGCCGATATTCCATCGACGTCGGGAACAGTGGACTGTTGTAATTGAAGGTTGGACAGGGTCGGACACAGAACGCCTGAGAAAGCAAAGGACACTATACGTCTCGCGCGAGACGTATGAGCGAACTGCCATCGGGGATATTTACACCGTTCAAGCAGCGGACAGAAACGAACCCTTCATCGAGAAACACCGAGCGTCTCACGAGGAGAAGCTTGTATATGGAGTTCAGTCTGCTAATCCTCGCTGATCTACTAGCCACCATGTCTTAAGACCTCTGGTGGCTTTTTGTAAAAAAATCTAAAATCCTAATCAAACTACAAAGACGGATCAGTAGTCGTGGGCGGATTTAATTTAAGCCCTTCTAGATTTTTTCTACGAGATTCAAACTGCTCTACTGCATCTCCAAGTCTTTTTTCACTTAAAGGGGCCCGTGCCTCTTCACTTTTTTCAACAGCAAGAAAAATCTCTCCTTTGCTTGCTTTTACAAAAATAAAAGCATCAAGAAATACAACGCCAATTACAAAGAATATGAAAAGCAAGAGCATAAGACGCCAGTCATGGTTTGCTTTATCGCTAATCGTCTTGTACTCAGAAGATTTCTTCGGTTTTAAAGAAATCGAGGAGATATATTTTTTTATATTTTCAATAAATGATTTCATCGCATTTTTAGTATAGTTACATCAAAGATACCCTTCCATGACTCATTTTTATTTGGAGTCCTTTTTGTCTCATTCCCAAAATTAAGAGAATCAGACGCTCCAGACAAAGAAAGAGCGATCTGTTCAACTTGAGCTCGATACGGAAGACTCTCTATTAAAGAAAGAAAATAAAAGGTGTCTTTCCACGAACCAGTAGTCTCTAAACGAAGACGGAGAGTTTCCTTAAAATCATCCTTAACTTTCGGATCTACCTCAGTACTAACAGCGCCTACCGAAAGCATAACCCCTGAATCTTTACCTAGCTTTTCAAGCTCTTCTATAAAAGGCACGACACCATCGCGTGGGATAAAGTAGGTATCAATAGCTTTAATAAGGGTCTCATTTTTTTCAAGGGATATTTTTGCGGCGCGGAGAGTTTTTTCCTTTTCAATATCTTGCTCTGCTTCTTGAAGAAGGGTCGAGGCTTTCTCGTTCTGACTTTTTACTTGCCAAAAAAGAAACCCATAAAGACTAAGAGAAATAAAAGCAAAAAACACAGCGACTATGAGTATTTTATGTGTGTGAGAAATTTTCTTCATAAAATTAAAAGCCTTTCACCTCAATAGTAAACTGTGGATTTTTTTCTCTGGCAAAATTCGAGACAGGAAGATTAACTTGAGAAAACCTTTTTTCAAGCTCTTTTACAAAGAAAGATAAAGTCTCTCTGTCTCTAGCAACTCCGGTGATAGACAATGTATTCGAAACCTTACCAGCTTCTCTTTTATACAAGAGGCCGTTGATACGAATTGAGGTTGTGCCTTTACTTTCGAGGATATCGTCTACTAAATCTTTTACAAAAATTGTAGTAGTCCCGACTCTCAATAACTCAAGTTTGCGATTGGTGTCCACTAGAGTTTTATCTAGAGTAACTCGCTCTTGTAAAACTGGAGACTCCCGAATCGTAGAAAGTTGTTGTTCTATTTCTTTAGTACGAATGGAAGAAAGAAGAAAAGACGGGAAAAGAGATATGGAAGCAATAACACTAAGAGCAAATACGAATACGGCAAGTATAACTTGTCGACGAGCCCGATACTCCTTTAAAATTACATCTTTTTCGTTTTCTGGGAGAAGACTAAACATGGTTAAGAGATTGGATGAGTTAGGGCAAGGCCTACTGCTGTTGCATATTTAATAGATTCTTCTTTTGGAATATCCGGTATATAAGAATCTAGAGAAAAAGCGTTCTGCCAAACATTCCCATACTCTACTGGCATATTCACCCCTTGAGAAATCGCCTGAGAAAGACCTATACGACTTGCTTCCTTACCCACAAGAATAACCTTCTCAAATAACTTCTCCTTATCACCAGTTCTTTCTGCTTGTGTTTGCCAATAAAGAAATATCTTCTTAAGCGCATCCACGATTTCTTTCATTGCCCTGGACTCTTTCTCGGATCCCGAATTTTCTTCGGAATTTTTCTCAAAGGCAAACGGCGTGATAGAAATGGTTGAGGTAAATACTACAGCTTGGCCTTCGCATATATATATCCCGATCTTTTCGAAACCCACATGAAGAATCACGCTTGTGCGATTCTCTCCCCTCTTTACAACAGCTTTAGCAATTGCTTGAGACTCAACTTCAAAATGCATAGGCTCAAAGCCGGCGCCACGAAAAACATTTAGATATTCCGTAACTACAGATGTCGGAAAAACTGACACCGAAACCCTAGTGCCCCCCACTTCATTCTTTGTCTTCTTAGGAATCTTTGTGTAGTCAAAGACAGCTTCTGCGACAGAAAGAGGGACATTTTCTTCAATAGAAAATTCAATTGCTGTTTTCAAATGCTCTGACTGCATCGGAGAAATTTCTGTAGAAAAAAGATACGCCCGCTCTTCTGGAAGAGAGGTTCGGATATAGTGCAGGTCATGCTTTTCTCTAAACGCCCCAAGTTCTTTAGTGAGCTTTTCAGCGTCTTGGATAACCCCAGAGACAATAAGCGGAGTAGAAAACGGCACAAAATCATATCGTTTTAAAGAAAACTCTCTCTTATGACGAGACAGCTCAATAAACCTAATCCCATTATCCGAAAGAGATAGCCCCGGAGCAGGCATCTCTAAAAATTTTGGTGTAGGGAAAAAATCAAAGAAAGAACGGATCATTAACAACTATTATATACCAGAAGTAGTTCTTATTTATCCTATCTAACCAAAGATCCCAAAGGAACAGTATTTGGAACTTCAAACAAAGAGAAAAAATCTTCTCCGCTTGTTGCAAGTATCATTGCCTCACTCACTTCCCCCATAAGAGGACGCGGTAGAAGATTAGTGATGAACGCACATCGTTTTGAAACAAGGCCATCACCCTGAGGAAAATGTTTTGCAATACCAGATAGAACCGTCCTGGGATTCCCCTCTCCAAAGTCAACTTTCAAACGGAGAAGTTTTTCTGACCCAGAGACTTCTTCTGCAGATAAAATCTCACCAATTCGTATTTCAATCTTCTTAAAATCATCTATCGAAATCATATGTTTGTTGTGTTTTGTTTTTGTAAATAACTCCCAAGTATCAGCGCAGCAGCAGAAGCATCGTGCATTTCATTCTTACCTTGAATTCGCTCTGCCTCAAGGGAGGTCATAAATTCTGGCTCCCAAAAAATAGGGAGTCCGATTTCTGCGTGAAGAAGATTAGCAAACTCTTGAGCTTTTTCCATAATAGGGTTTGCTTTGCCGTGAAAATCTTTTGATTCTCCGATAACCAAAGCGTTTACCCCTTCTTGATTGCAAATATCTTTAAGAGACTTAAGAAGATCCTTGTCATTAAGCAAAACACTATGAGGAAATGCGAGTTTACCTAGGTCGTCAGAAAGAGCGATGCCCACTCTTTTCTCTCCGTAATCAACCCCAAGATATTTCATGAGGTATGTATATCATGGAAATCTTATCGTTGCACCAAATCAATTTTTTCTATAGTATGGACGCCACATTCACTACGGAGGAGTGGCAGAGTGGTCGATTGCATCAGTCTTGAAAACTGAAGGGCTCGTAAGGGTCCCGTGAGTTCGAATCTCACCTCCTCCGCATCTAGAAATCAAAGCTTCTTGCTATACTAAACAAATGCAAGGATCTTTTAATTCTATTTTGAAAGATATATACATTCTCTGTGTATGTATCATGATAACTATTGTTGTTGTAAAGAGTGGGTCACTAGACTCTTTTCTAGAGCAAATTGCCCATTTGCCTGTCGTAGGAAGTTTTATTGCTGGAATATTTTTTACTTCAGTGTTTACAATTGCAGCTTCAGGAGTGATTTTGGTTAAAATTTCCCAAGTGACAGATCCTTTTACTGTTGCCTTTATCGGAGCATGTGGCGCCCTTCTTGGGGACTTAGCGCTTTTCAGCTTTGTTAGGGATAAAATAACAAAGAACGTAGACTCTCTTGTTCAAAAAGCATCCAGAGGATATCCTTTTGCAATATTTCATCTTGAGTTTCTTCGCTGGCTCAATCCTATCCTAGGCGCACTTGTTATAGCATCTCCCCTCCCAGACGAACTTGGACTTGCTCTTCTTGGTTTTTCTAAACTCAAACCTCAAACTTTAGCTGCGATTCTTTTTTTTATGAACGGCCTTGGTATATACATACTCGCAAGCATTGCTCACATTGGTTAGAAAAAGAGCGTGATACACTAGAATCACTGTGGAAATAATCGGAAGGCTCATCATACTCATCCTTGCAAGTATTGGCTTTGGTATCGCAAGCTATATTCGAGGAAAAAAACACAAAGAAGCCCCTCTTGTTTGTCCGCTCGAAGGAAGCTGTGAAACTGTGGTGCATAGTGAATACTCGAAGTTTTTAGGAATCCCTCTAGAACTTTGGGGAATGACATACTACGGAAGTCTTTCCCTTTTCTACGCTATATCTTTTATATTGCCGGGAATCCCAGAAAATATTTCCTATATTGTCCTTGGGATAAGCACTCTAGCATTTCTGTTTTCTCTATATCTCACGTTTATACAGGCAGTTATTATTCATCATTGGTGTACATGGTGTCTTTTTTCAGCAGGAATCTCTACTTTAATTTTTATTTGCTCACTTGTGATTACAAACAACAACCTTTTCTTTGCACTCGTTGGCTAGTCATGTTGTGATACAATATTTTTAAACATGAAAAAAACCGAGCCTATTCACTGGCAAGCCTATGAATATGAGCCCCGAGAGCAGAGTGGAGACTGGTTTTGGGCTGTAGGTATCGTAACTGTTGCAATTGCAGTAACTGCAATTATTTTCAACGACGTCCTTTTTGCAATTATCATTATTCTTGGAGGATTTGCGCTCTCTCTTTATGCAGCGCGCCCACCACATCTCATTGATATTGTAGTTGACGACATTGGCATAAGGATCGATAGGTCGTTTTATCCATATCGAGCCTTAGAATCTTTTTGGATTGAAGAGCAACATGGTTTTCCTAAGATATTAGTAAAATCCCAGAAACTCATCATGCCGTATATCGTTGTTCCTCTTAACCCCGAAGAACAGGATACGGAAGATATTCATAAGATTCTTATCCGACATTTACCCGAGGTATTTCATAGTGAGTCAGTATTTGAAAAAGTTCTTGAACGTTTGGGTTTTTAACAAAACGTGGTAATCTCTCCCCCATAGTCCCCGTCGTTCAATGGATAGGACATGACTTTGCGGAAGTTAAAATGTAGGTTCGATTCCTACCGGGGGCACCTGAGCAAAGAAATCCCCTCTGCTGGGGATTTTTTGCTACATGTGCCGACCGGAGCCATGATTTTCAGTAGGAAAATCAGGCGAGGTAAGCCTATGGAAATTTCCTTGCGACGGCAAGGAAATTATCTGGAGGCACACGTGCCGGGCGCAGTGATGTTTTTGTTTGAGCGTAGCTCAAGGCAAAAACCACGAGCCGGGGTCGCGAGATTTTTCCGTCAGAAAAAATACTTGTGACCGCTCATGCCGGTCGGAAGCATGTCCTGTAAGCTTACAGGACGGCTGAGACGTGGTCAGAAAATTTTACGAACGACGGTGAGCAAAATATTTGTGACCACTAGAACTATCCATCTGCGCGGGATTTTCTGATTTTGTGCCAATCAAAACTACGCCTTCCTCACTAGATATTTTTGACTAAGGAGATAAAAAGCTACTACAGCAATCAAATTAACAACTGTGTCCAAGACAGAGAAAACCTCTCCTTCCTCTGGAGAAAGAAAAAGCAGTAGAACGCTCGCAAGAGTAAGAATAATAAAAATCACGGTACTCTTTTTTACCACGACCTGTGCATCAAAACCCATATATCGTTTATAAAGATACCGAGAACCATAAAAAACCCCCAACCAAAGAAATATAAATTTTATAACGTAAGAAACCCACAAAGAAACATCAGCACCCATCGAAACAATTGGCTCATTCATTACTAGAGCCGAAGAAAGAAGAGCCCCAATAAAACCGACAATAGAAGCTACTATGTAATAAATTACTGCTAATTTTATATTAGATGCTGTTTTTTGTTCCATACTAAAATATTATCACATAGAAAAACACCCCCATTGAGATGGAGGTGTTTTATGAAATCTTTTTTATCATCGCTACAAATCGAGACTTTCGGCGAGAAGCGGTGTTTTTCTTGATAAGACCTGTTTTTACACCCTTATCAATAGCTTTTTGGAGAGCGGGCATTAGTGCCTGGGCTTCTTTTTTATTCCCCTCTTTCAAGAGCTTCCGAAACTTTTTTACCACATCACCTAGAGAAGTTTTGCGGGCAAGATTAACCTCTCGCTTACGACGAGATACTCGGAGAGCTTTTTTCGCTGAAGACGTAATTGGCATGGGAGCATCCTAATACATAAGTCTATACTTGGCAAGGATTAGGCTTTCTTCCTTATCTATTCGTATTTAGAACATTGGCTCTGATATGATATTCCTATGATTAGCTACCTCAAAGGATCTGTAATACATAAAGATACATCTTTTCTCGTCTTAGATGTGCGTGGCGTTGGATACAAAGTGTTTACCACACAAGAAGAGTTATCTTCGGGAGAAATCGAGCGAGACTTATGGATACATACAGCTATAAGAGAAAATTCTCATGATCTTTATGGTTTTCAAACAAGAGAAAAGTTGCTATTTTTTGAGCTTCTTATAGGAGTCTCTGGGATAGGTCCCAAAACCGCACTAGGTATCCTTAACGCATCAGGGACAGAAACTCTCCATAGAGCTATTAGGAGTGGCAATACTGCTCTTTTGATTAAAGTCGGTGGAATAGGAAAAAAGAATGCGGAAAAAATAGTTCTTGAACTTCAAGATAAACTTCAAGAAGTACATTTTGGAGAGATGCCTCCTTCAGAAGAAGAAGACGTTGTGAGCGCCCTTGAGTCTCTCGGCTACAAACAAAAAGAGATACGAGAGGCGCTTCGTAGTTTGCCAAAAGAAACCCTTGGAACCGGAGAAAAAGTTAAAGCGGCAATTAAAACACTCTCAAAAAATGCTTAATTTTTTAAAGAAAATAATACCCAAAAGGCTGTTCCACGCCCTTCAGCCTTGGTATCACTACGGGCTTGCTCTGCTAGGGGTTCTTATATACCGACACCCTTCAAAAAACATTAAGGTAGTGGGGGTAACCGGAACCAAAGGAAAAAGTTCAACTGTTGAGTTTATAAACGCAATTCTTGAAACAGCAGGACAGAAAACGGCCGTCCTAGGAACAATTCGATTTAAAATCGACAGAGAAAGCCGGCCAAACTTGTATAAAATGTCGATGCCTGGAAGATTTTTTGTACAAAAATTTCTTAGAGAAGCGGCTGATTCAGGTTGTGATTGGGCGATCCTCGAGATAACTTCTGAAGGAATAAAACAATTTCGCCACATTGGGATAGAGCTTGATGCAGCAATATTTCTCAATATAGCCCCAGAACACATTGAATCCCATGGATCATTTGAGAACTATCTCAAAGCAAAACTTGAGCTCGCAAGACTCCTTGAGCGATCTTCTAAAAAAAGGAGGGTAATGATTGTAAATGCTGATGATTCTCATGGTATCCATTTTATGGACTGTAAAGTAGAAGAAGTCGTTCCATTTCGAATAAAAGACGCGGAGCCCTGGCAAACGACAGACAAAGGTATTGATTTTACTTGGAATGGTGTGCGGATATTCTCCCCTCTTCACGGAGAATTTATGATACGAAACGCTCTCGCAGGGGCAACTTTTGCGCAAAACTTTGGAATTAATACCAATACGATCAAACAAGGTATTGAATCTTTAAATAAAATTCCAGGAAGAGTTGAGTTCGTAAAAGCTTCAAAAATTCAAGATTTCGATGTAGTGGTTGATTACGCGCACACAAAAGAATCTCTAGAAGCTCTTTACCAAGCATTTCCTAACCAAAGAAAAATTTGTGTCCTTGGGAATACCGGTGGCGGACGCGACACTTGGAAACGTCCCGTAATGGCTCAAGTTGCGGAAAAATATTGTGATGAAATCATCCTAACCAACGAAGACCCGTATGACGAAGATCCAGACTCAATCGTTAAGGTAATGAAAGAAGCGATTACAAAAAAGAAAGTAGACGTAATTATGGATCGTCGAGAGGCAATCAGTAGTGCAATACAAAAAGCTACAAAAGGAGATGTTATTTTAATAACTGGTAAAGGAACTGATCCGTACATTATGGAAGCAGGAGGTAAAAAAACTCCATGGAGCGATGCGCAGGTTGCACGAGAAGAGCTTGAAAAAGTTTTAAAGTAAAATGCCAGAACTCCCAGAAGTAGAAAATCTCCGACGCGGGCTTGAGCGAGCTGTACTGGGCCAAAAGATAAAAAAGATTTTGGTACACAAACCAAAACTCATTTCAGGAAGCGGAACAAAAAGGATTGCATCTCAAAAGAAAACAGCTGAGTTTATACAAGGCCTCACTGGAGAAAAGTTTACCAGAATAGATCGTCGAGCAAAAAATATTATCTTTTACCTCTCTCACGACAAAACCCTAGTCTGTCACTTAAAAATGTCAGGACAATTCGCCTATCGCCCACACAAGAAAGGCGCGGGCGTAATTGGAGGACACCCTATAGAACTTTCTGAAACGACACTTCCTAATAAACATACCCACGTGATATTTGACCTCGAAAAAGGATCTCTTTTTTATAACGATACTCGTATGTTTGGTTACTTACTCTACTATCCGAAAGAAAAGTCCACCCAAAAAGAAAATCATTTTGCTCTCTATGGGCTTGAGCCGTTTGATACAAAATTTACTAAAGAATACCTTTTTGAAAATTTAAAGAACAAATCTCAAAAAATAAAAGCTCTTTTAATGGATCAAAAGATTGTAACTGGTTTGGGCAATATCTATGTAGATGAAAGTTTATTTGAAGCAAAGATACATCCAAATCGCAAAGCTTCTTCACTTTCACAAAAAGAAACAAACCTGCTTCACAAGGCAATTATCAGAATACTAAAAAAAGCAGTCGATACAGGAGGTTCATCAGTTGCGAGTTATCGACTCATAGATCTCTCGCGTGGCAACTATGCAAGAGAACATAAGGTATATGGAAAAGAGGGAGAGAAATGTCCTCGTTGTAAAACCACACTAAAGAAGACCCTGGTCCAATCTCGCACCACAATATTTTGCCCAAAGTGTCAGAAATAAATACTGAGCAGGTTCGCGTTCCTTAATATACGATATATCGTATATTAAGGAACCACTTAGGTGGTAGATAAATTGGAATTTTAAATTTCCAATATTCGAAACAGAGCAACACCAAGCGCTACGGACACATTCAAAGACTCCTTCTTCCCTTTCATTGGAATCTCTGCTATCGCATCACATTTTTTTAGAATATTTTTTGGAATACCAGTTACTTCAGTTCCAACTAAAAATGCCGTGTCATTTTTTATCTTTATTTTTTTATAATCAATTGAATTTTTATCTTGCTCAATTGCAATCAAGGTTACTTTTCCTTTCTTTAGCTTTTTTAAAAGTGGCGTAATTTCTATTTTTTCCCAAGAAACAGTTTTCTCTGAGCCAAGCGCGGTCTTGGCGATCTCATTTACTGGCCTACCAAAACGATCAAGCGGGCTTGGGGTATAACCAGTGAGATAAATCTTATCCACTCCAAGAGCATCAGATGTTCTAAAAATAGCCCCAACATTGTGGGAGCTTCTTACGTCGTGAAGAATAAGATAGACCTCGTGTCGATTCATATAATAAGACCCTATACTAATTCCCTGCTATTTACAAAAGTGCTAAACTAAAATCTATGTTGAATGGCCTTCCTATTTTGAATCTTTTTCCAGAGCTTCTCACACTAGAACCTCTCGCCCCACTGATTTTGAGAGTGGCTCTTGGCCTTATTGTCATGAATATTGGGTATCTTAAATGGAAAAGCGAGGGCCCGCAGTTTAAAATATTCTTTGAAGCGCTTAATCTCCCTAATAAGGATTCGGTTATAAAAGGATTTGGCTTGCTTGAGGTGATAGTGGGGCTATCTCTATTTGTTGGAATTTTTACACAACTCGCAGCCCTTATCTTAGTACTCATATCCGGAATTGAACTATTTGCAGAATATAAGGAGAGTAGCCTCGTTAAACGTGATATTGTCTTTTATATTTTGGTATTCGCAATATCATTATCTCTACTCTTCACTGGAGCAGGCGCGTTCTCTTTTGATCTTCCTCTCTAGACGTTTTATCTTTGTGCGTGGTATAAATTGCTAGTCGTTTTTATTGCCCCCATAGCTCCCCGCCCGACTGAACGGCTTCAGTCGTTCGGGCGGGAGTCGGTAGAATAATAGAAATGTACACAGTATATGTTCTCAGGGATAAAAACGGTCGTATATATAAAGGTTACACCAAGAGTCTTTCACGACGATTGAGCGAACATAAAAATGGAAAAACGCTCTCAACCAAACACCTTAAAGATATAACCGTAGCATACACAGAAGAATATTCTACGCTAAAGGAAGCGCGAAAGAGGGAGTTATACTTAAAAAGTGCGGCCGGAAGAAGATTCTTAAAAAAACAATTGCCCCCATAGCTCAGTCGGTAGAGCAGCTCCCTTTTAAGGAGAGGGTCGTAGGTTCGATTCCTACTGGGGGCACCCACACAAAACATTCGGACTTCTGGTCCGGATTTTTTGTGCTGGAAAAGGCAAAAGCCTTGTATTAAATAGATTTATTGACGTTAAAAGAAAAAAGTGTTATTGTATGAAAAGCGTTCCTTCTCAAACCCACAGGAGATCCCGTGTCCTTCAAGATTGTCGGCGGAAAGTCCTCACCAGGACAAATTAGCATTTTGTCTGAAGAGTTTATCTCCACAGCAAGTTGGGAACCTGGCAAGATCTCCTGGGAAGTAGCAAGACACCCCGTTTTATCTAGGTTTCAATACCGGCATAAGTATTTACCAATACCGAAACTCCTAAAGTTTTTGTTATTTATGGTAGATACAGCCACAGGAACACTCCCCCGAAAGACGTCTTCTCTTATTGCCATCTTTGTGACCTTGATATTTGTTTTCGGCATAAAGATGAGCTTAACTGAAACTGCTCCAACTTCCGATTCCGATACGAAGATCTTTTTGCTTGTAATGCTTATCTCCGTAATTGGGAACGGTTTTTTTGCCTTTTCACTGGGGCGATCTATTGCTTCGTGGCACGGAGCAGAACATATGGCAATTAGCGCTTTTGATCGAGACGGATCAGTCAGCCTTGAGGCCATAGCTAAAGAAAGTCCTGTTCACGACTCATGTGGAGGGCGGCTAGTCCTTCCGTTAGTTGCTGCCATGTTCCTTGGAGGTTTTGTCGCCACGTATTTTGACCTGCCAACAGCAATCTCAATCCTGGTTGCGCTTGAATGCACGTTTTGGGTAGATAGTCTTATTGGATGGGACAAGATCCCGGGTACATCACACTTCTCTCGCTTCCTTCAGAGATCTGTAACCACGCGTCAACCTGGGAAGATAGAGCTCCTCACTGCACACATAGCCCTTCGCGAGCTCGTAAAAGCTCATGAAGCAAGAAGTTCCTAAACCATACGCTTTGCGTATGGTTTGTTTTATATATTCAACACAAACCTCTCAAGTCCAATATCAAAATCAAGAACTCCCCTACGAGCATCGTGATACATAATCACAAGAGAGGTTTCGAGATTTATTAATTCTTCTTTCGAAAAATTCCTCGAGAAGCTAGCCGCTTTTTTATATACAAATGGATTAAGGCCGGATTCCCTTACGTCTTTTGAAATAAAGACTGCAAGAATCGCTTTTACTTGCCAAAGAAGTAAACGATGGATCTCTTCAGTAGAAACCCCTTCCAAAAGCGCCCTTTGATATAAAACCCAGAGTTGTTTTTTATCCCTCACGCCAAACGCATCTGTTAACGCAAATACATCAAAGCTTTTCTTTTTTGTTTTCTCTAGCGGAGAAGAAAAGTGTTGGGTTTTTTCTGCTTTCTTTTCAATTTTTCCTCCAACTTCTTTCGTAAGTTCCCCTTCAACAATAATAAATATGTTTTGGGAATTGGCCATGTCTTTCAAAAAAGGAAGGGCTTTTTCTCCAGTTTTTTTATCACCAAAGACGCCGTCTAGAACAATCAGATATTTATTCTGAAATAGCCCAGCGCTTCCTAGGAGTTCTTCAAGAGAGCTTTCCCTCCAAGTGTCAGCTTCGATCTTAAAATAAGATGCGTCCGGATTTTTCTTTTGCTGCGAAACAATAATCTCTCGAAGTTTTGTTCTTACCTTAGAAAAATCGCTTCCGTAAAGAAAATAAATCATAATTCTTTAAGTTCACCCCACGATGAACCAGTTGCAACGTTTACTCGACAAATAACGCCAAAAGACTTGTCTCCAGGAAGAACAGATTCCATAATTTCTTTAATCTTCATACCCATTTCATATTCTTTCCCAGACTTTATCTCAAAAAGAAGCTCATCATGAATTTGTAATATCATCCGAACGTCTTCCTCTATATTTTCTTTTTGTATCCATCGTGAAATCTCTCCCATTGCAAGCTTTAAAATATCCGCGGCGGTACCCTGGATTGGAGCATTAATAGCCATGCGTTCTGCTGCAGCTTTAATATATGGAATACGAGAAGAAAGTCCTTCAAGGTACCGCCTGCGGCCAAATAAAGTTTCAGTAAAACCCTTTTTTACCGCATCTTTTTTTACTCTCTCCAAATATTCTGCAAGCCCAGAAAATCTTTTGAAATATTCAGCATAGAATGTTGCCGCTTCTTCGCGAGTGCCTTGAAGATTTTGCCTCAAAGCATTAACCCCCATGCCATAAAGAACTCCAAAATTAATTGTTTTTGCCTTTGCTCGCATTCCTTTATCGACACGTTCAGGTGGGATCTTAAACACCTCTGAAGCAACTGCCATATGTACGTCTTGTTCAGTTCTAAAAATCTCAAGAAAAATTGGATCTTGTGACATTATTGCTGCCACTCGAAGTTCAATTTGAGAATAATCAAGAGATGCAAGAGTGAATCCTTCTTCTGCAATAAAGGCTTTTCTTATATTTCTTCCTAACTCTGTTTTTATCGGAATATTTTGTAGATTTGGATCAATAGACGACATTCGTCCTGTAGTAGTCCCCGCTTGGCGAAGCTTGGTATGAAGGCGTCCTTTTTCATCAATAAGTTTTGGAATGGCATCGATGTATGTTGAGAGAAGTTTTGCAAATTCTCGATACTCAAGAACTTTTTGAATAATAGGGTGAAGATCTTTCATCTTTTCAAGTTCGGACTCTTTTGTAGACTTCATGCCAGTACTCGTCTTTTTTTGATTTTTTAGGACAAGACCAAGATCATTAAAAAGAACCTCTCCAAGTTGCTTCGGAGAAGCAATGTTAAATTCACGACCAGCCAAATCCCATATTTCCCTTTCAAGCAAGGAGAGTTTTGTATGATATTCCTTTGAAAGTTGTGCTAAATATTTTTTATCTATTCTTACTCCAAGTGTTTCCATTTTTTTCACAATTGGAATAAGTGGCTTCTCAATTGTTTCGTATACGAATTCAAGTTTCTGCCTTTTAATCTCGCCGAGAATGTTATCGCGAGCCTTTGTAAAATCTTTAGTATGTGAAAAACGCAAAATATCATCTAGTGTTGGGTCAACAATATTTGAATTCAAAATCCACAAAGCAAGCGCAACCTCTCGCACTTCGTCTGTGTCGATTTCGGCATTTGAAAGAGTGTTTAAAGAAAGCTGGCTCCCTTTGTCTTGGCGAGAGCCTTCTCTTCCTTTAGATAACACCGTGTGAAGACGGGCACTAAACGTACGAAATTCTAGCTCTTGGAAAAGAGCATCTGCTTTGTCTATTTCAAAAGACTCTCTCCATGTTTTTGAAGGTACCGAAAAATCAATAGGCGCATCTCTCCTAATGGTTGCGAGCATTTTTGAAAAGATTGCCTCTTCTTCGTTTTCTAAAATAAGAGCGAGGATTCTTTCGCTTAAGCCGATTTCTTTACCTTTCTCCGGATGCTTTTTGAGCTCCCGGTACATATTTTCAATTGTTCCAAATGCTGTAATTAAAGTGGTTGCTGTTTTTTCTCCAATCCCTTTTATACCAATGATATTGTCTGAAGGATCTCCTCGTAATCCTTTAAAATCAGGAAGCTGTTTTGGAGAAAAACCGAACCGCTCTTCTACTTTCTTTTGATTATAGAGTATCGTGTCATTAATCCCCTTTTTTAGGGTGTACACAGAAACCTTGTCTTTATCCACCAATTGCATTGTGTCCATATCACCAGAAGCAATCACAATCTCTATATCTTTTTCTGTAGATAATTTCTCAACAATAGTCCCCAAAATATCGTCAGCTTCAAAACCAGGATGAGAATACTCAGGAATAGCAAAAGCGGAAAAGACGTCATGAGAACGTTTCATTTGTAGAACTAAATCATCATCAGCTTTTTTCCTCTGAGCTTTATAGCCGTCATAAGCCTCATGCCGATATGTTGGACCAGGTAAGTCGTAACAAGCAATGACGTAATCTGGCTCTAGATCATCTATGATTTTCAAAATCATAGATGAAAGACCGTAAAGAGCGCCTGTTGGCTCTCCTTTTGCGGTAGAAAAATCAGGAAGGGCATGATATGCACGATGCAAAATTGCATGAGCATCAAGAAGAACTAGTTTTTTTGATGTATTTTTTTTCTTCATGAAATACGTTTGATTGTGCGGGTATCCTCATCTACAAAAGTAAAATGGAGTTCGTAAATTTTTTTAGGAAAAATACCACACACACGTTCGCCCCATTCAATAACAATTAAATTTTTTGGATTTTTTACAATATCGTCCCATCCGAGAGAAAGCAGCTCAAGAGAAGAGTCCAGACGATAGGCGTCAATATGGATAAAACGTTCAAAGATATCATTTTTAATTTCGTAAATTTTCTCAATCACAAAAGTTGGGCTTGTAATTTCTTGCGAAGGGATTCCCAACAAAGATCCGAGCTCCTTAGTAAAAGCAGTCTTTCCTGCGCCAAGATCTCCTGAAAGGACTACAACTGTAGCAAGGTCTTTTTGTGGGAGAATCTCATGGAGAAATTGCCTTGCATAAGAAGCGGTATCTTCAAGGCTTTTTGAGGTGAAAAGATTATCCATGCCACCATTTTATAGAAAAAGAAGAGGTTTGCATAAAGAAAACCCCCGTCCTTCGACAAGCTCAGGACGGGGGTCATCGTGCTTCTTCTTCTCTCCAAGATCAGTCAACCGACCTCGGCACCTGAACTCTTTGAACATCCCAGCGTACTGCCCGATGCTGAGCCCTACCCCTGCCGTTGTTCTGGCAATTTAGGTTGGGCCTTGGAGCTCCTTGAGCCGCACCGACATAGACACTGTCTCGAGATACAACCCCCGAGAGGGTGAACTGTTGGTTGGTGTTTCCTCGACGACGATTGTCGCCGAGGGAGATGTTGATGACCCCCTGGTTGCAGGAGAAGGTCACCGTCTCAGGCACCCCAGGCCGCAGGCCCTTGATTACCATGGTCTTATCGACCAAGATATCCAGCTCTGTTCCGGCGATGTTGTTCATCACCGTAACCGTGAGAGTGTTCCCGCGAGCGTTCTCGGTGGGGCTTCTGTACACGACCCCAGGTTGTCCGATGACAACCCGAGGGCGGGGCGGGACCACGCACGCAGTCCCGAGAAGAGAGAAAACGATGAGAAAGAACAGGTTGGTCTTCTTCATAATGGCCTCCTGGCCAAAAGGATGGTATCTGTGTCTCTAATAGTATTATACCACAATCTATATTAATTTGTCAACAGTATTTTCTCCCCTATTTTTCTTTGAGACTGCTCCTCTGGGGTGCTAAAATAAGGCCCTAAATAAGCCTAAAATGACAGTAGAATTTAACGAAGAAAAACAACTTAAACGTTTTGGAGAACTCAAGAAAAAGGAAGAGGAAGATCTCGCAAGGACCCTTTCCTCAAAATATGGCGTCCAATATCTCGACCTTGGAGCAGTACCTATAAACATAGATGCTCTGCGAGTAGTTAAGGAAGCGGATGCGAGGGAGGCATTTCTCGCAGTATTTAATATTGTCGATAAACGAATTGATGTTGCCGTACTTTCTCCAGTGAACGAAAAAACTCTCTTAAAAATAGAGGATTTTAAAAATGCAGGTTATGAACCAAATCTCTTTATGGTCTCCCACGAAAGCTTGAACAAAGTTTGGGATCGCTACAAAGATTTATCCTACTCGTTTGAATCAAAAAGTGGAGCGCTCGATATTTCTAACGAAGACATTGTTGAGCTTCTCGGCAAAGTAACAAGCCTTTCCGAAATCAAGACAGAAATAGAAACTATTTTGGGAATGAAAAAAAGTTATCGAATCTCAAGAATCTTAGAAATAATCCTTGCCGGGGCTTTGGCTCGCAAAGCTTCAGATGTTCACTTGGAGCCGGAAGAGGCATATGTTCGACTGAGATACCGTCTTGACGGAGTGTTGACCGATATCCTCCAAATCGATCTCGACACATACAAACTTCTCTTATCTCGAATCAAACTGATTTCAAATCTAAAGTTAAATGTTTCAGGGGCTCAGGACGGAAGATTTTCTATCAAGCTTCCAACGGGAGATACTGAGGTGAGAACTTCTCTCTTACCGGGAGCATACAACGAGTCTGTGGTACTTCGAATTCTAAATCCAAACGCAACTTCAGTTGACTTAGAAGAAAGAGGCATACATCCTCGTCTTCTAGAGCTTTTTCTTCATGAGATAAAGAAGCCTAACGGCATGATTCTTGTAACAGGACCAACTGGCAGTGGAAAAACTACCACCCTCTACTCTTTTCTTAAGAAAATACACACTCCTGAAATAAAAATCATTACGATTGAAAACCCAATTGAGTACCATCTTCCCGGTATCGTACAAACACAAACGGATCCAGACAAAAATTATACATTTGCAAGCGGTCTTCGTTCCGCGCTCCGACAAGATCCGGACGTAATCATGGTTGGAGAAATACGAGACGACGAGACAGCAGAAATCGCAGTAAATTCCGCGCTCACTGGGCACCTTGTTTTTTCAACCCTGCACACAAATAACGCGGCAGGAACATTCCCTAGGTTGATTGACCTTGGCGTTAATCCAAAGGTGATTACATCTGCGGTAAACATTTCTATTGCACAAAGACTTGTGCGAACACTGTGTGCAGAATGTAAAAAAGAACGACCGATTACTCCGGAAGAGAAAAGTTTGGTTGATCGCTCTTTTGCTTTAATCAAAGACCCTTCTTATATAGAAGGGCTACAAAAAGATGTGGTATTTGAAGCTTTGGGGTGTCCTCTCTGTGATGGAAGCGGGTACAAAGGAAGAACGGGCGTATTTGAAGCAGTTCTTGCCGACAGAGAGATAGAGCGAGTTGTGCTTGAAAATCCGAGCGAGAGAGAAATTCGCAAAGCAGCAGAAAGCCAGAAAATTCCTTCTATGAAACAAGATGGCCTTATTAAAGCTCTCCGCGGAATTACTTCTCTTGATGAGCTCGGTCGGGTTATTGACCTCGCAGAAGAAGAGTGACGCTATCGTGATTTTGTATTGCCCACAATTCCCTTTTGTGAATAATGAGGATAGAGGATTCAATAGAAAATCTGAATCTCAAACAAAAAGAAAATCCAAAACATAAATCTCTAAGCAACACTTTCAATAGTCGTACCAAAAGCTCAGCGAGTAGTCTAAGGGATGGCCCAGCGAGGGACAAACCCGAACCAGATCATCCTCGAGTAAGCGCTTGAAAAGGCAAAAGCCTTGTTGCTTAGAGATTTATATCTTGGATTTGGAGAACTCTGAAATATACGCGAGGAAAAGCATCTATTCCAGCAATACCAGTATCCTAGCACATAATTTATTTTTTGTCAACCATACTCCAAAGCCCTCCTCTTGGTAGAATGTAGGTGTGTATTGTTCCTATTTTTATGAAAAAACATCTATCTCAGCAAAATATCCCCAAAGAAAGCGGGGAAGATAACTCACCAGACGCTCTTTTTCTTGATCAAACACTTCGCCCGTCTCGATGGGATGACTATATCGGACAAGAAGTAATAAAAAGTAACCTCCAGATTCTCATCGGAGCAGCTCAGGAGCGCAAACATCCTCCAGAACATATCCTCTTTTATGGACCGCCAGGGCTTGGAAAAACAACTTTGGCACACCTGATCGCCAAAGAAACATCTTCTCAAATGAAATCGACCTCTGGCCCAGCTATTGAAAAAGTTGGCGACCTTGCCTCAATACTTACCAACTTGTCTCCAGGGGATATACTTTTTATTGACGAGATTCACCGTCTCAATAAAGCCATCGAAGAAGTTTTATACCCAGCAATGGAGTCTGGGTCTTTAGATATCATTATCGGGAAGGGCCCTTCAGCAAGAACTATCCAACTTGAACTTCCTCCTTTTACTTTAGTTGCCGCAACAACTCGGATTGGCCTTATTTCTTCCCCACTACGTTCCAGATTTTCCGGAGGCGTATTCCGCTTAGAATTTTATAGCGAAGGAGAGATAGAAAAAATATTGAAACGATCTGCAGACATTCTTGGAATAAAACTTAAAGAAAATTCCGCACAACACATCGCCAAACGAAGTCGCTTTACTCCAAGAACCGCGAACTATCTTTTAAAACGAGTGCGAGATTTTGCTCAAGTTCATAAAAAAGACATTGACGAAGAAGCTACAGAAAAAGCATTGTCTCTTCTCGGAATAGACCATAAAGGACTCGCGGGCTCAGATCGATCTCTTCTTCAAACAATCATGGAGAAATTCGGCGGTGGCCC